>NZ_CP015136.1:0-325000 GCF_001618865.1 Luteitalea pratensis
ATGAGCGAGCACATCTGGGAACGCGTCCTCGCCCGGGTCGAGGCCAAGCTGAACCGCCACACTTTCCTCACGTGGTTCAAGCCCACCCGTTTCATCCGCGAGAATGGCGACACCCTCATGGTCGAGGTGCCGGACGGAACGGTCCGGGATTGGCTGCTGCGTCACTACGGATCGATCCTTGCCGAGGCACTGGCCGAGGCCGGCCGGCCGGGCGCGGTCGTCTCCTTCGTGCCGGCCGACGGCACCGAAATTTCCGAACCCTCGCCTGCCGAGGAATTCCTGATCCGTCAATCGGAGGACCCGGCGACGGCACCGCCACTCGCCCAAGGGCCGTCCGGGCTGAACCACCGCTACACGTTCGAGACGTTCGTCGTCGGGCCGTCCAACCAGTTTGCCAATGCCGCCGCGCGCGCCGTGGCGGAGGCTCCTGGCCGCTCCTACAACCCGCTCTTCATGTACGGCGGCGTCGGCCTTGGCAAGACCCACCTCATGCATGCGATCGGCCAGTACGTCGACCGGCACCACCGACAATCGGCGCTGACCTACATCTCGTCGGAACGCTTCATGAACGAGATGATCAACGCCATCCGATACGAACGGATCATCGACTTCCGTGAACGGTACCGGAACGTCGACGTGCTGCTCGTCGACGACGCGCAGTTCCTGGCAGGCAAGGAAGCGACACAGAACGAATTCTTCCATACGTTCAACGCGCTCTACGACTCCGGCAAGCAGATCGTGCTGAGCAGCGATCGGCCGCCGCACGAAATTCCGGCACTCGAGGAACGCCTCCGTTCCCGTTTCAACTGGGGCCTCATCGCCGACATCCAGCCGCCAGACCTCGAGACCAAGATCGCGATTCTCAAGAAGAAGTCGGATGCCGATGGCGTGCCGCTGCCCGACAACGTCGCGCTCTTCATCGCCACGAAGATCAAGTCGAACATTCGTGACCTGGAAGGTTCCCTGATTCGCCTGGTGGCCTACGCCTCCCTGACCGGCAAGGACATCACCCTGGCGCTTGCCCAGGACGTGCTGCGCAGCATCATCGGCGGCGAGGAGAAGGCAATCACGCTGGATGCCCTGGTCAAGTTCGTCGCGGAGTACTACGGGGTGCGCCCCAGCGAGCTGAAGGCCGCCAGCAACTCGCGCCAGGTGGTTACCCCCCGCCAGGTGGCGATGTACCTCTGCAAGACGCTGACGTCGGCGTCACTGCCCGACATCGGTCGGGTGTTCGGCAAGCACCACTCGACGGTCATCCACTCCATTCGCAAGGTGGAGGAGGACCGGAAGAAGAATGCGGATTTCAACAGCCAGATCAACGCCATGCTCGACAATTTCCGCTAGGGCGCGCTGCCACCGTCGAGGTTTTGCACAGGCGTACGCCCCCACGCCTGTGCAACCCGTGTGGAGGCCTGAGGGTGGGCCCGGCGCCCACAGGATCGGGGTGGCTTTTCCACAACCGGCGTCCACAGGGTAAGTGATTGGTGAAAGAGGATTTAGGGGTCGCCTTAACAGCTTCAACCGACCTTTGATCTCTGATATACTTCTTTTCTTGCGATCCCTTTGGAGAAACATCTCCTAAGGGCGTCGCGTGTCGCTCAGGGCTCCGCTCCCCGTTCACGAGGTATCGGCTGCATGGAACTGGTGGTCCGCAAGAACGATCTGCTTCGCGAGCTGCAGTTGTTTCAAGGCATCGTGGAACGCAAGAACACGATGCCGGTGCTCGCCAACGTCCTGATGCGGGCCGATGGCTCCCAGGTCGAGCTGATCGCGACCGACCTCGATGTCGGTCTGCGCAGCACGTGCGTCGCGCAGAGCCTGGCCAAGCCTGGCACCCTGACGCTGCCCGCGAAGAAGCTGTTCGAGATCGTGAAGGCCCTGCCAGAGACCGACATCCGCATCGAGCAGAACCGCTCGGGCGTGACGGTCGCGGCAGAACGCTTCGAATCGCACCTCTCGACGCTCCCGGCCGACGACTTCCCGCAGTTGCCGGTCGTCGGTGAGATGGTGGCGACGCTGCCCCGCGACCCCATCAGGCAGATGGTCTCGAAGACCATGTTCGCGATCACCGGCGAGGACACGCGCTATTACCTGAACGGCGCCCTGTTCGTGCTCAAGCCGGACAGCATGAGCCTGGTTGCGACCGATGGGCATCGGCTCGCGCTCGTCACGGTGACAGGCGAGACCGGCGCAGCCGAGCACAAGGCGCTGTTGCCCAAGAAGACGATGCAGGAACTCGGTCGCCTGCTTGCCGAAGGCGACGGTGACGTGGTGTTCGAACGCGCCGAGAACCACCTCTTCTTCACGGTCGGTGGCCGGCGTCTTTTCTCACGGATGATTGATGCGCAGTTCCCCGCGTACGAGCGCGTCATTCCGAAGAACAACGACAAGGCGATCGAGTTCGAGCGCGATCGCTTGACGAGCGCCATCAGACGCGTGTCCTTGCTCTCGAACGAGCGCTCGCGCGCGGTGCGTTTCCTCATCAGCAGCGGCAAGGTCGAGGTGACGTCGCAGAGCCCCGACCTCGGCGACGCCAAGGAAGAACTGCTGGTCACCTACGACGGACCCGACGTCCAGATCTGCTTCAACGCGCAGTACGTCACCGATTTTCTCGCGGCCGTGGAGACCGAACAGGTGAGCCTGTCGTTCCGCGACGAGATGAGTCAGGCCGTCATGAAACCGGTGGGTGCCGACGGGTACGACTACACGTACGTGATCATGCCGATGCGGCCCTAGGCGCCCGCGCCGCCGCATCCGCTGCCCGCCTGTGTCCTGGGCGAGGCCGCCGCTCGTGCCGGGGCCGTACGCAAGACCCGGTGAACGACCCTTTGTGAGTCCAGATGGAACCGATTACCACGCCGAACACCGAGTCCCACACCCCCATGCGCACCGCCACCGGGACGGCGGAAGACTACGGCGCCGAATCGATCAAGGTGCTCGAAGGCCTCGAGGCCGTGCGCAAGCGGCCGGGCATGTACATCGGCACGACCGGTGAAGCCGGACTGCACCACCTGGTGTACGAAGTCGTCGACAACTCCGTCGACGAGGCGCTTGCCGGGCACTGCTCCGAAGTCAACGTCATCATCCACATCGACGACTCGATCACGGTCGTCGACGACGGGCGCGGCATTCCGGTGGACATGCACGAGAGCGGGAGGTCCGCGGCCGAGGTCGTGCTGACGGTCCTGCACGCCGGTGGCAAGTTCAACCAGGAAGGCAGCGCTTACAAGGTCTCCGGCGGGTTGCACGGGGTCGGCGTGTCTGTGGTCAACGCGCTGTCGGAGTTGCTCGAACTCGAGATCTGGCGCAACGGCCACGTCTACCAGCAGGTGTACTCGCGCGGCATTCCGCAGGAAACGCTCGCGGAGACCGGCACCACGAAGAAGCGCGGCACGAAGGTCCACTTCAAGCCCGACACGACCATCTTCGAGGCGACCACGTTCAGCTTCGACACGCTGAACAACCGCCTGCGCGAACTCGCGTTCCTCAACGCCGGCATCATCATCACGCTCGAGGACGAGCGCGGCGACGGGAAATCGGTACGTTACGAATACAGGGGCGGCATCGTCGAATATGTGCAGTTCATGAACCGCGCCAAGCGCGCGGTCCACGAAGCGCCGATCTACATGCGTGGAGAACGCAACGAAATCGACGTCGAGATTGCGCTGCAATGGAACGACTCGTACGACGAGAACCTGTACACGTTTGCCAACAACATCAACACCCACGAGGGCGGCTTTCACCTTTCCGGGTTCAAGGCGGCACTGACTCGTACGGTCAATGCCTACATTGCCAGCGCCAACATTCCGAAGGACCTGAAGGACACGCCCATCAGCGGTGATGACGCCCGCGAGGGCCTGGCCGGCGTCATCAGCGTCAAGATCCCGAGTCCGCAGTTCGAAGGCCAGACCAAGACCAAGCTCGGTAACACCGAGGTCAAGGGCATCGTCGAGACGATCGTCAACGAGAAACTGGGTGCGTTCTTCGAGGAGAACCCCGGGGTCGCCAAGTCGATCATCCAGAAGGCCGCCGACGCTGCACGGGCTCGCGAGGCAGCCCGCAAGGCGCGCGACCTGGTGCGCCGCAAGGGCGCGCTCGACGGCAGTTCACTCCCCGGCAAACTGGCCGACTGCCAGGAGCGCGATCCCGCCCAGAGCGAGATCTACATCGTCGAAGGCGACTCCGCAGGCGGGTCCGCCAAGCAGGGACGAGACCGGCGCTTCCAGGCCATCCTGCCCATCAAGGGCAAGATCCTGAACGTCGAGAAGGCCCGCTTCGACAAGATGCTGAGCAGCGACGAGATCAAGACGATGATCGCGGCGCTCGGCACGGGTATCGGCCGCAAGCGGGAGGAAACCGACCGCGACGGCTTCGACATCACCAAGCTCCGCTACCACCGCGTCATCATCATGACCGACGCCGACGTCGACGGATCGCACATCCGTACGCTCCTGCTGACGTTCTTCTACCGCCAGATGCGCGAGTTGGTCGACAACGGGCACATCTACATCGCCCAACCGCCGCTGTATCGCGCCAAGCGAGGCAAGCAGGAGGTCTACATCAAGAACGATGCCGATCTCGAGGCGTACCTGATCAAGCGCGCCACGGACTCACGCGTGCTGCGCCTGCTCGATCGCGGCCTCGAATACAGCGGCGAGGAACTCGAGGCGCTGCTGCACAGGATGATTGCCTTCGATCGGAACCTGCGCCATGTCGAGCGGCGCGGCGTGCCCCAGGACGTGGTCAGCGCGCTGCTCAATGCCGGCGCCCGCGACCGTGAGTACTTCAGCGACCGCGAGAAGATGGAAGCACTCGCCGCCGAATTGACGCGGGACCAACGCATGGTCTCCGTCGTCGTCGACGAGGAACACAACGCGTTCTTCCTCGAGATCGACGACCGCTCCGCCGGCTATCCGCGTGTCTCGCGCGCCGGCGTCGAGTTCGCCCAGACGCCCGACTTCCGGGCGCTCCTCAACAGTTACCGGGACGTCTCGGCCATCGACGGCCGCATGGTCATCGCACAGGTCGGCGCGGTCCATGAAGAACCCGAGGAAACCGCCGCCGAGCCCATCGAGGCTGCTGCCGTCATCGAGACCGTGGCAGAACCCGTCCGCCGGCCGGCAAAGAAGGACGCCGACCACGAGGTGCAGTCGCTGTCCGACCTGGTGGGCTACTTCCTCGAGATCGGCCGCAAGGGCGTGGCCATCAACCGCTACAAGGGCCTGGGCGAGATGAACCCGGACACGTTGTGGGAGACGACGATGAAGCCGGAAGTGCGCACGCTGCTGCAGGTGCGTGCCGAGGATCAGGCCGAGGCCGACCTCATGTTCTCGACGCTGATGGGCGACCAGGTAGAGCCCCGCCGCAAGTTCATCGAGGACAACGCGCTCGACGTGAAGAACCTCGACGTCTAGAAAGTAGGAGCCGCTGCCCGAGCGGCCCAGTTCTGTACCACCCCTGCCCCTTATGACGACCACATCGAACCGGATTCCCGTCAACATCGAAGACGAGATGCGCCGCTCGTACATGGATTACGCGATGAGCGTGATCATCGGGCGTGCCCTGCCCGACGTGCGAGACGGCCTCAAGCCGTCGCATCGGCGCGTCCTGTTCGCGATGCGCCAGATGGGCCTGTCCGCGTCTCGGCCGTACCGCAAGTGCGCCAAGATCGTCGGTGAGGTCATCGGCAACTACCATCCGCATGGCGATGCGCCGGCGTACGACACCCTCGTGCGCCTCGCGCAGGACTTCAACATGCGGTACCCGCTCGTCGACGGGCAGGGCAATTTCGGCAGCGTCGACGGCGATCGTCCCGCGGCCTACCGGTACACGGAAGCCAAGCTCGAAGCGCTCGCCGAAGCGCTGATGGCCGACCTCGACAAGGACACCGTCGACTTCGTCCCGAACTTCGACGAGACGACGACCGAGCCGACGGTCCTGCCGACGCCGATCCCGAACCTGCTGGTAAACGGATCGTCGGGCATCGCGGTCGGCATGGCGACCAACATCCCGCCCCACAACCTCACCGAGGTCGTCAACGGGATCATCGCGATCGCCGACCCCGAACAGGCGTTCACGATCGACGAAGAAGGGCGCCCGCAACCGCTCACGCGCGACGAGAAGCGTCGCCGCCTCGCACAGCACATCAGCGGACCCGACTTCCCGACGGGCGGCATCCTCGTCGGCCGTGCCGGCATTGCGTCGGCGTATTCGACCGGCCGCGGCACCGTCATCGTCCGCGCCCGCACCGACGTCGAGCCACTCGGGCGCGGTGGCGACCGCCAGGCGATCATCGTCACCGAGATTCCCTACCAGGTGAACAAGGCGAAGCTGATCGAACGCATCGCCGACCTGGTACGCGAGAAGACGCTCGAGGGCATCTCCGACATTCGCGACGAGTCCGACCGGCAGGGCATGCGGGTGGTGATCGAGCTCAAGCGCGGCGAACTGCCGGACGTCGTGCTCAACAACCTCTACAAGCACACGCCGCTGCAGTCCTCGTTCGGCATCATCATGCTGGCGATCGTCGACGGCCGCCCGCGCGTGCTGCCCATCCTCGAACTGATCGAGCGATTCGTCGAGTTCCGCCGCGACGTCGTACGCCGGCGCACCGAGTTCGAACTGCGCAAGGCCGAGGCCCGTGCCCACATCCTCGACGGGCTGCGGATCGCGCTCGACAACCTCGACGCCGTCATCACCCTGATTCGGGGTGCGAAGAACCCGGCCGAAGCGCGCGAGGGGCTGATGTCGAACTTCGGCCTGTCGCAGATCCAGGCGCAGGCGATCCTCGATATGCAGCTCCAGCGCCTCACAGGCCTCGAGCGGCAGAAGATCCTCGACGAACTCGCCGAGCTTCTGAAGGAGATCGAACGGCTCCGGACCATTCTCGGCAGCGAGCGGCTGGTGATGGAGATCGTGATCAACGAGCTCAAGGACGCGCGCGACCGCTTCGGCGACGCTCGGCGCACCGAGATCGTCGACGACACGAGCGACCTCAACATCCTCGACCTGATCGCCGACGAGGACATGGCGATCACGGTCAGCCACAAGGGCTACATCAAACGCACGTCACTCGATGAATACCGGTTCCAGGGTCGAGGCGGCGCCGGCACCATCGGCATGCGGCTGCCCGACGACGACTACGTCCAGCACTTGTTCGTCGCATCGACGCACGCGTACCTGATCGTCTATTCCGATCGCGGCCGCGCCTACTGGCTGCGAGTGCACGAGATTCCGGACGCCGGGCGCGATGCGCGTGGCAAGTCGATCGCCAACCTCGTGCAGATGACCAGCGGCGAACGCGTCGCCGACGTCATCGCCGTGCGCGAGTTCCCGTCCGAGGAAGCCCAGCGCTTCGTCGTGATGGGCACGCGCAAGGGCGTCATCAAGAAGACCGACCTCAAGGCCTACTCGAACCCGCGCGTTGGCGGCATCATCGCCATGGGCGTCGATGACGACGACCAGGTCATCGCCGTGGCGCTGTCGAGCGGTACCGACCACGTGTTCATCGGCACGCGCGGCGGCGTCGCCATCCGCTTCCCCGAAGGTCGGGTCCGCACCATGGGCCGGACGGCATACGGTGTCAGGGCGATCTCGCTGCGCGATGGCGACGAAGTCGTGGCCATGGAGTTGGTGGGAGAGACCGGCGCGATGCTGACGGTCACCGCCAACGGCTACGGCAAGCGCACGCCTCTTGCCGAGTACCGCATCACCGGTCGCGGTGGCCTTGGCATCCGCAACATCCAGCCGTCGGACCGCAACGGCCCCGTGGTCGGCATCACCCACGTGAACGACGACAACCAGGTCCTGATCATCACCAAGGACGGCATGGTGATCCGCATGGCGGTGGCGCCGCTGCGCGCGATCGGGCGGAACACGCAGGGTGTTCGGCTGATCAGGATCGACGAAACCGACCGCGTCGAGGCCCTCGCGCGCCTCGACATCGCGGAAGTCACCGCTGACCAGTCGGAAGTGGTTGCGCCGCTGGAGACCGACGGTGCCGTCGAGGAACCGCTCGACGAGCCCGAGGACGACGGCGCCGTCGAGGACGAGCCCGAAGACGAGTAGGCGTCGGACGCGTCCGCCGCTCGGTGTCGGGTGACCGTAGCCGTCGACCTTCCACCTTCGCCAAGGCTACGGTGGACAAGTCAGGTCGACGGTCTCCCCTCGATCATGCGGGCTGCAATCGCGCGTACTTCGCGATCAATTTCTTCGTGCCGACCGTGGCAAAATGCACGGTCAGCTTCATGTCCTCGCCCTTGCCGTCGACCTCGCGTACCGTGCCGACGCCGAACTGCGCGTGCCGCACCTTCTGCCCTGGCTTCGGACGGCCGCCGTCGCTCGACTGATCCTCTTCCTCGTATTTGTACGTCGGTGACGGCGCCTCTTGCCTCGCTGGACGTCGTCCATACGGATTTGGTCGCGACTCGTACGCAGACCGGTTGCCGTACGTGGACGTCGCGAAGGACCGCGCGCGCGTGTATGACGGCGTCTCGAGGACCAACTCCTTCGGAATTTCGTCAAGGAACCGCGACGGCTCGGTCGACTGGTACTCGCCGAACACCCGTCGTCTGGCGGCGCTGGTGAGCAGCAGTCGCGACTGCGCGCG
Organism: Luteitalea pratensis; assembly: GCF_001618865.1. GTDB lineage: Bacteria > Acidobacteriota > Vicinamibacteria > Vicinamibacterales > Vicinamibacteraceae > Luteitalea > Luteitalea pratensis. The sequence goes on from NZ_CP015136.1 coordinate 8,609, forward strand.
GGTCATCCCCACGTAGCAGAGGCGACGCTCTTCCTCGATCTGGTCCTGATCCTCGCCGGCCCTGGAGTGGGGAAACAGCCCCTCCTCCATCCCTGCCAACGCCACCACCGGGAACTCCAGGCCCTTGGCCGCATGCATCGTCATCAGCCATACACGAGCACTGCTGGAGCCCGAGGACTCGTCGGCCTCCGAGAGCAGCGACAGACGATCGACGAAGCCGCCGATCGACGCATCCGCCTCGCGCTCCTCGTACTCACGCGCGGTCGACACGAACTCGGCGAGGTTCTGGATCCGGCTTTCGGCCTCCTCGGTGTTCTCCTCGCGAAGCGCCTTCAGGTACCCGGATTGATCGAGCATCTTGCCGATGAGCGTCGACACCGGCTCGTTCCGCGCCAGCGCAATCAGCGCGTCGAGCAGTTCGACGAACTGCTTCAACGCGTTGTGGCTGCGCCCGGGCAACGTGCGTGAGGTGAGCAGGTGTGTCGCCCTCGCCCACAGTGACTGCGACGCGGTGACCTCGAACAGGCCTGCGACCATCATCGGCGGCGCATTCCCTCCTGGCGCGCCTGCGTCGTCGCGCTCGAGGGCGTCCATCACCGCCTTGCCGATGCCGCGGGAGGGCACGTTGACCACGCGCCTGAAGCTCACATCGTCATGCGGATTGATGATCAGCTTCAGGTACGAGAGGGCGTCCTTGACTTCCTTGCGCTCGTAGAAGCGGACGCCGCCGATGATGCGATACGGTGTGCCGTCGCGCATCAACTGGTCTTCGAGCGCACGCGACTGCGAGTTGAGCCGGTAGAGAATCGCGACCGTGGCGTCGTGGCGGGAACTCATCTCCTTGCGGAGTTCGCGGGCGATGAATGAGGCTTCCTCGAGTTCGTCCTCACCGCGGAAGTACGTGACCAGGTCGCCCCTCCCCTGCTCGGTCCAGAGGCGCTTCTCCTTGCGGTCCGTGTTGTTGGCAATCACCGCCGAGGCGGCATCGAGGATGTTCTGCGTCGAGCGATAGTTGCGCTCGAGGCGCACCGTCGCCGCTTCGGGGAAGTCGTGCTCGAAGTCGAGGATGTTGCGCAGATCCGCGCCGCGCCACTTGTAGATCGACTGGTCGGGATCGCCGACGACGGCGAGGTTGTGCCGATTGCCGACGAGATGCTTGATGAGCATGTACTGCGGACGATTCGTGTCCTGGTACTCATCGACCATGACGTAGCGGAACTGACGCTGGTACTTGGCGCGTACGCCGTCGTGCTCGAACAGCTCCACGGTCTTGAGGAGCAGATCGTCGAAGTCGAGCGCGTTCGCGCGTTCGAGGGCCTTGACGTATTCGCCGTAGATCCTGGCGATCTGCTCGTCCCGATATGTACCGTTGCCGACCTTGTCCGGCGTCTCCATCCGGTTCTTGGCCTGGCTGATGCGCCCGAGTACCTGTCGCGGCTGGATGATCTTGTCGTCGACCTGTAGCTCGCGCATCACCTGCTTCACTGCGCTCACCTGGTCGCTGCTGTCGTAGATGACGAAGTCGCGTGACAAACCGATAGCCGGTGCCTCGCGCCGCAACAGCCGTGCACAGAGCGAATGGAACGTCGAGATCCACACGTCCCTCGCATCGTCGCCGATCAACTTGCCGACACGCTCACGCATCTCCTCGGCGGCCTTGTTGGTGAAGGTCACCGCGAGCACTTCGAAGGGCTGCGCGAGGGCACTGCCGATCAGGTAGGCAATGCGATACGCAATGACGCGCGTCTTCCCCGAACCGGCCCCGGCCAGGATCAGCAACGGCCCGTCGGTGTGCAGCACCGCGGCGCGTTGCTCGGGATTCAGAGAAGCGAGGAAGTCGTTCTCGGCCATCGTCATTCGGCCTTCGGCCTTCGAAAGATCATCTGGAGCGTGCATCACCCTCTGGTACTCGCGCGTCGTTGGATTGGCTGTGTGCAGGTCTTGCCACGCCAGGGAGACCGCGCATGGCAGAAATCGCGACCAGAGGTCGGAGCACCTCTAATTATACGTGGTTACACATTCGGTCCCCGCTGGCTGCAGAGATGCAAGAAGCGTGTCCATGGACATCAAGTCGTTCCGAGATCTCGACGTCTGGCGCACATCCATGGACCTCGCTCGGCGCGTCTACACGGCCACCAGCAGGCTGCCTTGGCCGCACCGTAACGAGATAGGGGCCCAGATGCGCCGGGCAAGCGTGTCTGCTCCATCCAACCTAGCTGAGGGATTCCGTCAGGGCTCCCTGCGAGCGTACACCCGCCATGTGAGGATCGCGGCAGGTTCGATGGCGGAATTGGAGACCCAAGCGCAACTCGCCACGGACCTGACCCTCTGGCCGCCGGAGGACGGAGCGGAGGTGAAAGACCTCGCCGTGCGAACCAGCCAGATGCTCACGGCGCTGGCGCTATCCCTGGAAGCGAGAAGCGAGTTGAGACGTCGTCCGCGCTAGAGGCGTGGTCACAGTTCCACCGCGAACGCATCGAAGGCGGACCGCATTCAGGACCTATGCTGAATTGCTTTCGAAGGCCGACTGCCGATGGACGAAGGCCGGCCGTCGGCGGCACGCACTGGTGGCGTGACGTTGGCGTGAGGCTGTTCGAAGGCCGAAGGCCGACTGACGAAGGCCGATCCCGACCATTACTCTACAGTGACGCTCTTGGCCAGATTCCTCGGCTGATCGACGTCGCAGCCGCGGCGGACGGCGACGTGATAGGCCAGCAACTGCAGCGGCACGGTCATCGTGATCGGTGACATGAGCGGATGCACTGGCGGCAACACGAGACGGGCGTCGCGCTGGGGATCGAGGAGGGACCAGAGGTGCGGCTCCCCTTCCTCGGTGATCGCGATGACCGATCCGCCCCGCGCCTTCACTTCCTGGACATTGCCGAGCATCTTCTCGAAGACATGATCGCGTGGCGCGAGTGTCACCACCGGCAGGTGCTCGTCGATGAGCGCAATTGGCCCGTGCTTCATCTCGCCCGCCGGATATCCCTCGGCGTGGATGTACGACACTTCCTTCAGCTTCAGTGCGCCCTCGAGCGCGATCGGATAATGCATGCCCCGCCCGAGGAAGAGAAAATCGGAGCACTGGTAGAAACGGCGGGCGATGTCCTCGATGTACGGCGCGCACGACAACACCTGCTCGACGTGGCGCGGCAACTCGGTCAGGGCCTGGAGCACGGGCCGCACCTGATCCGGCGTCATCGCGCCACGCGCTCGAGCAATGCGTAGCGCGAGCAGCACCAGGGCCACCAACTGTGTGGTGAAGGCCTTGGTGGATGCGACGCCGATCTCCGGCCCGGCGTGCGTCTGTACGGTGCCCTCCGCTTCCCTCGTCGCCATGCTGCCGATGACGTTGCAGATGGCGATGCTGCGCGCTCCGTGCCGTCTGGCCTCGCGGAGGGCGGCAAGGGTGTCGGCCGTCTCGCCCGACTGCGTGATCACGACCACGAGATCGGCGGCGGAGACGATCGGCTGCCGGTAGCGGTACTCCGAGCCGTAGTCCACTTCCACCGGCACGCGCGCCAGTTGCTCGATGAGGAACTTCCCCACCAGCGCCGCATGCCACGACGTGCCGCACGCCAGCAGCACCACGCGCGACAGTCCGGCCAACGTCGTCGAGTCGATGTTGATCTCCGGCAGGTGCACGTCGCCGTGCTCCATCGACAGCCGACCGACGAGCGTCTCCTTGATCGCCCACGGCTGCTCGAAGATCTCCTTGAGCATGAAGTGCTTGTACCCGGCCTTCTCCGCCATCACCGGGTCCCACGTGATGCGCTGCGCATCACGCCTGATCGACTGCCCCGCCGCATCGAAGAACTGCACGCCGTCGGCCCGAAGCACGGCGACCTGTCCGTCCTCGAGGAAGACGACGTCACGGGTGTGCGCGAGGATCGCCGGGATGTCCGACGCGACGAAGTACTCGCCTTCGCCGAGCCCCACGACCACCGGCGGGCCGTTGCGGACCGCGACGATCGTGCCCGGATCGGCCGAGGAGACGACGACCAGCGCGAACAGGCCGCGTAGCCGCTGCAGCGCTCGGGTCACGGCGGCGTGCAGGCCGTCCTCCGCCAGTTCGAGGCCGACCAGATGCGCCACCACCTCGGTGTCGGTCTCGGTGCGGAAGGTGATGCCGCGAGCCTGCAGTTCCCTCTTCAGCTCGAGGTAGTTCTCGATGATCCCGTTGTGCACGAGCACGACGCGGCCGCTCTGGTCGCGATGCGGGTGGGCATTCTCCTCGGTGGGACGGCCGTGGGTGGCCCAACGCGTGTGACCGATGCCGTACGCCCCGGCCAGTGGCCGCTCACGAAGCACGGCTTCGAGATTGGCCAGCTTGCCCGCGCTGCGTCGCACGTCGATGCCCTCAGGACCGACGACGGCGATGCCAGCCGAGTCGTAGCCGCGATACTCGAGCCGGCGGAGTCCCTCGAGCACCACCGGGACGACTTCCTGATGACCGACGTAGCCGATGATCCCGCACATGTGGTTGATCCTTGGCGGGCAACTCAGAGAGCCGGCCCTACCGACTTAAGCTGGTGAGCCGCCCCGAAAGCCCAAGGCCGAATGCCGAAGGCCGATGCCCTACTCCCCCGTCCGTCGTCGTTTGGCCCAGCCGTCCTTGTTCAGCTGACGGCTTCTCGCGATGCCGAGGCTTTCGTCCGGGACGTCCTGCGTGATGGAGGAACCGGCGGCGACAAACGCACCCCGGCCGATCGACACCGGCGCCACCAGTTGCGAATCGCTGCCGATGAACGCGCCATCACCGATCACCGTCGGGTGCTTGTGGGTGCCGTCGTAGTTGCAGGTGATGACGCCCGCCCCCACGTTCACATCCTCACCAATCGTCGCGTCGCCCAGATATGTGAGGTGGCTGGCCTTCGACTTCCGTCCGAGCCTGGTCTTCTTGAGCTCGACGTAGTTGCCGACACGTGCGTCCTCGCCGACATCGCTGCCGGGGCGGATGTGCGCGAACGGCCCCAATTGGGCGTAGGCATGCACGTGCGAGTCGGTGACCACGCAGTAGTTGAGGACCACGACGTGGTCGTCCAGCGTGGCATCCACCAACCGGCAGCCGGCGTGGATCTCGCAGGCTGCGCCGATCTTCGTGCGGCCTTCGAGGTACACGTTCGGATGGAGCACGGTGTCGTGTCCGACCTCCACGTCCGGGCCGACGTAGGTCGTGGCCGGATCGATGATGGTGACCCCGGCCGACATCAGTTCCTCGCACTTGGCTTGTCGCATCATGGCGCTGGCCTCGGCCAGTTCCGTCTGGCTGTTGATGCCGCGGATCTCGTGCGGCACGCGGGCGGTAATCGTGTCGACGTCGTGGCCCAGGCGGCGCAGCGCGGCGACCAGTTCGCTCAGGGTGCGCTCGCGCTCGACGTTGTCCCAGGAAAAGGTCGCCAGGCCCTCGCGCAGGGCGGCGGGGGTGCAGGCAAAGACGCCACTGGTGCACTCGCGGATGGCGCGCTGCTGGCGCGACGCGTCCTTTTCGCAAGCCAGGCCGACGACGTCGCCCGCTTCGTTCCTGAGCACCCGCATCAGGCCATAGGGGCGTTCGGCACTCGCGGCCACCATGGTCAGGGCGGCGTTGGTCCCGGTCCGGTGAGCCACGAGCGCCTTGAGGGTCTCCGGCCCGAGCATCGGGACGTCGGCAGGGAACACGAGGACGGTGCCGTCCTCTCCCGAGGCGCGGTCTTCCAGCAGCGCCGTCAAGGCATGGACGGGACCGAGCACTGGAGTCTTTGTCAACACCCGGACGTCACGCGTGCCCAACACCGTCGCCACGTTTTCTGCTGAATAACCTAGAACAACGGTGGTCAGGTCTGGCTCGACTGCGGCGACCGATCTGAACACCCAATCGAGCAGGGGTATGCCCGCCAGGGGCAGCAGCACCTTGGGCCGCGTCGTGCCCATCCGTACACCACGCCCACCGGCGAGAACGACAACGTGCAGCGGGGAAGGGGTCACGATTGGACTACGCTGGACTTGCGGCGCTCCAGGGCGTCGAAAACGTCTCGCGTACGAACGTGGAACCGGCGTGCGACTTCGCTCATCGCCGCACGGCGCTCGAATGTCCCATTTTCGGTTATTCGGTCGAATTCGCTGACGAGGTCGCCTTCTTCCGCAGGAATCTCGCCATCCTTTGGTTCGGCTACCTCCAGGACGCACGTGAATTCGCCCACCGGTTCGGCGATCGACGGGTGGGAGACAACATCGGCGAGGGTTGCCCGGATCAGTTCCTCGTGGCGCTTAGTGATCTCCCGGCAGACGGCGACTCGCCGGCCAGCTCCGGCGACGTCCCTGAGCATCTCCAGGGTCTGGCGGATCCGGTGCGGCGCCTCGAAAAAGACGACGGGATGGTGGTAGGACGCGGCCTCTTCACACCAGCGCCGGCGCGGACCCTGTTTTACGGGTGGAAACCCTAAAAACGTGAACTGGCTGGAAGGTACGCCGCTCATCGTCAGTGCCGCGAGCACCGCGCTGGCCCCCGGGATGGGTTCGACCACGATGCCCTCGTCGAGGGCGGCGCGAATCAATTGGTCGCCGGGGTCGGACAGCAGGGGAGTGCCTGCATCGGTCACGACGGCGACGGCCTCGCCGGCACGCAATCGGTCGAGCATCGCTGGCAGGCGCGCTGTTTCGTTGTGCGCGTGCAGGCTGACCATCGGCGTCTTGATGCCCGCGTGCGCGAGCAACTTGGCGGTGCGGCGGGTATCCTCGGCGGCAATCACTCGCGCCTCGCGCAGTACCCGCAGCGCGCGCACGGTGATGTCCTCCAGGTTGCCGATGGGGGTCGCCACGACGTACAAACGTCCGGGCGCCGGCCGGGGGAGCACGGAAGGTATTGTACATTGGGAGATTGGGCCACGGCGGCCCTCCGGCCACCTTCTTAGTCCCGTGCGAGCGCATGCGATCTGCTGAGACCCTCCCGCATTTTGCGGCTGACTACCTGGCCTGGCGCCATGAGGTGCAACCGACGGCGGCCACCTTCGATGGCGTCCATGTCCACGACGACCTGATCGAAGACTTCAGCCGGGCCTCCATCGACCGCCAGATCCGCGACCTGAACGGCTTTGCGCGGCGGCTTGCCTCCATGTCCTCGGAGGCAGTGCCGGCCGAGCGTGCCGATCATTCGGCGCTGATGGCCAATGCCCAGGCCCGCCTGCACGAACTCGAAGTCATCCGTACCTGGGAGCGCGACCCCCAGCTCTACGCCGACACGCTGGCGACGAGTCTCGCCTCGCAGGCGATCTTCACGTACGCGCCCGCAGCCGAGCGGGCGCGGCGCCTGCTCTCGAAGCTCCGCCAGGTCACGGGCGTGCTCGATGCTGCCCGCACCAACGTTCGCGAACCGGCGGGCATCTTCATCAAGACCGCGACCGAGACCCTCCGCGGCGTGGTCAGCTTCCTGAATCGTGACCTGCCGCGGGCGCTGCGCGAGGTCGACGATCTCTCGCTGCTCGCCGATCTGGACGACGCCTCGACCGTGGCGAAGACGGCGATCGAACGCTACGTGCGCGACCTGGAGGAAGAGCAGGCCCCGAAGGCCAAGGCCACGTTCCGCATCGGCAAGGACAAGATCGAGCACAAGCTCAAGCTCGAGGACGGCGTCACCCTCGATACCGACATGCTCCTGCGCATCGCCGAGCGCGAACTCTCGGCCACGCGCGAACGGTTCGCGGCCGTCGCCAGCAAGGTGGGGAAGGGTCCTGCCGATCAGGTATGGGCGAAGGTGAAGGCCGAGCACGTGGCCCCCGGCGGGCTCGTCACGCGCGTGCGTGAGCAGTGCGCCTCGCTCTACACCTTCCTTCGCGACTCGGGCATCGTCACCGTCCCCGACGCGGATGCCCTGGTGATCGCGCCGACGCCGCCGTTTTATCGCTGGACGTTTGCAAGCCTGTGGGCCCCCGGCCCGCTCGAGGCGCGCGCGCAGCGCTCGTACTACTACATCACCGACGCTGACGCGAACTGGCCGCAGGAACGGCAGGAAGAGCACCTGCGCGACATGAACGATGCCGTGCTCTGGTCGATCTCGATGCACGAGGCGCTGCCGGGCCACTTCCTGCATTTCGAGCACCTGCGCAAGGTGGCCTCACCGTGGCGCAAGGCGATGGTCGTCGCACCGGTTTCGGTGCTCGAAGGCTGGGCGCACTACGCCGAGCACATGGTCGTGGAGCAGGGCTTTGCCAAGAAGGACCCGGTCATCGAACTCGGACAACTTGCCGAGTCCCTGGTGCGGCTCTGCCGGCTGGTCGTGGGACTGCGACTGCACGCGGAAGACCTGTCAGTGGAGCAGGGCGTCCGCTTCTTCCGCGAGGAAGCGATGCTCGAAGAAGCGAGCGCGAGGCGTGAAGCCGAGCGTGGCGCATTCGATCCGGGCTACGTGATCTACGCGCTCGGCAAGCTGATGCTGCTCAAGCTGCGCAAGGACGTCGAGGCCCACCAGGGGGCTGGATTCGACCTGCGTCGCTTCCACGACGAGTTCCTGGGCCTCGGCCTGTTGCCGTTTGGCGTACTTCGGCAACAGATGCTCGGGGAGGCCAACGACGGGGTCGTGCTCGCCTGAGCCACGACTGCGTCGCGATCGGCCGGACCCGGACAGTCCGGCCCTAAGATCGAGAGTCACCACATGCCACTGTACGAGTACGAATGCGACACCTGTGGTCACCGCTTCGAGGTGATCCAGAAGTTTTCCGATGCGCTTGTCTCCATATGCCCGAAATGCAGCGGGCCGGTGCACAAGCTGTTCTCGTCGCCGGCGATCCAGTTCAAGGGGTCGGGCTTTTACATCACGGACTACGCGAAGAAGACCAGCACCGGGGCCGGGACCAGCAAGGACGAGGGCTCGGGCTCGAGCGGGGGCGACAAGCCATCGACGAGCGACTCGTCGTCGACGAGCAGCAAGAGCGATTCCGCGCCGAAGACCGACACCGCGGCACCCAAGGCCCCGTCGACACCCTCGTCCTGACGATGCGTGGCGCGTCGAGTCCAGCGCGCCGCGCCGGTAGGGCCGGCTCTCCGAGCCCGGCCCAGCGCGCACAGGACAATCCGTGCCGCTGTCAGTGCTGACTCGTCTGCTCCTGCTCGAGGAGCGACCGCAGGTACGCGCCCAGGTCGTCGCGCAGGTCCCCCCGCTTCAGCGCGAAGTACATCGTCGCCTTGAGGAAGCCCAGCATCGTGCCGGTATCGTGGCGCACGCCCTGGACCTCGCAGGCGTAGATGGGGCGCTGCCGCAGCAATTCCCGCAATCCGCTCGTCAACTGGATCTCGCCGGTGTGGTCCTCGCGGACGCTCGCGAGCACGCCGAAGATGTCCGGCGTCAGGACGTAGCGGCCCGTGATCGCGAGGTCGGACGGCGCCCGTTCGCGTGAGGGCTTCTCGACGAGATCGGTGATGCGGTGGATGCCGTTGCCGAGCGGTTCGGCACGGACCACGCCGTAACGACTGATCTCATCGAGGGGGACGCGTTCGACGGCCAGGACAGGGCTCTGGACCTCGTCGAAGACGTCCATGACCTGACGGATGGCCGGCGGCCAGGCGTCAATGACGTCGTCGCCGAGCACCACCGCGAACGGCTGGTCGCCGACGAGGTCCCGCGTGATGGCGACCGCGTGACCGAGCCCAAGCGGACGGCCCTGACGAACGGCGCCGAGCCGGGCGAGCGAGGAGGCGTGGCGCACCGCCGCGAGGTGATCCAGCTTGCCGCGTTCTTCGAGGAAGGTCTCCAACTCGACGTCGATGTCGAAGTGGTCGACCATCGCCGTCTTGCCCCTGGCGGTGACCAGGACGATCTGCTCGATGCCGGCGGCTGCCACTTCCTCGACGGCGTACTGGATGATCGGCTTGTCGACGAGCGGCAACATCTCCTTCGGCATCGTCTTGGTGGCCGGCAGGAAACGGGTACCGAGTCCGGCCGCAGGGATCACGGCCGTCCTGACGCTGAGCTTCACTCAGACACCTCTCCCTTCGTGAAAGCGTCCGTGCACGTTAGCACACGACTCAGCGCGCCTGTGCCGGCCCGGAATCCGTACAATGGGCCGCAGCATGCTCGACACCGCGCAACTGAGGGACGCCTTCGACGAGACCCGCCGCCGCCTCCAGACGCGAGGGCCCGCCGCCGATGCCGTGCTGGATCGCCTGCAGGAACTCGACACACTCCGGCGCGACCTGCTGCCCCGCGTGGAGAACCTGAAGGCCGAACGCAACCGCGTCGGCGAGCAGATCGCGCAGGCCAAGCGCACTGGTCAGGACGCCTCGGAGTTGCTGTCGGCCAGCCGTGAGCGCGCCGACGAAATCAAGGCACTCGACACGCAACTCGCGGCGCTCGATGGGGAACGCACGCCACTGCTGCTCGCGTTGCCCAACACGCCGCACGAGAGCGTCCCGGTCGGCAAGACCGCTGCCGACAACGTGGAGGTCCGACACTGGGGAACGCCCGTCCAGTTCGACTTCGAACCGAAGGCGCATTGGGACCTCGGACCCGCGCTGGGGATCGTTGATTTCGAGCGAGCGGTGCGGATGACTGGCGCCCGGTTCGCGCTGCTGCTGGGCGCGGGCGCACGCTTGTCGCGCGCGCTCATCGCGTTCATGCTCGATCTGCATACACGTGAGCACGGGTACACGGAAGTCGAGCCGCCATTCCTGGTCAATCGCGCCTCGCTGACCGGCACGGGCAACCTGCCGAAGTTCGAGGAGGACCTGTTCAAGATCGCCGGTGACTGGGATCTCTTCCTGATCCCGACGGCCGAGGTACCGCTCACCAACATTCACCGCGACGAGACGCTGGAGCAGGCCGACCTGCCGCGAAGGTACACGGCCTACACGCCGTGCTTCCGCAGTGAGGCGGGTAGCTACGGCGCCGACGTGCGCGGCCTGATCCGGCAGCACCAGTTCGACAAGGTCGAACTGATGGCCTATGCCGCACCGGAGCAGTCCTTCGACGAGCTCGAGCGGCTGACCGGCTGTGCCGAGAAGGTGCTGCAGTTGCTCGGCTTGCCATACCGCACCATGCTTCTCTGCACCGGCGACATGGGCTTCGCGTCAGCGAAGACCTACGATATCGAGGTGTGGCTGCCGAGCCAGGGCGGCTACCGCGAGATCTCCTCGTGCAGCAACACGGAAGCGTTCCAGGCGCGCCGCGCTGGCATTCGGTACCGGCCTTCGGGCGGCGGCAAGCTGGCTCACGTGCACACGCTCAACGGCTCGGGCCTCGCGGTGGGCCGGACGATGATCGCGATCGTCGAGAACTACCAGGAGGCTGACGGCAGCGTGCGCATCCCCGACGTGCTGGTGCCGTACATGGGCGGCATCACGCGTATTGCGTAGCGCTTCGCGCCACGCGCCACGCGCCACGCGATGCGCGAATGCCGGAATGCCGGAATGCCGGAATGCTGAAATGTCGAAGGCAGAGAGGACAGGCGCATGCCCAATGAACTTCCGGAAGTGTGGCTGCGCGGGCCCGTCGAGGGCTATCCGGCCGAATTGCAGCCCGTCGTCCACGCACTGCTCCAGGTGCGTGAGGAGGTGGCGCGGCATGCTGCCGATCTGACTGTCGAGCAACTCTGGGCGCGGCCCGGGAACGCCGGGTCCATCGGCTTCCATCTCCGACACATCGCCGGCGCCACCGACCGCCTGCTGACGTACGCGCGCGACGAGTCACTCGCGCCGGAGCAACTCGCGTGGCTCAAGGCCGAGGGTGTACCTGGCGACCCTCCCGCGACGGCAGCCGAGGCGATAGACGTCGCTCAGCAGGGCATCGACCGGGCGCTCGCGCAGGTGCGCGAGACCGATGTGCGGACGCTGCTCGATGCCCGCGGCGTCGGACGCGCCCGCTTGCCGACCACCGTTATCGGACTGGTGTTCCACGCCGCCGAACACGCCGGCCGTCACGCTGGGCAGATCGCGACGATGCGCAAGGTCGTGAAGGGCGGCGCCTAGCCTGCGAGTCGCGCGAGCAAGGGCTCGATGGCCTCGAGAATCGGATCGGGCGGCACGAGTGAACCGCCGTCGTGCCACGCGCCTTCCAACTCCGCCACCTCGAGTCCCACGACGGTGCCCTGGGCGATCGCGGCGCAGGCGGCACGCAGTTCGGAGATGGTCATCCCCCGGTCGGCCGCGTAGTCGGTCGGCACGATGTCGGGGTCGAGGACGTCGCAATCCAGGTGCACGTACACGGGCCTGCCGGCGATGGCGTGCACGAGCGCTGTCGCCACGTCGCCGTCTACAGACACGATAGGGATGTGATGGGCGTCGATGACGGCCTGTTCGGTCGGGTCGACCTCGCGCGTACCCACGAGGATCACCTGCGAGATGGTGGGTCCGCTTCCCAGCTGCGTGTTCCACAGTCCCGCAGCGCCCGCAAGCGCCATGCCCCCGAGATAGCCCGTCGGTGTCGTCAGGGGCGTATTCAGATCCGTGTGCGCGTCGAACCACACCACGCACACGTCCGGATGGTGCCTGGCGACGACGGGGAGCGTGGCCATCGCGGTCGCGCACCGCGTGAGGGCGGACACGGGCCGCGCGCCTTGCGCCAGCGCAGTATCGATGGTCGCCGCGAGGAGTCGCAGTTCACCGAGTGCCGAGGCAAGTTCCACATCCCAGTGCGTGTCGAGCACTGGCGCGGGCTCGGAGACGACGGTTGCCGTCACGCCGAGTCGCGCCTCGAGCCGTGCCCCGAGGGCCCGCGCTCCGACGAGGGCGCGTCCGTTGTGGTCGCCGGCGAGTCCCTGGTAAACCGTCAGCGCAACCGCCGCCACGTCGTCTCTCGCTTGGAATGCATGTGGAGGCGCTAGCGTCCCACGAATCCAGCCGCACGGTGAGTCTGCCGGAGTGGGATTCGCGCGAGAGGGCAAGGCGCGTGCGGAGAGGGATAGGATCGATGAGATCGGGAGGGATGTCCGCCTTCGCGCTCCGCGCTACGGCGCGACGGCCTTCGTCTGGCTTGCCGTGCCGAAGCGTCACGCTTCGGCACGCGCGCGTGAGCGAAGGCTGGCGGAGGGAGTGGGATTCGAACCCACGGTACGGTTTCCCGTACGGCGGTTTTCAAGACCGCTGCCTTAAACCGCTCGGCCATCCCTCCACCGGTCAGTGTACCCGACGCCTCCTCAGGTGACCCAGTTGGCGACGGCTTGGATTGGACCGGGTGAAGTGGCTCACGCCCGCCTTCTCGGCGGCCCAGATTTCGAGAGCGACAGTCTCGTGCGCGACCGAGCTGCCGCGGACTCGTTCTCTTCCGCTACACGTGTCAGTGCCAACGGGGTGCGGTGTCGGGCGACGAGCGACCCTGCGGCGTCCGTGAGCTGGCACCTCACTTGCTCCCGATGGTGAAGATGGCGCGTGACGTCCCCAAGCAGGCTGCCAGACGTTACTCAGCCGAGAGGGGAGGTGACGCTCCTGTGCGATCGCGGCGGCCACCTCGCAAGGCAGTGGCCGCTGAGTCGGACAGCATCCCCCAAATGGCCGACGACGCCGCAGGCGTCATCCTGAACCGCAAGGATGCGGAAGCCAACCTCAGGGACTTCGGCATCGAGTGGCAGCGCACCTTCGATGCCATCGCCGAGTCGGCCGCCGTCCTGCGAGCCGACGGACTGATCCTGCGGACCAACCGCGCACTGCTCCATCTGGTCAGGGCGTCGGAGGACGAGATCACCGGCCGATCGGTGCGGGCCGTATTCCTCGAGCGCCTCGGCATCGACGATCCGATCCTCGACGTCGCGGCCGCGCCGATACTCGAGCGTCATGCGACCGAACTGCGGGCAGGCGAGTGTTGGTACCGCGTCGTCACCGATCCGATTGTCGACGAGCAGGGGCAGGCCAGCCGGTTCGTGCTGGTGATGACCGACATCACGAGCCTGCGTGGCCTTGCCGACGCGGAACGACGCCGCGCCGACGAACTGCTCGAGGACAATCGCCGCAAGGACGAGTTCCTGGCGATGCTCGCGCATGAACTGCGCAACCCGCTCAACGCGATTGCGGCGGCGACGGCGCTGCAGGAGCGCGCCGAGGTCACCGGCGAGGTTGCCGTCCAGGTGCGCGGGACGGTGTCACGGCAAATCCGGCAGCTCTCGCGCCTGGTCGACGACCTGCTCGACGTGTCGCGGCTGACGCGCGGTCGCGTGCAACTGCAGAAGGAGACGATCGACCTCAAGTCGGTGGTCCACGAGGTGGTGCAGATGGCACGCCCCCACCTCGAGGCCCGCCGGCAATCACTGCTGCTGGACCTGCCGGACGAGCCCGTGATGGTGGAAGGCGACGGGCTGCGGCTCGGGCAGGCCCTGGCCAACCTCGTCTCGAATGCCAGCAAGTTCTCGGAAGTCGAGCGTCGCATCCTGTTGCGCTGCGAGGTCGATCGCGGCCACGCGTCGCATCCGGTCACCCTCGTGCGGGTAGTGGACGAAGGGGTGGGGATCGATCCCTCGCGACTGGACAGCATCTTCGAACCGTTCGTGCAGGGCCAGACGACGCTCGCGCGCTCGGAGGGCGGCCTCGGGATTGGCCTCACCATCGCGAGACGGATGATCGAACTGCACGACGGCGAACTCACGGCGCACAGTGCCGGGCTCGGCACGGGCACCGAGTTCCGCGTGACGTTGCCGCTGGCCGAGGAAGGGCATGCCGCCGAACCTCGGCCTACGACCCTCGACGGCTACCTCCGCGAACGCGAGCCGCCGGCGCCCCTTGACGTGTTGATCGTGGAAGACGACGAGGATGCCGCCGAGTTGATGCGCGCGCTGTTCTCGGCAGTCGGACACCAGACCCGCGTGGCCCGCGATGGCGTGACCGGCCTGGCCGAGGTCCTGTCGCGCCCGCCTGATGTCGCCTTCATCGACATCGGCCTGCCCCGGATGGACGGCTACGAGGTGGCGCGCACCCTCCGTCGCTCCGATCGGGGGGCATCCGTGTACCTCGTCGCACTGACGGGCTACGGCCGCCCGGAAGACCGCGCCCGCGCCCTCGCCGCGGGTTTCGACGTGCACCTCGTCAAGCCCGTGGAGATCGACCGCGTCAACGAACTCATGGAGCAGCGTCCGCGAGCGCGCACCCGCTCGGTGGTCGAGCGCGAACGTGAGTCCAGGGAGCATTAGCAGGGCTT
Source organism: Luteitalea pratensis (assembly GCF_001618865.1). GTDB lineage: Bacteria > Acidobacteriota > Vicinamibacteria > Vicinamibacterales > Vicinamibacteraceae > Luteitalea > Luteitalea pratensis. The sequence continues at coordinate 23,700 of NZ_CP015136.1, forward strand.
ATTTGCAATCACTTCCAGTTAGCTTCGCGTTATACTCACGCCGTGGGACATACGCTTATCCAAAAGGTCTGGGACCAGCACACCGTGCGGACGCTCCCGACGGGGCAGACGCAACTGTTCATCGGCCTGCACCTCGTCCACGAGGTGACCACGCCGCAGGCGTTCGACGACCTGCGGCGGCGCGGTTGGCCGGTCCGGTTCCCCGAACGCACGTTCGCCACCGTCGATCACATCGTGCCGACCGGGAGCCTCGCGCGCCCGTTCCAGGACACGATGGCCGAGGCGATGTTGTCGGCGCTCGAGCGCAACTGCCGCGATTTCGGCGTGCCGCTGTATGACCACTCCACGGGCCGCCAGGGCATCGTGCATGTGATCGGTCCGGAACTCGGGCTGACCCAGCCGGGCATGACGATCGCCTGTGGCGACAGTCACACGTCCACGCACGGCGCCTTCGGCGCCGTCGCCTTCGGCATCGGCACGTCGCAAGTGCGCGACGTGCTCGCCAGCCAGTGCCTGGCGATGGAACCGCTCAAGGTGCGGCGTATTCGCGTCCAGGGCGTCCTCCAACGCGGCGTCTACGCCAAGGACGTCATCCTCAAGATCATCCAGGTGCTGGGCGTGAAGGGCGGCGTCGGCTACGCGTACGAGTACGCCGGGTCGGCAGTGGACGGGATGTCGATGGACGAGCGCATGACCATGTGCAACATGTCCATCGAGGGTGGCGCCCGCGTCGGCTACGTGAACCCTGACGAGACCACGTTCGCCTACATGGAAGGTCGGCCGTTCGCGCCACAAGGCGAGGCCTTCGAACGAGCGAAGGGCTGGTGGCGCTCGATCGCGAGCGACGCCGACGCGAGCTACGACGACGACGTGGAATTGCGTGCCGACTCGCTCGGCCCGGTCGTCACGTGGGGGTTGCACCCAGGACAATCGGTAGGCGTGGACGAACGCGTTCCGACGCCCGGCGAAGTGCCGGCCGAGGATCGACCGCTCGTGGAAGAGGCGCTGCAGTTCATGGGCTTCGCGCCGGGGCAGGCAATCGAGGGCACGCCAATCGACGTCGCGTTCGTCGGCTCGTGCACCAACTCGCGCTTGTCCGATCTGCGGGAAGCGGCGCGTTTCGTCCGCGGCCAGAAGGTGGCGCGGTCGGTGCGGGCGATGGTCGTGCCTGGATCGCAGGCCATCCGCGCCCAGGCCGAGGCCGAGGGCCTGCACGAAATCTTCATGGCGGCGGGGTTCGACTGGCGCGGCTCCGGATGCTCGATGTGCCTGGGCATGAACCCCGACAAGCTCCTGGGACGGGAGATCAGCGCATCGTCGTCCAACCGCAACTTCAAGGGCCGGCAGGGCAGTCCCACGGGCCGCACGCTGCTGATGAGTCCCGCGATGGTGGCTGCGGCGGCCATCGCCGGCCAGGTCGTGGATATCCGCAAGTTCGAGCCGGCAGCCGTCGAGCCGCCGCTCGTGGGAGGCCGGGCATGACCGCCGTGGTCCGCATCGAGCGCGTCGAGGGACGCGTCATCCCGCTACGCGGGCTCGACATCGACACCGACCGCATCATCCCGGCGCGGTTCCTCCGGGTGATCACGTTCGAGGGCCTCGAACGGCACGTGTTCGAAGACGACATCGCCTCGCGCGCGCAGCAGGGCGCCCCGCACCCGTTCGCGCAGGAGCGCTTCGCCGGCACCCGCGTGCTCGTCGTCAACCGCAACTTCGGGTGCGGATCGTCGCGCGAGCACGCGCCGCAGGCGCTGCAACGCTGGGGGATCGCAGCCGTGGTGGGCGAGTCGTTCTCCGAAATCTTCTTCGGCAACAGCCTCGCAATCGGGCTGCCCTGCGTGACGGCCGCACCCGAAGACCTCGAGTGGCTCCAGGCTCGCGCCGAGCAGGACCCATCGTCGACGGTGTCACTCGACCTGGCGACGGCGACGTTGCAGGCTGGCGAACGGCGCATCGCGGTCTCGGCGCCAGCCTCCGCGATCGAGGCGTTTGTCACCGGCGCCTGGGACGCCACCGGCCTGCTGCTGGAGGACGCCGCCGCGGTGAAGGCCACTGCCGCCCGGCTCCCATACGTCAGCGGGTTCTGACCCGTCGTGGCACGCGCATACCCGCCAGACGTGTCCACCCGGCTCGAGAGCCGCTGGCGCGAGGGCGGGCCGTCTGCGTTGCGCCTGCCTGCGGCTCGCGCGCTGCACGACATCCTCGAGACGGCATATCACGCCAGCTTGCTGCGCGAGGAGAGCCGATCGCTCCGGTTCCGCCTGCTGGTGGCCGCGCCGTCAGAACTGCAAGCGGCCATGCCGGCCGGCGCCCAACTGCAGGTCCTCGAGTTCGACCCGTCGCGCCGACTGTCCGACGGTGAGTTGCGCAGGCTCGCCCCCGCCGCCGACTTCGAGCGGACGCTGATCGGGATCCACGCCGAAGGCGGGGGAGCACCGTACATCTGGGGCCTCGCCTCGTCCGGGAGGCGTTGGATCAGGCGGCTGCAGAGCGGCCGCGAGGGCGACGATGCGTCGTTGCCGGACGCACTGGTCGTACACGTGCTGTCGCCCGGGCATGTGCTGATGGCGAGAGGATCGACGGCGCTCGTCGAACTGCAGGGCGGGCGTTTCCGTGAGAGTGACCACGACGTCTTCCGGTCGGTATGGATGCCACGACTGTTCGCGCCGCTGCGTGCCGAGGTCGTCCGCCAGACCGACGCGCGGCCAGGTGGACCGATGCGGCCGACCGTGAGCGATGACGTCGTTCGCGCCGTCGCGCAACACATGTTGCGGCGGGCGCTCTCTGCGATTCGCGGCGCCCGTCACGGTGGCACGCTGCTGATCGTGCCGCCCGACGACGCCGGCAACCTGGTCGTGCCCGGCGTGACGCTGAAGTACCGGTTCGCCGATCAGGACACCCGTCGTCGCTTTCGCCAGTTGATCCTGTCGATCGTCGCCACCCTGCAGGACGAGGCCGAGCGGCGCGGCGTGACCCACGTCGACTGGGCGTTCTACCGGGAGCGTGAGGAAGACGAGTTGCGCACGCTCGAAGAGGCGGTCCTGGAGCTCGCGCAGCTGATGGCGTCGCTCGCGACGGTGGATGGCGTCGTGGTCATGAACCGGCGCTTCGAACTCCTCGGCTTCGGCGGCGAGATCACCATCGCCGAACCAGTGCTGCAGATTCACCGGGCCGTGGACCTCGAGGCCACTGAGACCGTCGCTGCCATGGTGGACGGCGAAGGCACCCGCCATCGCTCCGTCTACCGCCTCTGCCAGGCCTTCCCGGACTCGCTCGCCTTCGTCGTGTCGCAGGATGGCGGCATCACCGTCGTCCACGCCCGCGCCCGCCGCGTGCTCTGTTGGGAGCAGCGGACGTTCGGGCTGTAGGAGGCTCCAGTCGTCTCAAGTCCGGGCGGCCGGAAACATGGGTAACAGATTAGTCCGGGAACATGGGTAACAGTTGGTTGGGGCCTGTGAAGGCGGTGCCGACCGCGGTCTGTGCGGTCGGGACGGCCTTCACAGGCCGGCGCTCACGGATGCTGCGCGGGCGGCAGCGCCGTGATGGTGCGAGTGCGATCATGAACACGCCCCAGACTGACCGACGCAAAATGCAGCGTCCAGACCCCATCATCGACCGCTTCGAGGGCGACCGACTCGCCGTCGAGTACTTCGGTCAGAAACAGCGGCGCGCCGCCCCAGGCGATGCAGCCATTGCTGTCCACGCGGCGTACCTCCCAGTGGCCGGGATACACGAGGGCCGGGACTCGCGCCGGCAGCGCGCGCGGCGAGGGCTGATACACCGTCGCGGGCGGCTGATTGTCGAGCGCTTCATGGGGGCGGATGCCGTTGTACTCGCGGCAGAACGTTCGGAAGCGCTCCTGTTGCGCGCGCGCGGTCCGCGCGGGCGGCCGGGTCGTCTCGGCCTTGAGCACGCGGTGGAACTGTTCATGCGACCCATTCTGATCGGGGCGCCCAAGGCCGGTGCGCTCCGGGACAATCCCGAGCCGCATCCACCAGACATTCAGCCGCGAGAGGCGGCCCAGGCCCGGCCCGGCAAACGGGCTCCCATTGTCACTGCGGATCCGCTCGGGCAGCCCATAGGCCGCGAACGCGCGCGCGAAGCAACGGCGCGTCTCCGCGGTCGTGCGGCTGAGCAGGGCATCGCAGCGCAGCACATACCGACTGAAACCGTCGCGCAGCGTCAACGGATAGCAATAGGCGCGGTCTCCCGTGCGGAATTCGCCCTTGAAGTCGGTCGTCCACGTGACGTTGGGCCCGGTGAGGGGCGCCAGCCTGTGGCTCCCGTGCGGCACCGGCCGCCGGCGCCGGCGCGGCACGATCAGCCCGTGGCGCTGCAGCAGATCACACACGGTCGATCGACTCGGCCACGCGGCGTCGGGCTGCTGCCGGCGCCCCAGCGCCAGCAGCTTCTTGGCCCCCCACTGCGGATGACGCCGCCGGACGCGCAACAGGGCCTCCACCAGCGCCGGGGCCGTCGCCGCCGGATGCTGATGCGGCCGACGCGAGCGATCCCCCAACGCCGCGGGCCCCGCCGCGTCGTAGCGGGCGACCCATTTGTACGCCGTCTTGCGGCTGATGCCGTACTGGGCCGCGAGCGCCGTCATGGTGAACCGATCCGCCAGGTACTCACTGATGAACTGCACACGTAGATCCACAGGTGACTTCTCCCGCCACGGCATCGCGTTCCTCCTGCGACACCATGGCCGAACGTGTTACCCATGTCTCCAGACTGCTTTGTCACCCATGTCCTCGGACTGAGCCGTCTCAAGCCTCAAGCCTCAAGCCTCAAGCCTCAAGCCTCAAGCCTCAAGCCTCAAGCCTCAAGTCTCAAGTCTCAGGCAAGTTCTGCTTGAGTGGCTGAGACCTGAGACCTGAGACCTGGGACTACTCCACCGGCGCGATGTCCTTCGCGACGTCCTTCTCGAATTTCCTGGCGACCTCGATGAACGCGAGCGCGGCATGGGAGAGCTGCGCCTGCTCGGGGTAGACCAGCCGCAGGTGCCGCGGCAGGCGCACCTGCGCCACGGGAACGGCGGCCAGGCGGCCGCTCGAGATCTCCGCAATCGCGCATCGCCGCGGCAGCAAGGCGACCCCGAGGTCCATCTCGACGGCCCGCTTGATGCCGTCGAGGCTCGGCAGGGCCAGCGTGATGTTCAGCTGCTCGTGCCGCTGCTCGAACAGTCGCAGGACGCGTTCCCGGGCTGGTGATGCCTCGTTATGGGCGATGACGTCCTGCCTGCCGAACTCGGCCATGGTGACTTGCGCCCGCCCGGAGAGCGGGTGCGCCGGCGAGGTCAACATCACCAGCTCGTCATCACCGATCAGCACCGAGGCGAGACCCTTTTCAGCGGGCGGGAAGCTCAGCACCCCAACGTCCAGGCTGCGCTGCAATACCTCCACGCCAATCTGGCGGCTGGGCACGCGCCGGATGTCGACCTGCACCCGCGGGTGGGCGGCACGGAACTGCTCGACGACGGGCAGCACGACGTGGACGGCCGCCTCATTGGCGCCGAGGAGCACGCGTCCCCGCTGCAGATCGCGCAGTTCCCGGACCGCGCTGTCGGCTTCTTCCGCCAACCTCATGAGCCGTTGCGCGTAATCGAGCAGGACGCGGCCTGCCTCGGTCAGTTTGCCGTCCTTGGCCGCCCGGTCGAACAGGCGCTCGCCGAGATGGTCCTCCAGTCGCCTGATGGCCTGGCTGACCGCGGGCTGCGTCCTGTGCAGGCGCGCGGCCGCTTTCGAGAAGCTCCGCTCCGAGGCGACGGTGAGAAAGACCTGCAGTTCCGCGAGATCCATGGACTCCCCTGCACCCGCCGGCACGGCTGGGTGTGCGCGCGATTATAATTCCAGAAAGATTATAACCTTGACTAACAGGTAGCCCTCCGGGGAATGTGGCATGCAGGAGACCTGTCCGCATGGCTACCGATGTCCTCGTCTTCGACACCACCCTTCGCGATGGCGAACAGGCGCCCGGCTTCTCGCTGCGCGTCCCGGAGAAGCTCGCGCTCGCCCGCCGGCTCGAAGCCCTTGGGGTGGACATCATCGAGGCCGGGTTCCCGATCGCGTCGGTAGACGATGCCGAGTCGGTGCGTCGGATCGCCCAAGAGGTGCAAGGCCCGACCATTGCCGCCCTCGCCCGCTGTACGCCCGCCGACATCGAATGCGCCGGCAAGGCCATCGCCCCCGCCCGCAAGGGGCGCATCCACACCTTCATTGCGACCTCCGACCTGCACCTCGAGCGAAAGCTGCGCATCTCGCGCGAGCAGTGCCTCGAGACCGCCGCCAGGGCCGTGGCCCAGGCCCGCCAGTTCACCGACGACGTGCAGTTCTCGGCCGAGGACGCGACGCGCAGCGACATGCCGTACCTGACGTCGGTGATCGAAGCCGTCATTGCCGCGGGCGCGACGACGATCAACCTGCCGGATACGGTCGGTTACTCGACGCCTGACGAAATTCGCGACTACTTCCAGGCAATCATCGCGGCCGTCCGGGGCAGCGAGAAGGTGATCTTCAGCACGCACTGCCACGACGACCTCGGTCTCGCGGTTGCCAACAGCATCGCGGCGCTGCACGGTGGGGCGCGCCAGGTGGAATGCACCATCAACGGCATCGGCGAGCGTGCGGGCAACGCCGCGCTCGAGGAGCTGGTGATGATCACGCGCGTACGAGCCGACCGCGCCCCGTTCACGATGCGCATCGAGGCGCGCGAGCTCTTCGGCGTCAGCCAGTTGCTCACCGAACTGACCGGCGAGGCCGTCCAGGCCAACAAGGCCATTGTCGGCCGCAATGCCTTCGCGCACGAGTCGGGCATCCACCAGGACGGGATGCTGAAGGACCGCCGCACCTACGAGATCATGTCGCCCGACAGCGTCGGTGTGCCCAAGACGACGCTGGTCCTCGGCAAGCACTCGGGCCGGCATGCGGTGGCGCAGAAGTGCGAAGCCCTCGGTTACGCGTTCAGCAAGCGCGAACTCGACCAGGTCTATCGCCAGATGATCGCACTCGCGGATACGCAGAAGCACGTGAGCGACGAGGAACTCGCCGCGATCGCCGCGCAGGTGAAAGCCGAGTACGCCAACACTGCGACGCCAGTGGGCTACGGTCACGGCGTGTAATGCCTCATGCCTCATGCCTCATGCCGGAACGCTTGACGCCTAACGCTTGACGCCACAAGGTCCTGTCGCCTTGTCCTTTCTCCTTCGGCGTTCTGCATTCGACGTTCGTCGCTGTCCTGGTCCATCATCACCAAATGACTCGTTCGCTCGTGCTGCTTCCAGGCGACGGCATCGGCCCGGAGGTCGTCGCGGCCGCGGAGGTCGTGCTCCAGGCCGTCTGCCGCAAGTTCTCTCACCAGGTCGAGACCCGCTCCTTCACGATTGGCGGCGCGGCGTTGCGCGCCAAGCAGTCCGTCTATCCGGACGAGACCCGTGCGGCGTGCACGGCGGGCGAGCCGGTGTTGCTCGGGGCGGTCGGTGATCCCGCGTTCGATCACCTGCCACGCGAGCAGAAGATCGAGACCGGCCTGCTGGCGCTCCGGTTCTCGATGGGCGTGTATGCGAACCTCCGGCCGGCCCGCGCGTGGGAGGGGCTCGAGGACGCCACGCCGTTCAAGCCGCAACGCACGGCGGGCACCGACCTGATCATCGTGCGCGAGTTGCTCGGGGGGCTCTATTTCGGGGAGCCGCGCGGCATCGCGTCCGATGGCCAGTCGGCGTACAACACCATGAAGTACAGCGTCGGCGAGGTGCAGCGCGTGGCGCGCGTGGCGTTCCTGCTCGCGCGGTCGCGCAGCAAGCGGTTGCTCTCGGTGGACAAGGCCAACGTGCTCGAGACGTCGCAACTGTGGCGCCGGACCGTGAACGCGATGGCCGCCGAGTACCCTGACGTCGCGCTCGAGCACCAGTACGTGGATGCGTTCGCGATGAACCTCGCGTTGAACCCGACGCGCTACGACGTCGTGCTCACCGAGAACCTGTTCGGCGACATCCTCTCGGACGAGGCTGGCGCCGTGTCCGGATCGCTGGGACTCCTGCCGTCGGCCAGCCTGGGCGACGGGGGAGCCCTGTACGAGCCCGTGCATGGCTCGGCGCCAACGCTTGCCGGCCGCGACGTGGCCAATCCGGCGGGCGCGATCGGCTCGCTCGCGTTGGTGTTCCGCCACAGCTGGAAAGGGGAAGACGAGGCGCGTGCCATCGAGTCGGCCCTCGCACGGACGATTCGCGAGGGACATCGCACCGCGGACCTCGTGGCGCCTGGGCAGAAGGCGACCTCGTGTTCGCAGTTTGCCAGGCTCGTCGCCGAGCGCATCTGAGGATGCAGCGTCACGGAGATCAACACGTGCACACGTTCAGTATCCGCGCGGCGCTCGCCGCGGCCGTCATCGCCATCGCCGTCACATCGTCGATCGGGCCGCTGACCGCGAAGCAGGCACCACCCGCGCGCTTCGTGATCGACTCCCACCAGCACTGGCGCTCGGCGCCCGATTACATCCCGACGCTGGTGAAGACGTACCGCGCGCGCAACGCGATGGCGTGCGTGCTGACGCCGATCGACAGCCTCGGCGCGCTGATGGCGGCAGCGAAGCAGTATCCGGACGTCATCATCCCGTACGGGTACCTCGACGTGGATCACCCCGATGCGCGCGCCCAACTCGAGACGTTCGCAAAGGCCGGCGTGAAGGGCATCAAGATGCATCGCCCCAAGCTGAACTGGGACGACTTCGGCTACTTCCCGCTCTACGGACGCATGCAGGAACTCGGACTCGTCGCCCTGTTCCATACCGGTATCGTCGCCGGCAATGGCACCGGGGAGCCGGAGCAGTCGTCGATGGCACGCATGCGGCCGTCGTTCCTGCACACATTGGCGCGATCGTTTCCGGCGCTGAAGATCCAGGGCGCGCATCTCGGCAATCCCTGGTACGACGAGGCTGCCGAAGCGGCGCGCTGGTCACCGAACCTGTACTTCGACGTCACCGGTTCGACCTTGCTGAAGAAGCAGCACAACCTGAAGGTGTTCCGCGAGTACCTGTGGTGGGACGGACCGTCGACGCATACGCCGTCCACCGCTGTCTACGCGTTCGAGAAGATCGTGTTTGGCACCGACGAGCCTCCCGACGCGCTCGACGGCGTGCTCGCACGCTACGAAGCCATGCTCGACGCCAACGACGTGCCGGAAGCCAGTCGCCGCAAGATCTACGGCGAGACGATGGCGCGGTTGCTCGGCATCACGCCGCGGCCCTGAACGCAGGCACGGCCCCGCCCTATAATCGCGCCATGGATCCGCAGCAGCTCGCGGAGATTGCGCGGACGCACGACATCGAGCTGATTGTCCAGTTCGGCTCCTCCGTGCGCGGGCAGATGCATCCGCGTAGCGACGTCGACGTGGGCGTGCTCTACCGTCGGGTGCCCGATTCCTTCGCGGGGATCGCTGACCTGCAGACCGAACTGCAAGCACTGGTCGCCGATCGCCACGTGGACCTCGGGCTGCTCAACCACGCGGACCCGCTCTTTCTGAAGCAGGTCATGGACCACGCGCGGTTGCTCCACGGGTCACCCCGGCGATTCCAGGAACTGAAGCTGTATGCGTTCAGGCGGTACCAGGACCATCGGCGCTTCCTCGACATGGAACGCGCCTACGTCGCCAGCACGATCGCGGGCCACGCCCGATGACGATCGATCCGGAGTTGGTGACGCGCAAGCTGCTCCTCATTGCGGCCGACCTCGCGGCGCTGGGGCCGATTCGCGCCCGTGGAGCCGACGCGTACCTGCAGAACTGGATCGACCAAGCCGTCGTCGAGCGATACCTCGAGCGGATGGTCGGGCGCATGATCGACGTGAACTACCATGTCATCACAGGCAGCGGACACCCGCCGCCAGCTGACTACCACGCGTCGTTCGTGCGCCTGGCAGAGATCGGTGTCCTCGATCCCGCGTTCGCGAAGCGAATCGCCCGCTCCGCCGGCCTGCGGAATCGGCTCGTCCACGACTACGAAGGGCTCGATCACAGCAAGGTGTTCGCGGCGCTGGTCGAGGCGCTCGAGGACGTCCCGCAATTCCTCGATCGCATCAATAGCCACATCGCATAGCACTCGGCGATTGACGAGGGCCGGTTTTACACGGCCATGAAGCGCCGCGGGGTACGCTGGGCACAGATCGATATTGCGCGGGCGAGCGGGTCATTGCTGAAGTGGAGGTCCAGATGAGACGGATTACGGTAGTTGCGTCTGTCCTGATCGTCGTTGCGGCGATCGCTGCCCTCTACGCGCAGCAGCCGAAGTCCTCGCCGCCGGTGTTGCGACTCGACACCATCAAGCTCCCCGAGGGGTTCACGATCAGCATCTGGGCGCAGGGTGTGAACAACGCGCGACAGATGGCGGTGGGAAGCAAGGGGACGGTTTTTGTCGGGAGCTTGCAGGCCGGGCTCGTGCACGCCGTCGTCGACACCGACGGCGATCACAAGGCCGACAAGACCTACGTGATCGCGAAGGGACTCGGCCAGCCGAGCGGCGTCGCCTTCAAGGACGGCGCGCTGTACGTGGCAGACATCAGCAAGATCTATCGCTTCGATGACATCGAAGCACACCTCGCCACGCCGCCAAAGCCGGTGCTGATCACGAGCGAGTACCCCACCGAAGGCCACCACGGCTGGAAGTTCATCGCGTTCGGGCCCGACGGCTGGCTCTACGTGCCGGTGGGCGCTCCGTGCAACGTCTGCGACAAGCGCGGCGAGAACCCGGTCTTCGCGTCGGTGACCCGGATCAAGCCGGACGGCAGCGGGCGCGAGGTCTGGACGCACGGCATCCGCAACAGCGTCGGCTTCGACTGGCACCCGATCACGAAGGGGCTCTTCCTCACCTCCAACGGGCGCGACATGATGGGCGACGACGTTCCACCGGATACGCTGAACTACGCCCCGAAGGCGGGCATGGATTTCGGCTTCCCGTACTGTCATGCGGGCGATGTGGCCGATCCGGAGTTCGGCTCGAAGCGGCAGTGCAGCGAGTTCACGAAGCCGGCCCAGAAGCTCGGCGCGCACGTGGCTGCGATCGGCGCCCGCTTCTACACGGGCACGGCATTTCCGGCCGAGTATCGCAACCAGTTGTTCATCGCGGAGCACGGCTCCTGGAATCGCACCACACCGGTCGGTTATCGCGTCACCGTCGTGACCACCGATGCGCAGGCCGACGTCACGGGCTACAAGCCGTTCGCCGAGGGCTGGCTGCAGGGCCGCGAGGCCTGGGGTCGCCCGGCCGATGTGCAACCGTTGCCTGACGGGTCGCTGCTGGTGAGCGACGACAAGTCCGACGTCATCTATCGCATCAGCTACGGACGCTAGCGACGGGGTGACGAGGCGCGCCGCACACCGCGGCAGCCATGCGACTCCCATAGACTCGTATGCACGCATGCACGCATACGACCTCATCCTTACGATCACCGGAGGGCTGGCCGCGGCCCTCTGCCTCGGCTATTTCACCCAACGGCTCGGCCTCTCGCCGATCGTGGGTTACCTGCTGGCGGGCACGCTGGTCGGGCCGCACACGCCCGGATTCGTCGCCGACGCCGCGATGGCCGAGCAACTGGCCGAGATCGGCGTCATCCTCCTGATGTTCGGCGTTGGCCTGCAGTTTCATGTGGAAGAGCTGCTGGCGGTTCGGCGTGTCGCCATTCCTGGTGCGATCGCCCAGAGTGCCGTCGCCACCGCGCTCGGTGCGGTCGTCGCGCATGCCTTCGGCTGGACGTGGTCGGCGGGCCTCATCTTCGGCATGGCCCTCGCCGTCGCGAGCACTGTCGTCCTGGTCCGTGTCCTCGCCGACAACAACGACCTGCACACGCAGGCCGGGCACATCGCGGTCGGCTGGCTGGTGGTCGAGGATCTCTTCACGGTCCTGGCGCTGGTCCTGCTGCCGGCGCTGTATGGCGACAGCTCCGGCGCCACGCCGCTCTGGCTCGCGCTCGGCCTGACGATCCTCAAGGTCGGAGCGCTCGTTGCCTTCACCGCGGTCGTCGGCACGAGGGTCATCCCGCGGCTGCTCGACTACGTGGCGGCGACCCGCTCGCGCGAGCTGTTCACGCTGACCGTGCTCGTGCTGGCGCTCGGCATCGCCGTCGGATCGGCGCTCCTGTTCAGCGTCTCGATGGCCCTCGGCGCGTTCCTCGCCGGCATGGTCGTCGGACGATCCGAGTACAGCCTGCGCGCGGCGTCCGATGCGCTGCCGATGCGCGATGCGTTCGCGGTGCTCTTCTTCGTGTCGGTCGGGATGCTGCTCGATCCGCGTTCATTGATCGATGCCCCTGGCCTCGTCGTCGGCGCGCTGGCGGTCGTGCTGATCGGCAAGCCAGCGGTCGCCCTGCTCTTCGTGTGGCTGCTGCGCTACCCGTTCAAGGCCGCACTGACCACGGCTATCGCGCTCGCTCAGATCGGGGAGTTCTCGTTCATCCTCGCGAGCGTCGGACGCGATCTGGGTGTCCTCGGGCCGGGCGCCACCAACGCGCTCGCCGCGACCGCCATCGTGTCGATCGTCGTCAATCCGCTGGCCTACCGGTTGATCGATCCCATCACGCGATGGGTCAAGGCACGCCCGGCGCTGCTCGCCGTTCTCGATCGATCAGCGCCCGTCGATGCGCAATCGGACGCGCCGCGTCGGCCAGATGCCGAGCACCGCGCCGTGGTCGTCGGGTACGGCCCCACGGGACGGACGGTCGTGCGCCTGCTTCGCGATAACGACATCACACCGACCGTCATCGACCTCAACATCGATGCGGTGCGCACGCTGCGGGAGGCCGGCATCGACGCGGTCTACGGCGACGCGATGCGCCCCGAGACGCTCGCGGCGGCGGGCGTGCCCTCGGCCTCGCACCTGATCCTGGGTTCGGCGGGGATGGCCAACGGCGACGAGGTGATCCGGCTCGCACGCCAACTCAATCCAGGTGTGCGCGTGCTCGCGCGCACCGACTACGTGCGCGACGTGCCGCCGCTCAAGCAGGCGGGGGCCACTGCCGTGTACTCCGGTGAAGGCGAGGTTGGGCTCGCGTTTGTCGGCGACATCCTCGCCGTGCTCGGCGCGACGCCGGAGCAGATCGACCGCGAACGCCGCCGCGCGCGCATCGAACTCTTCACGGGAGGGTAGTAGACGCCAGCACGACCGGCTCGGTGACGACGGGGCGGCCGTTGAGCGGCTGCGTCGGCCGGAAGTTGTCGTGGATGATGGCGGTGAAGGCACGAATCTGATCCGCCGAGAGCTGGATCGGCATCGTCATCACGATCCACTGGACGCCTTCCGTGCATGGCGGTGTGGTCAGCGAGCCCTCGTAGCGATACGACGTGCGACTGCTCGGCAGCAAGTCATCCACGTCGACATTCACATGCGGGTAGTGGGTCTCCAGACCCTTCTGCGTCGGCAGATTGTTCCAAATCGGGTCGAAGGCGTGATTGTGCGCGCCCTGCTCGATGAGGACGCCGACGACAGCGAGCCTGCCACCTGCCGACGTGTGCACCATGTGCATCTCCATCGGGAAGTGCCGGCCCTTCAGGGTGTGCTCGCTCGGGTTGTGGAAGTGGTACTGCACCAGGCCATACGCCTGGCCGCCCATGGTCAGCGTGTCGCCACCGGCGTAGTTGACCTGGATCGTGTGTCCGTTGTTGATGCCGTCGGCCACGTGTTCGTGATGCGCGATCTGGAGCTTGGCCGCAGGGAAGCGCATCTTCAAGGTCGCCGCCGCCTCGACCGGCGTCGCGTCAGCGAGATCTATGGGCGATTGCGCTCGTCCTTCGCTGCATGCTCTGAATTTCGGGCTGAGCGCACCCCACCGGCTCGGGCCCTCGTCGGCCTCGTAGTGCCAGACGGGATCGCCGGCAACAGGCGCCACCGACGGCCTCGTCGTGGCATCTCGCGGCGCGGTCTGCGCAGCCGGCTCCATCGGCCGCTCCGCGGGCGCGCTGCACGCCACGACGGCGACCGTCGTGGCGGCCGCGATCGTCGTGGCCAGGCGTCGGACCAACTGACAGACGTACGTCGACATGACTACGCCCCCTCCGGGATCTTGCTCTGGACGCCCGGCAAAGTCACGTGGCGCCTCGGCAAAGCATTCCAGCCTCGCCGGACTGACGGTCAAGAACTTCAACCGCGCGGGCATGGTCAGCCGGCGAGAGGTCCCGCAGGATTGGCCCATGAGCGCCAGCCGCATCTTCGAGGCCCACGAACGCGAGGCTCACATCCTCGTTGCCGTCGTTGTTGCCACGCTGTGTGTGGCGCTGCCGGCCTCTGCGCAGTCGCCGCTGTCGCTTGCGGACGCAATCGCGCGCGCGAAGGCGCACAACCCCGACGCCGGGACGGCAGCAGCAGCCGAGCGGGAAGCGGTCGACCGCGTGACCCAGGCCCGCGGCGGCTACTTCCCGAAGGTGGACGTTGCGGAATCCTGGCAGCGCGGCAACCACCCGGTGTTCGCGTTCAGCTCGTTGCTCGCGCAGCGGCAGTTCACCGCGGCCGACCTCGCTCTTGATGCGATCAATCACCCCGACGCCACCGACAACTTCCGCGCGGCAGTCTCCGTCGAGCAGTCGCTGTTCGATCGCACCACGTCGGCCAACGTCCGAGCCGCGTCGATCGGGCAGGACATGGCAGCCACCGGCAGGCGGCTGGTCGACCACGACCTGACGGCGGCAGTGACCGACGCGTTCGGCGGCGTCCTCATCGCCGCCGCGACTGTCCGTTCGGAAGCGGCCGCGATCGAGACCGCTCGGGCAGACCGTGAACTGGCCGGCAACCGCCGCGACGCCGGTCGCGTGACCGACGCCGATGTCCTGCAGCTGGATGTCCAACTCGCACGCACTCTCGAACGGCAGGTGCAGGCATCGTCGGACGAACGCATCGCGCGCGCCCGTCTGAATCAACTGATGGGCGAGCCCCTGAACGCAATGTTCTCACTCGACCTTACGCCAACGGCAATCGCCATCGACGTCACCAATCACGACGGCCTCGAAGCGGAAGCATTGACGAACAGGCCCGAAGTCGCGCTCGCCAGGCAGAAGGAACATCTGGCGGCTGCAACGGTAGACGCGGCGAAGGCCGCGTTCCTGCCGCAGGTGGCTGCGCAAGGCGTGTGGGAACTGAACGGCGGCGCGTGGAAGGCGCGGTCCTCGAGTTGGGTAGCTGGCGCCGTCGTCCGGATCAACCTGTTCCATGGTCTTGCCGACAATGCACGGCTCGCCGATGCGCGTGAGGCGGCGACGCGTTGCGCACTCGAAAGGGTCAAGGCCGAGACCATGGCGCGGCTCGATGTGCAGATTGCGATTGCCCGCCTCGAGGCCGCGCGTGCCAGCGAAGCGGTAGGACGGGCGGCCGCCGATCAGGCACGAGAGAGCCGCCGCATCATCCGGGACCGCTACGAGAGCGGCCTCACGGATGCCGCCATGCTGCTTCGCTCGGCCGACGCCGTCGAACAGGCCGATGCCCAACAAATCGCTGCGCGCGTGAACGTGCTCACGGCGACGGCGACCCTGCAACGAGCGGTAGGAAGGCCATGAAACAAGAACCTGTTTGCGTGAGTCACGTCGTTGTTGTGGGCGTGGCGACGGCACTCCTGATGGCTGCGGCGCTGGCCGGATGCCCGGGTCGCCAGGCCGCCGCCGCTCCGGCGGACGCGGCAGAGCCCATTTCCGTCAACGTCGGCACGGTTGCGATGACGGACGTGGCAACGGCGATCGATTCGGGTGGCGTGGTCGAGGCTCGAACGACCGCCACGATCACGGCGCGGATCCTGGCGCCGGTGCGCGAAGTCCTTGTGTCGCCAGGCGATCGGGTTCGAGCAGGCCAGAGGCTCATCGTGCTCGATGGCGACGATCTCGCCGCCGGCGCCCGTGCCGCGCGCTCTGCGGCCAGCGCCGCCGAACAGGGCTTGAAGGCGGCCGCAGCCGAACTCATGGGCGCCGAGGCCGGCCTGACGCTGGCCCGTGCGTCCCACGATCGCATCGCCAGCCTGCAGGCCACGCAGTCGGCCACCGCGCAGGAGCTCGATGACGTCACGGCGACGCTGCGGAGCGCCGAAGCGCGCGTCGCCGGCGCGTCCGCGCGGGCGTTGCAGGCCGCGTCGGCAATCGAGAGTGCCAGAGCTGCCGGCGACCAGGCGAGCATCATCGACTCCTTCACCACGATTGCCGCGCCGTTCGAGGGCCTGATCACCGAGAACATGGTCGAGCCAGGGAACATGGCGTCACCTGGCATGCCCCTTCTTCGCCTGGAGGACACACGCGGGTTCCGCCTCGAGGATCGGACCGCAGAGGAGCGGGTCGCACGTCAGGTACCCACACACGAAGCCTGTCGTCGCGCCACCGCCACCGGCGCGCATCGGCGACAGGTCGCGGGTCGCGACTTTCTCCAGGAGCGCAGCAGGATCGATCTGGTTCGATCCAGAACCGCTGCTCAAGCGATGCGGATCGCCATGCGGGAATACCACGATGTCGCCAGGCGACAGATCGACCTCGGGCTCGCCGTCCAGGCACACGCGCGCTGACCCATCCACGACGAAGTGGTAGATCAACATGTGCGGCGCGCCGGGTGCCAGCGCTGGGGTCAGGACGCGACAGTGGGGCGTCGAGAGCCGCCAGGGCGACGAGAACTCCGCCCTGAAGAACACCGCCCCCTTCAACCGCACGCCGTTCAACACCTCGGAGAACGCGTCCATCCTCCTCCGGCTTCGTCAGGACGCCGCCGACACGTCACGGCGCCCGTGCAACGCATTCTAAGCCCGCCGAACCCGCGACCCGTCGCATCACGCGCAAGGTGTGCTCCTGTGTTCCCCGGTGCGCAGAGGCGTGCCATGATCGCGCGCATGCGGAGGCGAGCGTTCGGTGTGCGTCTCGTGGGCGGCCTTATCGGATGCCTTGGAGCCGGCACGCCCGTCGGCGCGCAGGACACCGCGGCCGAGCCGACATGGGCTCGCAACGCCCGAGCGATTCACGGCTCCTTTACCGGGCCGCCGGGGACGCTTGCACTCTTCGGCGACTCCATCACGGAGTCGCTCGCCTTCTGGGCCCCCCTGGCGGAGGAGCGCAAGCCGGCCCCGCCGAACATCGAGGCAGCCTTCGCACGAGTCAAGGCACGGCTTCGACCCGAGTGCTGGAGCGAGTGGCGAGGTGAGGCCTTTGGCAATGCCTCGAAGACCACCGTTGCCTGGGCGCGGCAGAACGTCGACCGCTGGCTGGAGACGTTGAAACCGGAAGTCGCGTTGATCATGTTTGGCAGCAACGATCTCCCCGACCGCGACCAGCGTGGTTACCGGATAGCGCTCGTGGCAGTCGCCGAGGCGTGCATCAAGCGAGGAACTGTCCCGATTGTCAGCACCGTGCCGCCTCGAAGCGGCCTCGCGGCGGAGGCGGCCGCCTTCTCGCAGAATGTGCGCGTGGTAGCCAGGGAACTCGACGTCCCGTTGATCGACTACCACGCGGAGATACTCGCGAGACGTCCGCTCGACTGGGATGGCACGACCGCTGCTGCGCCCGGCGGTGACCCCTACGAGGTACTGACCCTGATTTCCGGTGACGGCGTGCACCCGAGCAATCCGGCCAGGTACTTCAAGGACTACTCGGACGAGGCGCTCCGGATCTCCGGATTCGGCCTCAGGACGGCGCAGGCACTGTTGGTGTACGACGCGGTGATCTCGGTGATCAACGCGGCCGGCCGACTCAAACAGGTTTAGTCCCGCCAACCGTGCCACCGATCATGGCGTCGCTTCCGCGCTCGACGAGCTCGAAGCACTCGTCGCCGGCGCACCGCCGATGATCGGCGCGGAGTATCTCTCGGCGTCGGTTCTCGAAGCCCTCTGGACCGAGGCCGCAACAGCGTTTCGATCCGAGCTCGCCGAATCGAAGACATCGGTCCAGGCATTTCTGCAGAGTCAGAACCCGGCATGGCATCTCGTTGGTCGCGTCCATTTCAATCTTGCCGAAAATCGCCGCGATGATGATGCGCCGTTCGCGTTTCTGGCGACCTATACGACCCGACTCTCGACGGACGCCAGGGCGCAGCACCTGCCGCTCGGCCGCGCGTTGAGCGAATACGCCGGCGCCGCCAACAGATCGCAATTGTTGTCGTTGCTCTTGCCGGTCCAGCGCGCCGCCGCCGAGTGTCCGTGGCTGAAGGCGATGGTCGAGTCGGGCGAGATCTATCACCCGCTGCGGTGGACGCCCGACGAGGCGTTTCAGCTGTTGACCGATACTCCACGTCTCGAGACCGCCGGCGTCATCGTGCGCGTCCCGACCGGCTGGCGCGGCAATCGTCCACCACGTCCTCGGGTGACGGCCACCGTCGGTGGGAAGCCGCCGTCGGGTCTCGGTACGGAGGCGCTGCTCGACTTCAAGATGGGCGTGTCCGTCGACGGCGAACCACTGACCAAGGCGGAGATCGAGCAACTGCTCGCTGCGTCGAACGGCCTTCACCTGGTGCGTGGACGCTGGGTCGAAATCGATCGTGAAAGACTCAACCGGATGCTCGACGAGTTCCGAGCAGTGGAGACGGCCGCCGCACGGGAGGGCCTCTCCTTCGGCGAAGCCATGCGACTTCTCGCCGGCGCGCACGTGCCAGGCGACATCGTTGCGGCCACCGCCCCGGACTGGGCATCCGTCGTCGCCGGGCCATGGCTGGCGAAGACGCTCGCCGGCCTTCGCGATCCGGCCCGACTGGCGCAACTGGATCCCGGCGCCGCACTGAAGGCGACGTTGCGCCCCTATCAGCAGGCCGGCGTGCGATGGCTGCATTTGCTCTCCAGCCTCGGCCTGGGCGCCTGCCTCGCGGATGACATGGGCCTCGGCAAGACGATGCAGGTGCTGGCGCTCTTGCTGGTGATGCGAGCGCGTATCACACCCGAGGAGACGCGGCGCACCAGCCTCCTAATTGCGCCAGCGTCGTTGCTGGCCAATTGGACTGCAGAGATCGAGCGCTTCGCGCCGACCCTGACCGCGATCATCGCGCATCCCTCGGCGATGACCAGCCCGGAACTCAGGGCGCTTGATCGTGACCGGATGGCCGGCGTGGATCTCGTCATCACGAGCTACGGATCGCTGCTGCGCGTGCCCGCATTGCTCGCCATGCCGTGGCGCTTCGCCATCCTAGACGAGGCACAGGCGATCAAGACGCCAGGCGCCAGGCAAACACGGGCCGCCAAGCAGATCGATGCGCGGGCGCGCATCGCGCTCAGCGGGACACCGGTGGAAAATCGCCTCGGCGATCTCTGGTCAATCTTCGACTTTCTCAACCCCGGCCTGCTGGGATCCGGAAAAGCGTTCTCGACGTTCACCAAACGCCTCTCATCACAACCCCACAACCCGTACGCACCGCTGCGCGCGCTCGTGCGTCCGTACATTCTTCGGCGCCTGAAGACCGATAAGTCGGTGATCGCCGACCTTCCGGACAAGACCGAGGTCAGGGCGTTTTGCTCCCTGACACGCAAGCAGGCAGCGCTCTATCAGCAATCGGTGGCCGAACTGGCGAGTGAGCTCGAGCGAGCCGAGGGGATGAAGCGTCGCGGCGTCGTGCTCGCGTCTCTGATGCGCCTCAAGCAGATCTGCAATCACCCGTCCCAATGGCTGGGCGATGGCGCGTGGAGCGAGGCCGACAGCGGCAAGCTGGCGAGACTGCGTGAGATCGCTGAGGTCATCGCGGCGAAGCAGGAGAAGGTGCTCGTGTTCACGCAGTTCCGCGAGGCGACCACGCCACTGGCCGCGTTCCTCGAATCGGTCTTCGGCCGCCCGGGCCTCGTCCTGCACGGTGAAACCGCGGTGGGCAAGCGACAGCCGCTCGTGAAGCAGTTCCAGGAGGATGAGCGTGTGCCGTTCTTCGTCATCTCGCTGAAGGCCGGCGGCGCCGGCCTCAACCTCACCGCCGCCTCACACGTCGTGCACTTCGATCGCTGGTGGAATCCGGCCGTCGAGAACCAGGCCACCGACCGTGCGTTCCGCATCGGTCAGGCGAAGAATGTGCTGGTGCACAAGTTCGTTTGCCGGGGGACCGTTGAAGAACGTATCGATCGGCTCACTGACTCCAAGCGCCAGCTCTCTCAGGATCTGCTCGAGGGCGGTGGCGAGATGCTGTTGACTGAAATGAAGGACGACGAGCTGTTGAAGCTCGTCGCGCTCGACCTCCACACCGCGTTCGAGGAGTGAGGATGGATTATTACGACGACTACGGCTTCAGGCCATACGTCTCGGTCGGCGCTCGACAGGCTCAGGCCGCGCGCGAACTGGCGAAGCTCCAGAAGAAGGGCCGCAGGATATCGCCGGTTGCGATTGAAGGCCGCAAGATCGCCAGGACGTTCTGGGGGGAAGCCTGGTGCGACAACCTCGAACGCTACAGCGACTACGCGAATCGGTTGCCGCGCGGACGGACCTATGTGCGCAACGGATCGGTGGTCGATCTACAGGTCGGGCCAGGCCGCGTCACGGCGCTCGTCAGCGGCTCGACGATGTACGACGTGGAGGTGACGGTCGGACCGGTACCGCGATCCCGTTGGAGCGCCATCTGCAAGGACTGCTCGGGCGCTATCGACTCGCTCGTAGAGCTCCTGCAGGGACGCTTTTCCAAGGGCGTGATGGCGCGCCTCTGCGAGCAGAGGACGGGGCTGTTCCCGTCACCGAAGGACATCATCTTCACCTGCAGTTGTCCGGACTGGGCGTCGATGTGCAAACACGTGTCGGCGGTGCTGTACGGGATCGGCGCGCGACTGGATCACCAGCCGGAGCTGCTCTTCACGCTCCGCAAGGTCGACCAGCAGGATTTGATTGCGCACGCGGGGGCCGATCTCTCGAAGAAGGGCAGGCGCCCAGCCGGTGCGAAGGTGCTCGAGAGCGACCAACTCTCGGAGATGTTCGGCATCGAGATGGCCCCGGCGACACCGGCGAAGCGGCCTGCCAGCGCGGTTCCGCGAGAGCCATCGCCCGCCGTCACAGTTGCCGTGTCGTCCAAACAGAAGGGGCATACGCCGGCGGCGAAGCCGAAGAAGACGACGCCAACGAGCGGAGGTGGAAGGCGGCGGCTGACACTGAAGAAACGACAAGCGATCGCGGAACGCATGCGCATGTACTGGGCCGAACGGAGGGCCGACTCGAGGAAGTCGTCGTGACGTCATCCATGAATCAGAGACGATTCGCGCGGCACAGGATCGCTGGTCGCCGGCCGTGTCCCGGAGCGGTCCGATTCGTGCGCGGTCGGACCAGGCAGGCGGTTCGGCTGACCAATTCAGCTCCAGTCCTCGACGCGCAGCCCGGGGACTCGGATCATGTGATCGACGTTGGCCGTGACGAGCGTCGCATCGAGCGCGAGCGCATGTGCCGCAATGGCGGCATCGAAATCCTCAATCCGCGTTCCGCGACGTTCCAGGGTCGCCTTGATGCGGCCGAAGGTCTGGCTGACGACATCGGTCCACTCGGCTCGCGGGAGCTCTGCGGAGATGAGATCGAAGCGCGACTGCAGCGCTGCCCGGCGCTTCGACCGCGGCAAGCGCTCGATGCCAAACGCGATCTCTGCAAGCACCGGCTGCGGTACGGCGACGTCGGCCGGTGTGGTTGTCACTAGTCGTTCGACCACTGCCGTGGTGCCTTTCATGAGCGCTGACACGGCGTTGGTGTCCAGGACGTACATCACAGGTCGCGCGGCTCCTTCGAGCGCCGCGCCTGCTTCACGGCGTTGAGCAGTTCGTCGGCTGCCGCGCTCGTCTCGCGATCCACTCGTCGCAACCGCTCCAGAAATTCTGGTGCCCACCCCGAACGCACGCGAACGGCCTCCTCCAGGGCGCGGACGACGAGACGATTTCGACTGATCCCGAGCGCCTTCGCGCGACGGTCCACCGACTTCAGCAACGGATCGGGAATGTGCACCGTGGTCGGCATGAATATATCTACGAATATATCAGGTCGAATCGCGATCAGCAAAGTGCTGATTTCAGCCAGAGTTAGAGTTCGCGGTGAGGTGGCCGAGAGGCTGAAGGCGGCGGCTTGCGGCGTTGGCTGCCGATTGCCAGACGTCGGACCGGCCTATAGCAGCAGGGTAAGCGCCCCGGTCGCCATCAGGGCGGCTGCCCAGATCACATCGAGGTTGATCCAGGCGCGGCGCAGTATGCCCACGCCGAGCTTCTCGAACACCAGCACTGCGATGAACGCAGTCACCGCCAGATAGCCCACAGCGTGCAGGCCGGTGGCGAGGAGGGCGGTCCCTGCGCCAGCCCCGATGGCGGCCATGTGGTGCGTGTGCACTCCCTCATCCGCCATCGACATGCCCACGAACACCGGCACCACCATGAGCCCGGCTCCATGGGCCGTGGCCATCAGGAACGACCACAACGTGAGTCCTCGCATGCTCACGCGCATGCCCGCCCAGCGCACGTGCCGGTGACGAAACAGCCGAAGGGCGCCGAACGAGACGAGCACGCTGGCCAACGGCCAGCGCAGCCGGCCGATCGGGATCACGGCTCCGATGGCCAGCGTGGCGGCGACCGCGCCGGCCACGGCCAGCGCATGCCCGGCACCCAGTGGCACGAGCGCCCGGAGCACCGCGCCGCGGCGGCGCTCCTGCATCCCGAGCGCCACCGCAAACAGCCACCCCATTCCAGGATTGATGCCGTGAAACGCGCCGAGCGCGATCAGCATCGCCCACGACGTCGTCATGCGCGCCTCACGAGAAGCAGTAGGAATCGGAGCTCGCGTCACCGCCCTCCAGGTGGACCTGGTGCGGACGCATGCCGTCGAATTCCAGGAATCCGGCGGGATCGAGCTCGATACCGCCGTTCGCGCGCACGTCGATCTTCGCCAACCATCCCTTGATGCCGTCGGGATAGAACTGCTCGTCCCAGGCGCGATACAGCGAGTTGGTCACGTAGAGGCGCTTGCCATCACGGCTGATCTCGATCATCTGCGGCGCGACGTTGAGCGGTTCGTCCGGACGCGATCGATGCGCCTGGCGGCCAACGATGCCTCCGAGTTTCACCGAGCCGGTCTCGATCGGGTTGAACGGATCCGAGACGTCGAACTGCTTCAGCTCGCCGGTGCCCCAGCACGAGACGTACAGGAACCGATCGTCGAGCGAGAGATTGAGATCGGTAACGAGCGGTGGCACCGCGCCGAAGCCCTTGAGCAGGTGCGGCAGATCATCGGCGGCGGCCGACTCCGCGGGAATCTCGATCGCTTTGCGGATGCGCCACGCCCCGCCGCGGTCGTTTCCCTCGCGGTACCACATCCAGATCGACGACGACAGATCCTTCAGGCTGGTGACGACGCCGACGAATCCGTACGTCTCGTTGGGATCGTGCGCGGGACGCAGTTCGAGCACCATTTGATACTCGGAGCCGAGCTCGAGTTTCTGCAGGTGACGGCGGCTGTTGAGATCCCAGACGTGGAGCGCGTTGCCGTACTTGCCCGCCAACAACAGCTCCGGGTTCACGCCGTTCTCCACCATGTTCGGCGTGCCCCATTCGCTCGTGATCATCGTGTCGTGCCCGAGGTGCCACCAGAAGTCGTACGAGAGCTGCTGCGGCCCGCGATCTTTTTCCCAGCGACCTTTGATCTCGAATGTCTCGGGGTCGATCACGAAGATGCCGCCAGGGCCGTTGCCCTCCCCGTTGCCGAGCGCGTTGATGTAGATACCGTCGGGCCCGCAGTGCACAGTGTGAGGGCGGCTGTAGCCGGTCTTCCGAATGACTTCGTCGGCCTCGATCACCTTGACGAGACGCGGCTGTCGCGGGTCGGGCACCGTGTCCAGAATATGAATCCGCGACGACCGCATGCCGGGTACCACGAGGTAGCGGCGCTGCATGTGCGGGTGCGGCGCGTTCGGACACAGGCACGAGCTGCATGCGTTCCATCCGAAGTGGTGCAGCTCGTCGCCGGCGCCGGGCATGGTCACGCACGCGATCTGGGCGCCGTAGTCGGGCGACCCGGAATCGACGTCCAGCACGGCAAGAGCGTCGCTGGCGGTCGGATCGGGATTCAGCAGCGCCACATAGGCAAGCGTTTCGGCCGGGGCCTGTATGGCCATGGTCGGCGACGGGTAGAAGCTCCGATCGGGAAGCAGCTTCGGCATCGTCTTGTCCCTTCTAGTCTTCGCCGCCGAACGCGTCGCACGAAACGTTGGCGTGCCAGTTGGTGAAGGTGCCCGTGGGATTCTCCTTCCACGCCCAGACGTGCAACGTGTAGAAATTCGGCAACCCGAAGCGATTCGGACTTTCGAACAAATGCAGGAGTTGTCCCATGAGCTCCGGGGGTGACGGGTTCTTCGAATCCCAGTCGCTCGCCAGAACCAGGTAGTCCGCACCGACGAGCTGCAAGCGTCCGTTCGGGAGCGGCTCGTAGATCACGATCTCGGGACGCGTCGGGTCCAGCACGCCGTCAAGGACCAGAGGGAAGTTCACGTAGTGGAGGCCCATCGCACCGTACTCGCCGCCGCTGACGCAGCCGAACTTGAGAGCGTAGCCTTCCGCCTCGGCCATCCTCACGTCGCGGAAGCGCTCGGTGGAGTCACGGACGACCCTGACGAGGGCCCCCGGCTGAGTTTCGTGGTGCAACGGTGTGAGCGTCTGGGCGTGTGCCGCCTGCGACTGGGGGAAAGAGTGCCACGGGGCAGTGAGAGCAAGAGCGCCGGCTACCGAACACGCGAACCGTCTGACTTTCATGACGAACCTCCTGAATTTGGCTGTCCGGTCAAGCGCGATCCAGAGGGTAAAATCGAACAGTCGGCGGCGTCCTTTGGGCGCGCTGGCGTATTTCTGAAACATTTCTGAGGTGCGATTCGTGGCCGAAACCGAGGTCCGAGGCGCGTATCAGTTCGGGCCGTTTCAGCTCGACGTCCGCGAGCGGCGTCTGTCGCGGGGCTGCGAAGTCATCCCGTTGCGTCTCAAGGTGTTCGACACGCTCCGGGTGCTGGTCGAGAACGCCGGGCGACTGGTCACCAAGCAGGAGCTCCTCGACGCGGTGTGGCCCGAGACGAGCGTCGAGGAAAACAACCTCAATCACAACGTGTCGGTGCTGCGGAAGGCGCTCGGGGATCGAGCGACGGGCGAGCACTACATCGAGACCGTGCCGCGCGTGGGCTATCGCTTTGTCGCATCGGTCGAAGGTCCCATCGCCCAGGCCACGACCGATTCCAGGTCACCAGGGCCCGGCGTGACCTCCATCGCGGTTCTTCCCTTCGCGGACATGAGCTCGAGTCGCGACCAGGACTATCTGTGCGAGGGCGTGGCAGAGGAGATCATCGATGCATTGACGCACGTGACCGGCCTCCGTGTCGCGGCGCGCAGCGCGTCGTTCCAGTTCCGAGGTCCCGCGGTGGATGTCGGCGCCGCCGGACGACAGCTTGGCGTGGCGGCGTTGCTCGAGGGCAGCGTTCGCAAGACGGATCAGCGTCTTCGCATCACAGTTCAGCTCGTGGACGTCGCCGACGGATATCGCCGTTGGTCTCAGCGTTTCGACCGGCCGCTCGACGACGTGTTCGCGATCCAGGACGAGATCGCCGAAGCGGTGGTCGCTTCCCTTCGTTCCGGAAACCTGAGTGAGTCTGAGAGAGCGGCGCTGCGACGTCCCCACACAACATCCGAGGCGTACGAGTATTACCTGCGGGGACGTCAGTATCTTCCCCGCATGAGCCACCCGGACCTGGAACGGAGCCGGGCCATGTTCGCTCGCGCCATCGAGATGGACTCAGGCTATGGCCCGGCGTGGGCGGGCCTGGCGACGGTACACGCCACGCTGTACGAGTGGTTTGGCGCCAGCGACCACGATCTCGAAGCGGCCGGGCGCGTGAGCCGACGAGCACTGGAACTGTCGCCCGGACTCGCGGAGGCTCACACGGCACGTGGCTTTGCGCTCTCGTTGTCACGACGCTACGACGAGGCCGAGCGGGAGTTCGACGAGGCAATCGGCATCAATCCGAACTCGTTCGATGCCTATTACTACTTCGCCCGAAGCAGTTTCGCGCGTGGCGACGTCGAACGCTCCGCCGCCCTGTTCCACTCGGCTGCCGAGGTCCGCCAGGAGGACTTCCAAAGCCCCTTTCTCCTTGCGCAGTCCCTGAGGATGCTTGGCCAATTCGAGCAAGCGCGCGCCGCGAACCATGATGGCGTCCAGCGAGCCGAGCGAGTACTGGCACTGAACCCCGTCGATGTCCGAGCACTTTCGCTCGGCTCGCTGGCGCTCTTCGTGGATGGTCAGACCGATCGCGCCATGAACTGGTCGCGAGAGTCTCTCGAGCTCTATCCAGACGACATGAGCACGTTAGTGTGTGCGACCTGTCTCAGGGCGCAGAACGGAGAGAAGGAGGAGGCCATCGCCACGTTCGAGCGCCTCGTGACACTCGGGTGGGGGAAGCGCGACTGGGTCGAGCACGATCCCGACTACGACAGCCTCCGAGACGATCTCAGGTTCCAACGTCTGCTGGCCCGGCTGAAATGACTCAGTCTCGACCGTCGAACGCGTATCGATTCGGGCCGTTTCAGCTCGACGTCCGCGAGCGGCGTCTGTCGCGCGGCTGCGACGTCATCCCGTTGCGGCTCAAGGTGTTCGACACGCTCCGGGTGTTGGTCGAGAACGCCGGGCGACTGGTCACCAAGCAGGAGCTCCTCGACGCGGTGTGGCCCGAGACGAGCGTCGAGGAAAACAACCTCAATCACAACGTGTCGGTGCTGCGGAAGGCGCTCGGGGATCGAGCGACGGGCGAGCACTACATCGAGACCGTGCCGCGAGTGGGCTATCGCTTCGTCGCCCCGGTGGAAGGTGCCGTTCCTCAGACCACGGCAGCCGTGGCTTCAGCGACGAAGGCGCGGCAGGAAATCCGGTACTGCACGACAAACGATGGTGTCCGCCTCGCGTATGCCACGACAGGCAACGGACCGCCGCTGGTGAAGGCGTCAAACTGGCTGACGCATCTGGACTTCGAATGGGGGAGCCCGATCTGGCGCCACTGGCATGCCGCGCTCTCGCTCCACCACCGTCTCGTCCGCTACGACGAGCGTGGCAACGGTATGTCACAGCGCGACGTGCCGGACGTGAACTTCGATACGTGGGTGCGCGATCTCGAGGCGGTCATCGACGCGGCGGGTCTGGATCGATTTCCGCTGCTGGGGATCTCTCGTGGCGGTCCCATTGCAATCGCGTATGCCGTGAGGCATCCGGAGCGCGTGACGCACCTGGTGCTCTACGGCGCATTTGCAGCCGGTCTGAACCACGTCGGCAAGCCCCATGAGCTCGAGGCGCGGCACGCGCTGGTAAGCCTGATGCGACTCGGGTGGGGTCTCAACAACCCGGCCTTCTGCAAGATGTTCACCTGTCGGTTCATCCCCCAGGCCACGCCGGAACATGAGCAGTGGTTGGATGAGCTGCAGCGCGTGTCCACGTCGCCGGAAAATGCGGCGCGGCTCATGGAGCGCGACGACGACATCGACGTCCGACCACTCCTGGCGCACGTGAAGGCGCCGACGCTGGTCATCCACTGCGACCGTGACCGCGCAGTGCCCCCTGAGGAGGGCCGCCTGCTGGCGGCCGAGATCCCGGGTGCGCGGTATGTCTCCCTGCCGAGCGCCAATCATCTGATGCTGGAGGAGGAGCCCGCCTGGTCTCTGTTCCTCGAGGAACTGGGACTGTTCCTGAACTGGTAGGGGGCGGTCAGACGTCTCGCTTTGCCTCGTGACTTCTCGTGAAGGGATTACCGACTGATGGTCCTCGGACCGCGTTCGGGCACACTCTTTGACACACTGGAGCGGATGCCAATGTGTGCCTTCGGCGTCCGCGCCGATCCGACGCAAGCGTTCGCACCGACTGAGCGTTGCAGTCTGAATGGCAATGAGGCTCGCTTTCCTCAGCGGAAACGCTCAATCAGCATCAGATCGCTGACTTCCTGATCGATCTGCGTGTAGAGGAGGGATTTGCCGTCGGAGGACACGGTGAAACCAACAAACACCGGCTTGGAAATGGCCATGATGGTTGTGATCCGGCCATCGGCGAAGCTCAGGAACTGGATAGAGGCTGGAGCAGTATGCCCCCTTCGGGGGATGAAATAGACCCCATGATCCAGGGGAGCAAAGGTGCTCCAGTCAGAAATCCCCGCGACAACCTCGTTCTCCTTCCCGCCGTCGACAGGCATTCTCCACAACGCGGGGCCGCCGGCTGCCTCCTTCGAGTAGTAGAGGAATCTCCCGTCCGGCGACTCCAGCGCAGCGAAGCCTCCTTGTCTGGTGACTTGAACGGCTCCGGTGCCGTCGGTGCGCCTCTTCCACACCTGCGATTTGCCACTGCGGTTCGAGTGAAAGTAGATCTAGAAGAACTCGAATTCCACAGGCCGCGGATTGCCGCTCGCCGTCAGCTCGTTTGGAGCGCGCGTGGTTGACCGCTGAGCCTGCGACTCGAGGTGGCTACATGTCACTGGACGTGAGCAGTCGAATCGGTCCGTACGAGATCGTCGCCCTGATCGGAACCGGAGGGATGGGCGAGGTGTACCACGCCAAGGATTCCCGCCTCGACCGGTCCGTAGCCATCAAGGTGCTCACCTCTGCGCGTGGTGTCGAGCGCCACGAGCTCGATCGGTTCAAGCGTGAAGCTCGTGCGATTGCGCGAGTGAACCACCCTTCCATCTGTACTGTCCACGATGTCGGCGAACACGAGGGTGTTCCGTTCCTTGTTATGGAGCTTCTTGAAGGGGAAACGCTCGCCGAACGTTTGGAACTCGGCGCACTGCCGGTCGATCGCGCTGTGGCGATCGCGGCAGAGATCGCCGCGGCGCTCGATGCCGCCCACAACAAGGAGGTGGTTCATCGCGACCTCAAGCCCAGTAACGTGATGCTCACGCCCAACGGCGTGAAGCTCCTCGATTTCGGTCTCGCGAAGCTCCGGGATGGTGACTATCGAGAAGGTGCACATGAGCCCACGAAGAGCGTGCCCTTGACTCGCGACGGAGAGCTCCTTGGTACGCTGCCATACATGGCGCCCGAGCAAATCGAAGGACAGGAGACTGACACGCGGACAGACATCTTCTCGTTCGGCGTGATGCTCTTCGAGATGATGACTGGCCGGCGACCGTTCGCCGGGAACACACGTTCGGCACTGATCGCCGCCATCGTCGGTGCGCAACCCTTGTCGGCTTCGAGCCTCCAGCCGGGCATCTCACCGGCGCTCGAGCGAGTGATCGAGCGGTGTCTCGCAAAGGAGAGGAAGAGTCGCTGGCAAACAGCGCGCGATCTCGCGACAGAGCTCGAATGGATTGCGGCTGGTGCGCACAGTCAAGCCGTGCGGTCGACATTCGGCCGCCGACAACGCTGGCGACTCATTCTGATCGGCCTCGTTGCGGTGATAGCGCTCACCGGCCTCGTGCTGGTCGCAATGATGGCTCTCGCGCCACCAGCCGCAGCCGTAGCCAGGTACACAAGGGTGACGTTCCGACACGGCGCCGTATCGTCCGCGCGGTTCACGCCCGACGGCCGGAGCTTCGTGTACAGCGCGAGCTGGGAGGGACAGCCGTACAACATGTTTCTTGGCCGTCCCGAGGGTCTTGATGCGCGCGACCTGTCGTTGCAAGCGGGAAGGATCCTTGCGATCTCACCATCGAATGAGATGGCCGTTCTCTTCGGACCACAGAACGTCAATCGAGCTTTTGGCGCTCGAACGCTCGCGCGAGTTCCGCTGGCCGGCGGCGCGCGACGCGACCTGCTCGACGGGATCGTGGACGCCGATTGGATCGCAGGAACGAACGAACTCGCCGTCGTACGCGATCCGGGGAATGGCCGTCCATGGAGGGTCGAGTTTCCCGTGGGCACCGTCGTCCATGAAGCGCGCGCTGCGTGGTCGCTGCGTGTCTCGCCCGACGGAATCCGTGTCGCATTCTTCGAGGGGCCGGGACTGTTCACGACCGAGCCAGAGGCGATGATCACCGTCGTCGATCGGTCCGGTCGCAAATCAACGCTCTCGAAGAACTGGGCCGGAATCGGTCTGGCTTGGTCTCGACTGACGGACGAAATCTGGTTCACGGCTACGGACGGCGGCAGACAGGCTCCGTGGCTGCAGTCGATCTCCCTCGCAGGTGTGGAGCGGACGATTCAGCGCGCGCCCGATTGGCTCGTGCTCCACGACATTTCTGCCGACGGCCGTGTGCTAGTTTCTCGAAACAGCATTCGAATCAACCTCGCCTGCCAGCTGCCGGGCGACGTGACGGAACGTGACCTGAGCTGGGGCTTGGCTGGGACCGTGCGCGATCTATCGGCCGATGGGCGAACACTGGTCTTCAGGGAACTACTTGGTAACGATCTCAGGTCGACCACCGCGTTCACCTATCGCCGGCCGCTCGATGGGTCGCCAGCCGTTCGCCTCGGCGTCGGCGACCCTCAGTCGATTTCTCCGGATGCGAGGTGGGTCCTCGCCCGGCTCAAGGACAGTCTGATCCTCCTACCAACTGGTTCCGGTTCTGTGGTCGATCTACCAAAAGGCAATCTGGTGCGAGTCAGCGCGGGCGCCTGGCTGAGCGACTCGAAGCGGGTCGTCATCACTGGAGATGCCGGCAACAACAGACCTCAAGGCTACATTCAGGACATCCCTAGTGGCATCCCTCGGCCGATCACATCGGAAGGCGTCGTCCTGGCCGCCAAGGCTGCCGTCCGCGAGAACACGTCGGTGCTGGGTCGATCCGGCGGTCGTTGGGCTCTTTATCCGATTGAAGGGGGCCCCGCGCAGCCCGTGCCCGCGATCGCCTCAACGGACATCCCGATTCGATGGAGCGATAAGGGTCGAGTCATTTATATCGTTGATAATACGGACGGACCAGGTCAACCGGGCCGACCCACAGCTGACGTTTTTCGTGTCGACATCGTGACCGGACGCCGAACCCATTGGAAAACGCTGGCGCCGTC
The DNA here is from genome assembly GCF_001618865.1 of Luteitalea pratensis. Lineage (GTDB taxonomy): Bacteria > Acidobacteriota > Vicinamibacteria > Vicinamibacterales > Vicinamibacteraceae > Luteitalea > Luteitalea pratensis. The sequence continues at coordinate 54,565 of NZ_CP015136.1, forward strand.
CGATCCCGTGGGGGTCGAAATCGATCGTGGATCGGTCGTTGTCGCAGAGGATGGACGAGCGTACTGCTACTCCTTCCTCCGTCGTTTGGGAGATCTGTTCGTCGTTGACGGACTCAAATGAGCGGACAGTATCGCTTCAGCGATTTTGTGCTGGATCTCGATGCACGTGAGTTGCGACGTGGAGTCGATTCGATTGCTCTTTCACCGAAGGCATACCAGCTACTCGAGATCCTCGTTGCTGAGCGACCGAAGGCCCTCTCGAAACTGGAGCTCCAGGAACGCCTTTGGCCCGACACGTTCGTGGTCGAGAAGAACCTCGTCAATCTCGTCGCCGAGATTCGCGCTGCGCTCAGCGATGATGCGACACACGCCCGATTTGTCCGGACGGTCCCTCGATTCGGGTACGCGTTTCGAGAATCGGCTGCAGCCATGGTCGAGAAAAGTTCGGCTCCTGAGACGAGCGTCCGTTTCCGGCTCCGCTGGCCCGACGGCCGCGCCGCTCTGAAAGAGGGTGAACATGTGCTCGGCCGCGACCCCGACCTCGAGCTGTTCATCGACGCGCCCAGCGTGTCGCGGCGTCATGCCTTGATCAGAGTCTCTGGCGCCGACGCGACCATCCAGGATCTGGGGAGCAAGAACGGGACGTTCGTTGCTGATCGATCCGCCAGCGTTCCCACGCCGCTCACTGATGGCGATGTGATCCGCCTCGGCTCGGTCGAATTGACGTTCTCCGCCGTAAGCGTGCAGTATTCGACCCGCACCGAGGCAGCTCGCAAGCCCTGAGATCTGAGGAATCAGAGTGGTTGGACGATGAATTCAGTCCAGTCTAAACAGCCGCAAAGGGACGGCCTGAGCCATCGCTCGCGTGCCTGCGTCGTTGGGATGCAAGTGATCCCCGCTGTCGTACACGGGTGACAATCGCGTCGGGTGATCAGGATCACGCAGCGCGCGATCGAAGTCGATCATGCCATCGTACTCCCCAGCGCTACGGATCCACTCGTTGATCGCTTGCCGCTTCTGCTCCCCCTCTGGTGAGTAGAAGCCCGGCATGGTAGCGCCCTCGAACGGGGGCAGGGTGGCGCCGAAGATCTTGATCCCGCGCAGGTGTGCCCGCTCGATCAGTTGGCGGTACCCGGCAATGAGTTCATCGACGCTGACGGCCTCCGAAGCGGGCGCGCCGATGTCATTGATACCAAGAAGCACGATCGCACAACCCACGGCAGGCTGGGCGACAACGTCGCGATCGAAACGCGCAAGGCCGGCTGCGCCCAGTAACTGCGCCACCGGGCCCGTTCCGGGACGGAGCAGCCGATTGCCTATGATTCCCTGGTTGAGCACCGCCAGATGATCGAGGCTCGGTCGAGCTTGCAGCCGCTCTGACAACATGTCCGGCCATCGTCGGTTTGCATTGATCGTCGAACCGGCTCCATCGGTGATCGAATCTCCCAGGACGACGATCGCTTCGGCACGCCTAGACGCGTCCACCTGGACGCCTGTGAGCAACGGCCACGATCCGATAGGGCTAGACGGTAGCAGCGTGCCGGCATCCGTGAGGTCCCCCGAGTCGGGCGCCGACACATAAGACGTCTGCAACCCAAGGAGGTGCACGGTGCTCACGGAGGTTGGATGCGGGAGGTAGATGCTGACGGCCAGCTCGGATAGCGGGGGCGCATCCAGCGCCACAGGATCGCTCAGGACCGGAGCACCCGCCGGAATGGTGATCGAAGGAACGCCGCCAAACGTCAGCGCTCGATCGGTCGCTGGGTCGATGCTTTCAGCCACACTCCGAAGAGCGATGCGGGCAGCACCGATGACGATGCGCTGCGTCCCCAGCTCGTTGGACAACCTAACTCGCACCTGATTGCCGCCAATTGAAGTACGTACGATCAGACGGAGCGTCTGATTGCTGTACTGCGATGGCGCCCCGATCACGCCCTGGGGAGCCGTGGCCCAGCTGCCAACCCAATGCCCGTCTCCCAGAGCGTTGGCAGACACATCCTGGTGGAGAGTGCTGCTCGTCGTAACGGTGAGCGCGGCGGCGGTGAGCAACGCGCGACGCCAACGCGTATTCAGTTTCAGCATGCTTACCTCCGATGTTCGCCGAATGGCCGTCGGCGCTGAGCGCCGCGAACGCGAGCTCGGCAAGAACGACGATGTCGCTTTCTCGTCTATCGCGATCGGAATCCATCACGAATCTTCCGAATGATGTCGACACGGCTTCGCAGGATCGCGATGGTATGGTTCGCGCGAGACGAAGTCGCAGGGCGTAGGCAGGAATTCTGCAGGTTACGAAACGAAGGCACCGTCAGTCGATTGCCAGTGAGATTTGGGGTTCTTAGATCCGGGAACCTCACGCTGCACGGATGAGCCAGAGTCGAAAATCTCTCCCAATCATGGCGGGTTGCTCGATGGAGCCGACAGAAAAGTTCGACGCGATAGCCGAGCGTTCGCGGATCATCTTGCGCGTTCGCACGTTCTTCCTCCATGCTGACGGCCGGCCCGCGTTCCTCGTACCGAATGCCTTAGTGAAGAATCTTCCAGATCAGCCGACACAGGCGGTGTGCGATGGCACCGATGGCTTGAGCGTGTCCAAGGCGTGGGACGAGGCGGCGATACACGTTGGCGAAGATTGCGCGCGCCGCTTGCTGCATGCGGCGGGCGCTGATACCCGGCAGGACCAGCGACGCACCCCCCTGCGGCTCGACCCGCGATTGACGCGGGCAGTGTCGCCCAGAAGAGCCAGGCGAACTACTGCACAACTTCCTGCACAATCCCAGACTGCGGTGGCTGGCGCGCGGAATCATTAGCAATTTCTTCACACACGCGGTGTGATGAAAGCGCGGAGCTGCAATGGCAGATGTCGGGATTTCTGGCCGAATTTGCGCAGGTCTCAGACCGAAAAACCGTCACCCCTCGATCGAGGCGTTTGCGCAAGTGCCTACTTTACGTATACTTAACGCTTGCGGTGAGGTGGCCGAGAGGCTGAAGGCGGCGGTTTGCTAAACCGTTGTAGGGGCTAAAACCTCTACCGAGGGTTCGAATCCCTCCCTCACCGCCAGCCTTCGCTCGCGTATGGCTTCGCTGGAGCCGCGAGCTTCGGCTCGGCAAGCCCCCGGAGACGCCTTTGTCTTTGGAGTGCGAGCTGGGCTCGGGCAGCCCCAACAGCACCTGTCGCGCCGACGCGGACCGCGGCATACTGACCCTCCCAGTGCCTGAACACACTTTCCCGCCACGCGTCCGTTTCGCGCCCTCGCCTACGGGCTACCTGCACGTCGGTGGCGCCCGTACCGCCCTCTTCAACTGGCTGCTCGCGCGGCACACCGGCGGTGCCTTCGTGCTTCGCATCGAGGACACCGACATGGAGCGGTCCTCGGATGAGATGGTGCAGGGCATCCTCGACGGCATGCGCTGGCTGGGGCTGACGTGGGATGAAGGTCCTGGCGTCGGCGGTCCCCACGGGCCGTACTTCCAGTCACAACGCCTGGACCGGTACCGCGCCGTCGCGGCGCAGTTGGTGGCCAGCGGTCACGCCTATTACGACTACCGGGGCGCCGACGCGCGCGCCACGGCGAGCGAGACGGGCGATGGTGGACCCTCGGCTTTCGGCCCCAAGCAGTACGACGAGACGAGCGTCTCGTTGAGCGCCGAGGAAGTCGTCGAACGTGAGGCGGCCGGCATGCCGCGCGCCGTCCGCTTCCGCGTCCCACCCGAGGGGCGCACGGTGTTTGCCGATGCCGTCCACGGCGAGATCGGCTTCGACAACGCTGGTCTCGAGGACTTCGTGATCCTGCGGTCCGACGGCTGCCCGACCTACCACCTGTCGGTCGTCGTCGACGACATGGACATGCAGATCACGCAGGTGATCCGCGGTGACGACCACATCTCGAACACGCCCAAGCAGGTGCTGCTGTACGAGGCACTCGGTGCACCGGTGCCCGGCTTCGCGCACGTCCCGTTGATCCTGGGCCCCGACAAGAAGCGCCTGAGCAAGCGCCATGGCGCGACATCGGTCATGGAGTACTCCGCGCAGGGAGTGGTTCCGGAGGCAATGGTGAACTTCCTCGCCCTCCTCGGGTGGTCCCCCGGCACCGACCAGGAACTCTTCTCGGCCGACGAACTCGTCGAGCGCTTCGATCTCGAGGGCATCAGCGGCGGCAATGCCGTCTTCAACCCCGAGAAGCTCGAATGGATGAACAACCAGCACATCATGCAGATGTCCGACGATGTGCTGATTGCGCAGGCCCGCCCGTGGCTCGAGCAGGCCGGGCTCTGGCGCGCCGACTTCGACGGTCCAGGGCGTCCGTGGCTCGTGCGCGCGCTGGCGCTGCTGCGCCCCCGCGCCAAGCGACTTGGCGATATCCCCGAGGGCCTCGGGCCGCTTGTACGCCCGGTGGTGTTCGATCCCGCCGCGGCCACAAAACATCTGACGCCGCAGATGGGGGCGCACCTCGACGCCCTCGCGACGACGCTTGCCGACACCGCGCCTTTCGATCCCGCGACGATCGAGCAGGCCGTCCGGGGCACGGCCGAAGCCCGCGGCGTGAAGCCAGGCGTCTTCATGCAAGCGGTGCGGGTGTCGCTCACCGGTCGCACCGTCAGTCCAGGCCTGTTCGAGACGATCGAGCTACTGGGACGCGATGAGAGCCTCGCGCGCATTCGCGCCGGCGCTCGTCGCGCGGGGCCTGCCTGACCCCCCGACCATCCATATGCGAGCGGCAGACCTCCATCGCCAGTCGTTCGATGTCCTCGTGGTCGGCGGCGGCATCATCGGCTGCGGTGTCGCCCGCGATGCGGCCAGCCGCGGCCTGCGGGTGGCGATTTTCGAACAGGACGATTTCGGAAGCGGCACATCCGCCGGCTCCACGCGCCTGATCCACGGTGGCCTCCGCTACCTCGAGATGCTCGACCTCCCGCTCGTCCGCCTCGACCTGCGCGAGCGCGAGACGCTCCTGCGGATCGCCCGGCACCTGGTCAAGCCGCTACGCTTCCTGCTGCCGTTCTACGACGCCTCGTCGTTCGCGCGGCTGAAGATGCGCGCGGGCATGTGGCTCTACGACGCCCTCAGCTACGACCGTACCCTCGATGGACATCGCATGCTCTCGGCCGACGCGGTCCGCGCCGCCGAGCCGCGCCTCGTGCGCGCCGGCCTGCAGGGCGCGGCATCATACTCGGACGCGCAGGCAGCGATGCCCGAGCGCCTCTGCATCGAGAACATCGTCGACGCGGCGGACGCCGGTGCCGCCGTCTGCAACTACTCCCGCGTCGTCGCCGCCGTCGTGACCGATGGCCGCATGCGTGGCGTGCGCGTGCAGGACGCGATCGCGCAACGCGAGGTCGAGGTGTCCGGGCGCGTAGTCGTGAACGCGTCCGGCCCCTGGTTCGACCGCACCGCGGGTGTGCTGCAGCAGTCACCGCGGCCACGCGTCCGAACCACACGAGGCATCCACATCGCGTGCGACAACCCTCCAGCCAACGCGCTCGCGCTGCCCTCTGCGGTCGACGGCCGGCTGATGTTCGTGATTCCCTGGCTCGGGCACGCGTGGGTCGGCACCACCGACATCGACTACAACGATGATCCTGGCGACGTCGCGGCCACGCCCGCCGAGGTCGAGTACCTGCGACGATCGGTGGAGCCGTTGGTCGGCAGCCTCGGCGACGTGTTCTTCACCAATGCGGGCGTACGGGCGCTCGTCCGGCGCAATGGCGATGCTTCCGCCGTCACCCGTTCGCACCGGGTGATCGCCGAGCAGAACCCCGTCGGGCTGGTGTCGATCATCGGCGGCAAGCTGACTGGCTACCGGGCGATTGCGGAGGAAGCGACACAGCGCGTGTGCCGTCTGCTGGACGTGCCGGCGCGCTGCACGACCGCGACGACGTCGCTGCCCGGCGCCCGCCCTGAAGGCCGCCTGCCGGCCGAGCTCAACGAGTCGCAGCGAGCGCACCTCGCCACGCTGTATGGCAGTCGTCGCACGGAAGTGCTGCACCTGGTGGAGGAGCGGCCGGAACTCGCCCAATTGCTCATGGACGACGAGCCGGACGTCGCCGCACAGGTCGTGCACGCGGTCCGCCACGAGGCGTGTGAGCGTGTCGCCGACTTCGTGTTCCGGCGTTCGCAGCTCGCCTTCACCCCACACCGCGGTCGTCCGGCCCTGGCTCGCATCGCCGCCGTCATGCGCGAGGAACTGGGCTGGTCAGATCAGCGTGTTGCCGAAGAACTGACGCGTTGCCGCAGCCTCCTCCTCCGCACCGACGGCGACCACCCCGTGACCCTCGACTCGTTTGCCAACCTTGACTGATTCCGAGGTGCTCGCATGATACCCGTTCGCTTCACGCCGGAGACCTGCCGTACCGCCACCCGCACGCTGGCACGCCGCGACCTGGTGCTGGCGCGCTTGATCAAGGCGCACGGCCCGTGCACGCTCGGCACCCGGATACGACGCGACAGCTTCGCGGCCCTGGTGCGCGCCATCGTCTTCCAGCAACTCTCGACCGGCGCCGCCACCACCATCTACACGCGCGTCATGGCGACGATGAACGTGACCGCCTGCCCACCGCCGGCGACGTGGCTGTGCACGCCCGCGGAGAGCCTGCGCTCGGCCGGCCTCAGCACGCAGAAGACGCGGTACATCCTCGACTTGTGCCGGCACGTCACCGACGGCTCGCTCGACACGCGCCGGCTGCACAGGATGTCGGACGACGACGTCATCGCCACGCTCACGCAGGTGAAGGGCATCGGCCGCTGGACCGCCGAGATGTTCCTGATGTTCCACCTGCAACGACCCGACGTGCTGCCGCTTGGTGATCTCGGCGTCGTGACCGGGTTCGCGAAGGTCTATGGCAATGGCACGAAGTTCACGGCCGACGAGATGACGGCGCACGCCGAGGCATGGCGTCCGTACCGGAGCATCGGCTCGTGGTACATGTGGCGAGCGCTCGAGGCGAAGTAACGCCTAACGCCTGACGCCTGACGCCTAAAGACGCCTCGCTGGGACAGCGCGGTACTACCCTACTGTGACCGCTCGAGAATGAGGTAGCCGCGGGCTGTCCCAGCGGAATGCATCGACTCGCAAGGTTCCCCATTGATGACAGGACGATTCGCATCTGCCCTCGCCGTGCTGTTGACGCTCGGCATCGCGCTTTCCGCCCAGCAGCCACCCGCGCAGCCGCCGCCCGCGTCGCCGCCACCCGCGGTTCCTGCGGCTGACGCGAAGAAGGAACCGGCCTGGGACATCACCGCCCCGCTCGGACCGACACACGTCGTCGAGTTCGAGACCGACGAAGGCACCTGGATGAACGTGGACGTCAGCCCGGACGGGCAGACGATCGTATTCGACCTGCTGGGAGACCTCTACACGATGCCGATCGCAGGATCGGGATCGGGCCTGGCCACGCGCGTCACGAGCGGGCCGGCGTTCGACATGCAGCCGCGCTTCAGTCCCGATGGCAAGCGCATCGCGTTCAGCAGCGATCGCGACGGCCTGTGGAACATCTGGGTGATGAACGCCGATGGCAACAAGCCGTCGCTGGTCTCGAAGGAGAACCGCTGGTTCGTCAACAGCCCGACGTGGGCGCCAGATGGCCAATCGATCTACGCGCGAAAGCATTTCGTCAAGCAGCGCTCCCTCGGCGCGGGAGAGATCTGGCAGTTCCACGTGGCAGGCGGCGATGGCCTGCAGGTCACCGAGAAGAACGGGTGGCAGAAGGATGCCGGCGAGCCGGCGATCTCGCCCGACGGCCAGGTCCTCTACTACAGCAAGGACGTCACGCCCGGGGAGACCTTCGAATACAACAAGGACCCGTTCGGAACGATTTACGCGATCATGCGGCGCGACCTGAAGACCGGCAAGGAACGGTCGGTCACGGCACGGCCGGGCGGCTCGATCACGCCGCGCGTCTCCCCCGATGGCAAGTCGCTCGCATTCATCCGTCGTGTCGACCTCGGCAGCCGCCTGTTCGTGCGTGACCTCGCAACCGGCGTCGAGCGCAGCGTGTTCGACGGTCTCGACAAGGACCTGCAGGAAGCGTGGGCGGTGCACGGCGTGTATGCGCAGTACGCGTGGACGCCGGACGGCAAGGGCTTCGTCATCTGGGGCAGGGGCGGCCTGTGGCGCGTCGATCTCGCCTCGAAGACCGGCACCAGGATCCCGTTCCGCGCCGGGGTCGAGCAGACGGTCAACGACCCGCTGCGGTTCAGTCGCGAGGTGGCGCCAGAACGCGTCCCGGTGCGGATGCTGCGACATGTGAAGGTGGCGCCCGACGGCCGCAGCGTGGTGTACAGCGCTCTCGGGCACCTGTACGTACGCGGACTGCCCGATGGCGAGCCGCGTCGCCTCACGCAGGACCCGGCCCACGAGGCGTGGCCCACGTTCTCTCCCGACGGCCGCCAGATTGCGTACGTGACCTGGGATGACGAGGCGAGGGGCCGGCTGAAGGTGATTGGCACCGACGGGCAGGGCGGCCGTGACGTCATCGCCACACCGGGACAGTACGCGGCCCCCTCGTTCTCGCCAGATGGCGCGTCGATCGTGTACCGCGCCACGGGACCCGATACCGGCCGCGACATCAACTATGCCGCCGAGAGCGGCGTGTTCATCGTGCCTGCCGCGGGCGGTACATCGAAGAAGGTCTCCGATGGCGGCCAGGAGCCACTCTTCAACCGCGATGGGACGCGGATCTTCCTTCGCGAGCGTCGCGGAGATCAGGCCGTGCTCCGCAGCGTCACCCTCGAGGGCGGCGACGAGATCGTCCACGTCCAGTCCGAGAACGCGATCCAGATCGTGCCGTCGCCGGACAACAAGTGGGTGGCGTTCGAGGAGCGCTTCCGTACCTACGTGATGCCGTTGCCGGCCACAGGACGCCCGGCGACCATCGCGCCTGGCGGGTCCGCCTACCCGGTGGCGCAGGTGTCGCGCGACACCGGCTTCTCGCTGCATTGGTCGGCCGACAGCCAGCGCGTGCACTGGGCGCTCGGTCCCGAGCTGTACACGCGCGACCTGACGAAGACGTTCGCCTTCGTCGAAGGCGGTCAGGACGTCCCGTCGCCGCCGGAAACGGCCGGCGTCAACATCGGCTTCACGCAGGCGAGCGACGCGCCGGCGGGCGAGATCGCCCTGGTCGGCGCCCGCATCATCACCATGGCCGGCACCGGACGCGCCGAAGTGATCGACCACGGCGACATCGTCGTCCGCAGCAACCGCATCGTGGCAATCGGTCCGGCGGGTCGGGTCACCATTCCCTCGGGCGCGACGCGGATCGACGCGACCGGCAAGACGATCATGCCCGGCATCGTCGACGCCCACGCGCACCTGGGGGGACCAGGTGACGGGCTGATCCCGCAGGCCAACTGGCCGCTGATGGCCAACCTGGCGTTCGGCGTCACCACGTCGCACGATCCGTCCAACGACACCGAGACCGTGTTCACGATGTCCGAGATGGTGCGAACGGGCGCGCTGGTCGGGCCGCGGCTGTTCTCGACGGGCACCATACTCTACGGCGCGGAAACGCCGTTCAAGTCCGTGGTCAGCTCGATCGAGGATGCTCGCTCGCACATGCGTCGCATGAAGGCCGTTGGCGCCTTCTCGGTCAAGAGCTACAACCAGCAGCGCCGGGATGCACGGCAGATGATCATCAAGGCCGCACGCGAGCAGGAGATGCTCGTCGTGCCGGAGGGCGGCTCGCTGCTCTACTACAACGAGACCATGATGCTCGACGGCCATACCGGCATCGAGCACAACCTGCCGGTGCCGAACCTGTACAAGGACGTGACGACGCTCTTTGCAAAAAGCGGCCTCGGCTACACGCCGACGCTCATCGTCTCGTACGGATCGCAGAGCGGCGAGAACTACTGGTACCAGCATGACGACGTGTTCCGGAACGAGCGGCTGATGACGTTCGTGCCGCGCGACGTCGTGCTGCCGCGGGCGCGGCGCCGCGGCATGTCGTCGTCGGACGACTACGCGCACGTGCTCGTCTCGAAGGGCGCCAAGGCGGTGCTCGCGGCTGGAGGGAAGGTCCAGCTCGGCGCCCACGGACAGCTGCAGGGCCTCGGTGCGCACTGGGAACTCTGGATGCTGCAGCAGGGCGGCATGACCAACCTCGAGGCACTCCAGGCGGCGACCATCGCCGGCGCGCAGTATCTCGGCCTGGACAAGGACCTGGGCTCGCTCGAAACCGGCAAGCTCGCCGACCTCATCGTGCTCGACGGCAACCCGCTCGCCGACATCCGCCAGAGCCAGACGGTGCGGATGGTGATGGCCAACGGGCGGCTGTATGATGCGGCCACGTTGAACCAGCTGGCCCCCGTCGCCCAGCCGCGGAAGAAGCTGTATTGGGAGAGGTAGAGCACAGTCGGCCTTGGGCCGTCGGCCGTCGGCCTTCGGTCTTCAACATTAGGCATTAGGCATTAGGCATTACCTGAGCTCTCCACATGCCCGTCCAATCAGTCGCGAAGGTTCACCCCGTCATCGTCGTCGGCTCCGGTGCGTCGGGCGGCATGGCGGCGTGGAACCTGACCCGCCAGGGCGTGGACGTGCTGCTGCTGGACGCCGGCGAGAAGTTCGATCGGGCGAAGTTCTGGACGCACGTGACGCCGTGGGAAGACCGGGCGCGGCGGGCGCGCGGCGAGCGGCCGCCCGAGTTCTTCCTCGACACGAAGGAGCAGCCGTACCTCACGCCGGAGGGCAAGGACTTTCAGCTCAACCGCGCCTGGGGCATCGGCGGCAAGACCAACGTCTGGGGCCGCGTCAGCCTGCGCTACAGCGAGATGGACTTCCGTGCCGGCGAGCGCGATGGCTGGGACATCCCGTGGCCCATCCACTACAGCGACCTCGCGCCGTACTACGACAAGGTCGACCAACTGATTGGCGTGTGTGGCGGCGACGACGACTCGGAGGTGCTGCCGGGCAGCAAGTACTTCCTGCCGCCTCCGCAGATGCGGTGCGCCGAGGTCGCGATGTGGCGCGCGAGCGCGACGATCGGGATCCCGTTCGTCCGCGGCCGGCGCGCCAACATGACCAAGCCGGTGCGAGGCTTCCCGGCGTGCCACTACTGCGGCCAATGCGGGCGTGGCTGTGACACCGCCTCCTTCTTCTGTTCGGCCGACCACCTGCTGCCGGACGCGATGAAGACCGGCAAGCTCGAGATCCGGTCCAACGCCGTCGCCGCCCGCGTCCTCGTGGACGACAAGGGCCTCGCGAAGGGCATCCAGTACTTCGATCGAAAAACCGGCGCGGAGCAGCAGGTGCTCGGCAAGGTCGTCGTCATCGGTGCGAGTTGCGTGGACACCACGCGCATCCTGCTCAACTCGACGTCCTTGCATCATCCCAACGGCATCGGCAACGGCAGCGACGTCATCGGCCGCTTTCTCTGCGAGCAGATCCGCTTGAACGCCCGCGGCTTCATGCCGTCGCTGTACGGCAAGGCGGCGACCGACGACAAGGGCATCAGCGGCGAGCACGTGTACATGCCCCGCTTCAACCATCGTCCGGATCGCAAGCGCGACTACCTGCGCGGCTTCGGCATGCAATTCTGGAACACGGGCACCAACTCCGAGGGTGCCGGCCACTACGCGCGCGGGCTGCCTGGTTTTGGCAGCGGCTACAAGGACGAGGTCCGCAAGCGCTTCCCGGCTTATGTGGAACTCCACCCGTTCGGCGAGGTGCTGCCGTACGCCGACAACCGCATCACGGTGGACAAGGCGAAGACCGACAGGTACGGCGTGCCGCTGCTGCACATCGATTACTCGACGCGAGACAACGAGCGCAAGATGTTCGAGCACATGGCCGACACGCTCGAGGAGATCGCCCATGCATCGGGCATCGAGCTGTTCGATTACCGGCGCGGTGAAGCCGACCGCAACGGATCCGCGATTCACGAACACGGCACCTGCCGCATGGGCGACGATTCGAAGAAGTCGGCCCTGAACAAGTTCAACCAGATGCACGAGGTGAAGAACCTGTTCGTCGTGGACGGATCATCCTTCACGGCAGCGTCAGAGAAGAATCCGACGATCACGATCCTCTCGCTCGCCTGGCGCGCGACCGACTACCTCGCCGAGGAACTGAAGCGAGGCAACCTGTAGCGGCTTCGCTGCCGGCCTTCACCCTCGGCCTTGGGCCTTGGGCCGTCGGCGTTCATCGTTCAGCGTTCAGCGTTCGTCAGGTGACCATGATCCAATCGTCCGCGAAGGTCTACCCTGTCATCGTCATCGGTTCCGGCGCCTCCGGCGGCATGGCCGCGTGGAACCTCACCCGCCAGGGCGTCGACGTGCTGTTGCTCGATGCCGGCGAGAAGTTCGACCGGGCGAAATTCTGGACGCACGTGACGCCGTGGGATGCGCGGGTGCGCCGTGCGCGCGGCGAACAGCCGCCGCCGTTCGTGCTCGATCCGGAGGAACAGCCCTGGCTGACGCCAGCGGACCGTGATTTCGAGTTGATCCGCGTCTGGGGCCTCGGCGGCAAGACCAACATCTGGGGGCGCGTCAGCCTGCGCTACAGCGAGATGGACTTCCGTGCTGGCGAGCGCGACGGCTGGGACATCCCGTGGCCGATCCGCTACAGCGATGTCGCGCCGTACTACGACAAGGTCGATCAGCTGATCGGCGTGTGCGGCGGCGACGACGACTACGATTCGCTGCCGGGCAGCAAGCACTTCCTTCCACCGCCGGCGATGCGGTGCGCCGAGGTCGCGTTGTCTCGGGCCGGGCAGCGGCTGAAGATGCCGTTCGTCCGGATTCGTCGCGCCGTCAAGACGGTCGCGCACAATGGCTTTCCCGCCTGCCATCACTGTGGGCAATGCGGCCGCGGCTGTGACACGGCGTCGTTCTTCTGCTCGGCCGACCACCTGCTGCCGGATGCCCTGAAGACCGGCAAGCTCGAGATCCGCTCCAACGCCGTCGTCGCCCGCGTGCTCGTGGACGACAACGGCCTGGCGAAGGGCGTCCAGTACTTCGACCGAAAGACCGGCGTGGAGCGACAGGTGCTCGGCAAGGTCGTGGTGATGGGTGCGAGCTGCGTCGATACCACTCGCATCCTGCTGAACTCCACGTCTTCGCGGCATCCCAACGGCATCGGCAACGGCAGCGACGTCATCGGCCGCTACCTCTGCGAACAGGTGCGCTTCCATGCGCGCGGGTTCATGCCCGCCTTGTACGGGTCGGCGACCAGGGACGACCGCGGCATCGGCGGCGAGCATGCGTACATGCCGCGCTTCAACCACCGCGACGGCCACCGGCGCGACTACCTGCGCGGTTTCGGCATGCAGTTGTGGGCTACCGGCTGTCACGAGGACGGCGCCGGCCACTTCGCGGGACGCCTGCCAGGCTTCGGCACGGCGTTCAAGACTGATGTCCGCAAACACTACCCGGCCTGGGTGGAGATGCACCCCTACGGCGAGGTGCTGGGCTATCGCGACAACCGCATCACCGTCGACCCGACCAGGACCGATCGCTACGGAGTGCCGCTGCTGCACATCGACTACCGGATTCGCGAGAACGAGCGCGTGATGCTGCAGCACATGGGGGACACGGTCGAGGAACTCGCGAAGACTGCCGGAATCGAACTGGTCGACTACACGCGCGGCGCAACGGATCGGAACGGATCCGCCATCCACGAGCACGGCACGTGCCGCATGGGCGATGACCCGAAGAAGTCGGCACTGAACAAGTTCAACCAGATGCACGAGGTGAAGAACGTGTTCGTCGTGGATGGGTCGTCGTTCACCACCGCCTCGGAGAAGAACCCCACGATCACCATCCTGGCGATTGCCTGGCGAGCCACGGATTACCTGGCCGAGGAGATGAAGCGCGGCAACATGTAGCGGCTTCGCTGACGACCCGTCGTCCTTCGGCCCTCGGCCCTCGACATCAGGCATCTGGCAGGAGGCGTCAAGCGTCAAGCGTCAAGCCTCAAGCGTCAAGCGTTAGGCGCTAAGCGTTAGGCGTCAATGTCCGCCGCCGAGTTGGCGTCGCCACGGAGCCCGGTGTGGAATGGGGGTATGGCCCAGACCTTCCCTTCGCTGCGGTGCGCCGTGTTCGCCTTGGCGGTGCTGCTCGTCCTGACGACCCCGGTCCTTGCGCAGATGCCGAAAGCGCCGGCGCCCCAGGCAGCCCCTGTCGCGCCACCCGAGGCCGAACCACCGCCGGAGGAGATTGCGAACGACTCCCCGGCCGCCTCCGTCCGTGCCTTCCTCGAGGCGGCCAACCGCAGCCGCTGGGACGAGGCCGGCCGGTACCTGTCGCTCACCGCGGCCAACGCCTCCAGGCGACGGGAACTCGCCGAGCGGCTCAAGGGCGTCCTCGACAGCCGTCGGCTGATCGACGTCGACACCCTGTCCGGTGCGTCGGCGGGCAAGTTGGACGACGGTCTGCCGCCTCAGGTCGAGCAGGTTGCTGTGCTGGCGATCGACGGCGAGGACCAGCCACTGCGCTTGAGGCGCACCTCCGACAAGGTCGGCACGTACTGGGCGTTTTCGCCGATGACCGTCTCGCACATCGACGACTGGTACAGCGAGCTGCCCGACCGGTGGATTCGCAGCCTCCTGACTGGCGGTCGTACCAACTTTCTCCTGAGCGCCGGACCGCTCGGGCTGCTGTGGTGGCAATGGCTCGCACTGCCGATCCTGGCTGGCCTCTCCTGGGTCGCGGCGCGGTTGCTGCGGGGGGTGTCGGGGCCGCTGATCGGCATCATCACCGCACGCACGACCAATCCCTGGGTCGACCAACTCGCCGCCAGTCTCGGCCGGCCACTCACGCTGGCCTTCTCCTTGATGGTGTTCGGCCTCGGTTGCAGCGCCATGCAATTCAGCGCGTCCGCCCTCGGGTGGGTGGGCGCGCTGGTGCGGTCAGGCCTGGTGTTTGCCCTGTTCTGGGCGCTCTGGCGCACGATTGCCGTGTTCGCGGCGTTGACGCTCACCAGGCCGTGGGCACGGACCAATCCCGCCACGCTCAGCCTGTTGACCGTGGGTTCCAACATCCTCCGGGGGGCGGTCGTGGCGCTCGGCGTGCTGGCCATGGTCGCGGCCCTGGGCTATCCGGTCGGCACTGTGCTCGCTGGCCTCGGCATCGGAGGCCTGGCGCTGGCGTTCGGCGCGCAGAAGACCGTGGAGAACGTCTTCGGCTCCATGGCGCTCGCCGTCGACCAGCCGTTGCGGGTCGGGGACCTCGTCAAGGTCGAGGACTTCGTCGGCACCGTCGAGGACATCGGCCTGCGTTCGACGCGGTTCCGCACGCTCGACCGGACGGTGGTCAGCATTCCGAACGGCAAGCTGGCCGACCAGCGGCTCGAGTCGTTCCAGTTGCGTGACCGGATGCGGCTCGCGACGACGGTGGGACTGACGTACGCCACGACGCGGCAGCAGATGCAGGCCGTGCTCGCGGGCTTCGAGCGGGTCCTGCGGTCGCATCCCCGCATCTGGGCGGACACGGTGATCGTCAAGTTCGAGGCGTTCGGCTCGAGCTCGCTCGATATCGAAGTCATGGCCTGGTTCGAGGTGACGACTTGGACGGCGTTCGAGGAGTGCCGGCAGGACGTGCTGCTCGAGTTCATGCAGGTGGTCGAAGAAGCCGGCTCGAGCTTCGCCTTTCCGACACGGACCATCCATCTCGTACAAGATCAGCCGTCGCGGAGTCCAGTCGATCCGCGCCCGGCGTGACGGCAAGAGCCAAGCATCAAGTCATTCACGATTCTTGGGGTGCCGCGACCTTGTCGTGACCGCTATTCTGGGAGGATGCGCCGCCTCGATTCTCCTCAACGGCGTCAGCCACACACGCTACGTGCCGCGCTGATCCTGCTCGCCTCACTCGCCTTCGCACCCGCCATCGGTCGTGCGACCACGCAGCCTCCGCAGCACCCGACGTCCGATCAGGACACCCGGGAGGCAAGCGGCCACCTGATCGTCATCGTGAAGGACGGTCAGGGCGGACGCCTGCCGGGCGCGACCGTCGTGTTCTCGAGCCCCGGCGCCGACGCCGGCGGCGGTCCGCGCGTCCTGGTGACCGATGCGTCGGGTGAGGCGACGCTGGACGTGCCGCCCGGAGATTACCGGCTCGTGGTGGAACTCCCCGGGTTCGAACCGGCCACGGTCGAAGCGTCGGTGCGACCCTCGGAGACGGCCGAGGCCGTCGCGACCTTGTCGATCGGCGGATATGCCGAACAGGTGGCCGTGCGCGCCCAGCCTGAAACCTTCGTGCCGCCGACTGCCGATGGACAGGTCGAGACCTTGAGTCCGAAAGAGATCGAGCAATTGCCCGACGATCTCGATGAGCTCGCACTCGCGATCGAAGCCCTTGCTGGCGTCGGCGCGGAAATCCGCGTCAACGGATTCGAGGGTGGCGCGCTCCCGCCGAAGAACCAGATCCAGGTCGTGCGCATCCGGAAGGACCCGTTCAGCACCGACAGCATGGGCGCCGGGCAGGTGCGCGTCGAGATCATCACGCGTCCGGGCGGCTCCACGTGGACGCACGAGGTCTCGGCCGGACTCCGCGATCAGTCTCTGGACGCCCGGCCGCCCTTCTCGCAGGTCCACCCGGACGGACGCACGCGGCGGCTGAACTGGAGCTTCAGCGGCCCGATCGTCAGGCAGCGCTCGTCGATGTCGGGTCGTTTATCCGTGCGCGACGGCTACGATGCGCAGCCCATCATCGCCACGGGCGCCCCGACCGAGGTCCCGTCCCTGGCGAACACGGAGCACAGTCGCTTCGATGCCGAACTGCGCGTCGAGCACGCGATCAATGCCACCCAGACGCTGCGCGGCGAGTACCAACGCTGGGACTCGAGAGGCGACAACCTCGGCGTCGGTGAGTTCGAGCTGCCCGAGCGCGCGTTCAGCGACGACAGCATCGGCGATATCGCGCGGATCTCGGCCATCGGCACCATCGGCAGGCACTTGCTCAACGAGGTGCGGCTCGAGTACGTGGATATCCGCAACTCGGTGGACTCCGTGAGCAACGCCGTCGGCATCAACGTGCCCAATGCCTTCCGATCCGGCGGCGCCCAGCGGGCCGGTGGACGACGGGACCAGGAGATCGAGATCGCTCAGACCGTCGACCTGATCAGTCATCCGAAGCACAAGGTGCGATTCGGCTTCGAAACAGAGCTCGGGTGGACGCGCACCGACCGCATCGACAACTACGTCGGCGTGTTCACCTTCTCGAGCCTGGCTGACTACGAGGCGGGCACGCCGCAGCAGTTCTCGCGCCGCACCGGTAACCCGCTCGTGACGTACGACCGGCAGGAGTTCAGCTGGTTCGCCTACGACGAGGTCGAGATGCGCGAGGGCCTGCGCTTCGGCTTCGGCTTCCGGCACGACATCCAGTCGTTGCTCGACGATGCCAACAACATCGCGCCGCGGGCGAGCCTGTCCTGGACGCCGAAGGAGCGGCCGAAGACGACGGTGACGGCCGGCGTGGGTCTGTTCAACGAGTGGTACCAGCCGTGGGTGTACGAGCAGTCGCTGCAGCTCGATGGCACTCATCTGCGCGACGTCATCATCCGCGATCCCGGCTACCCCAATCCGCTGGACGGCCAGGGCGCGGAGGCCTTGCCGCCACCGAGCATCATCCGCGAGTCCGCCGCGGACCTCGACATGACGTACACGGCCCGCGCGTCGGTAGGCGTCGAGCATCGCTTCTCGCAACAGCTGCGCGTGCAGTTGAACGTCTATGGGCAGTCCGCGCAGGATCGGCTCCGGAGTCTCAACGCCAACGCGCCGGTCGCCGGCGTCTTTCCCGACCCCGAATTCGAGCGCATCACCGAGATCGAATCCACCGGTCGCGCGCGATCGGCGGGGTTCGACTCGAGCGTCCGGCTCGCGCGACAGGACGGCAAGGCGTCCGGCCTCGTGCGCTACCAGTACGCACAGGCGTGGAACGACTCCGACGGACCGACGACGCTGCCCGCAGACAGCCGGGACCTCGACGCGGAGTGGGGACCGGCGTCATGGGATGTGCGGCACCGCGTGTTCGGCTTCGTGCGCATGGAGTTGCCGATGGGACTGCGCGCCAACGCGTGGGGCGATCTCGCGTCGGGCGCGCCGTACACAGTACGTACGGGGCTCGACGACAACAGCGACACGGTCTTCACCGATCGGCCCGAGGGTCTCGGCCGCAACACCGAGCGCGGCACGTGGCAGCGCACGCTCAACCTGCGCCTCGGATGGCGCCCGGAGCTTCTCGATGGCGGGTCAGCCTCGGACGGTGCGACACCGGGTCCGAAGCCGAGTCCGCGCGGTGTCGAGTTCTACGCGCAGGCCTGGAACATTCTCAACGAGACCAACTTCTCGCGCTACGCCGGCGTGATGACCTCACCGTACTTCCTGCAGCCGACCGCCGCTGCGCCAGCGCGCCGATTCGATTTCGGAACACGGGTGTTTTTCTGAATAGTGGTAATGCCGGAATGCTGCGAATGCCGGGAATGCCGAACGTGGTCGCCGGCCTGGTCGGCCGGCGCAGTCTTTCCCACACCGCTGACGGCCAGTTATCGGGCGGGGTGCGATTCCTTGCTCGACGCGTCGGAGATGACCGACGACAGGCTACCGGGTAGCGCCGGGCTGTCCCAGCCAGGCGTCGGCTGTCGCTGTCCGGCCTTGCCGGGACGACGGTTCCTTCTTGACAAAGACCATAACGCAGGCGGCAAGACAAATCGGCGCCGGCCGATCAGGCCGGCGTCCAGGTTAGGCATTCGGCATTCGCGGCATTCGGCATTCCCGCGTCCCTTACCTTCCTCCGCTGACATCGACGATCGCGCCCGTGATGTAGCTGGCCTCGTCCGAGAGCAGCCACATGATGGTGCTCGCGACTTCCTCCGGTTCGCCGCCGCGTTGCATCGGGATCGCAGTCTTGATGCGATCGATGCGTCCCGGTTCGCCGCCGCTGGCGTGGATCTCGGTGCGGATCGGCCCTGGCCGCACGCAGTTCACGCGGACGCGTTCGGTGGCGGTCTCCCTCGCGAGGCCGATAGTCATCGAGTCGACGGCCCCCTTCGACGCCGCGTAGTCGACGTACTCGTTCGCGCCACCGATCACCGAGGCCATCGACGACAGGTTGACGATCGCGCCGCCGATCCCGCCGTGTTTCGTGGACATGCGTCGCACCGCTTCGCGCGCGCAGAGGAAGCTGCCGACGACGTTGGTGGTCAGCACGCGTGTCCATCGACGCACGTCCATCTCGTCGAGGCGCATCTGGCGCTCGAGCACTCCCGCGTTGTTCACGAGCGCCGTGAGTGTGCCGAGGCGTGAGTCCACTTCGCCGAACACGCGCAGCACGTCGGCTTCCACACTGACATCTGCCTGGAGCGCCAGTGCCGTCCCGCCTGACGACGTGATCTCGTCGGCGAGCGCCTGCGCGGTCGCGGCCCGTTCAAGATATGTCAAGGCTACGGCGTAGCCGCGGACGGCCGCGAGCCTGGCGGTGGCCGCGCCGATGCCGCGACTGCCACCGGTGATGAGGACGATTGGAGAAGGCGACGTCACGTTGGCCATTCTAGAACTCCTCGCGACGCACCGCGTGGCGGGGTGAGCGTTGCCGTGCGAGGTCGCGCAGCGCCCGGACCATGGCTAGAACGCGCATCGAAGTACCATGCGTGCCACATGGCCAGACCCGCCCTTTCGCCGATCCCCCCCCTTGCGGAGATCCTGCAGTCGCTCGAGGCACTTGCGACTCCGCGTGACCTGGCCAACCTCCAGCGCTTCGGCATCACGTCGGCCAACGCACTGGGCGTGTCGATTGCCAACGTGCAGAAGCTGGCGCGTGGCATCGGCTGCGACCATGCGACCGCGGAGGCGCTGTGGACGTCGGGCGTGTACGAGGCCAGGCTGCTTGCGGCCTACGTGGACGATCCGGCGGCTGTCACGGTGGCCCAGATGGACCGGTGGTGCCGCGACTTCGACAGCTGGGGCGTGTGCGACACCCTGTGCTTCGTGCTCTTCGATCGCACGCCGCATGCGTGGCGTTGCGTCGACCGATGGGCGCGCGCCAGGCATGAGTTCGTGCGTCGCGCGGCGTTCGCGCTGATGGCCAGTCTCGCCGTCCACGACAAGATTTCGGAGGACGCACCGTTCTCCGGGCGGTTGCCGCTCGTCGAGGAGGCCGCGGCCGATGAGCGCGACCTGGTACGCAAGGGCGTCAGCTGGGCCCTGCGCACGACGGGACGCCGGAATGTGGCCCTGCACGGCGCGGCCCTGGCGGTGGCGAGGCGTCTCGCGGCCACGTCCGATGCCGGCAGCCGTTGGGTGGGGAAGGACGCCGTCCGCGAGTTGACCGGACCGATCGTCGCGCGTGCACTTCAGCGTCGGCGGGCGGCGAAGAAGCGTTGAGCATCGCTTACCGCACGACGTCGTATTGGAGCAGTACGGTGCCGGTGCCGGGATAGATCCGATGTGAGCGCAACGACAGGCGCATCCGCGCGCCTTTGGGCAGGAGCGGTATGCCCGAGCCGAGGAGCACGGGCACAAGGGCGACTTCGACCGAGTCGACCATGCCCGCGTCCGCGAGCTGGCGGAACAGGTTGCCGCCGCCAAAGATCCAGATGTCGCCACCCGGCTGCCGTGTCAGCTCGGCGACCACGGCCGCCGGATCCTCGGTGGTGACTCGCACGTTCGGATGGTCGGCTGGATTCAGCGTTCGCGAGAAGACGATGGTCGGCTTGCCGTAGACGCCGTTGTCGTTGACGCCGCCCTCGTACGCGAGCATCACCTCGTAGGTGAGCCGTCCCATGACGAGCGTGTCGAAGCGCGCGAACAACGCCGGGAAGTCGATGTCCGGATCCATGGGGATCCAGTCGTAGCTGCCATCCTCCGCGGCGATGAAACCATCGAGGCTCGAGGCCACGTGGTAGCACACACGACGCGATGCATTGGTCATGGTCGCTACGTTAGCGCACGTAGCCGTCGACCTTCCGCCTTCGCCAAGGCTCCGGCGGACAAGTCAGGTCGACGGGCGCCGTTCCGTATTGCCGGCTGGTCTGAATCCCGAATCCCCAATCCCGGCATGGGAAGGCGAAGCGCGACACCTACTCTGAGGGGTAGCCGTCGAGCTTGCTCGACGGGCATCTCTGACGCGCAGCGGTTCCAGACTCCCGACTCCCCACTCCCGACTCCCGACTCCCGACTCCCGATGTGTACGATCACCCATGCTCATCCGTGCCCTGCTCCTCGTCCTGCTGGTCGCGCGGCTGGTCGCTGCCCAGCCAGCCACCGTCACCGAGGCCGATTACGTCATCGGTGACTTCCGTTTCGCTTCGGGCGAGGTCTTGCCGCAACTGCGGCTGCACTACCGCACCGTCGGCACACCCCAACGCGACTCCAGCGGACGCGTCCGCAACGCCGTCATCGTCGTCATGCACGGCACCGGCGGGACCGGCGCGCAGTTTGTCGGGCCCGGCTTTGCCGGCGAGCTGTTCGGCGCCGGCCAGCCCCTCGACGCCGCGAAATACTTCATCGTCATGCCGGACGCGATCGGCCATGGCAAGTCGAGCAAGCCGAGTGACGGCCTGCGTGCGAAGTTCCCGCGCTACGGCTACCAGGACGTCGTGCGAGCGCAGTACCTGCTGATGACCGAGGGGCTTGGCGCGTCACGACTGCGGCTGGTGATGGGCACGTCGATGGGCGGCATGCTCACATGGGTGTGGGGTGAGACCTACCCCGGTGCGATGGACGCCTTGATGCCGCTGGCGAGCCTGCCCGACCAGGTGTCTGCTCGCAACCGGGCATGGCGCCGCGTGGCGATCGATGCCATCCGCCGGGATCCGGAGTGGAAGGACGGCAACTACACGACGCAGCCGCGCGGGCTTCGCACCGTGGCGCAGATGCTGTGGCTCATGGGCAGCAATCCGATCATCCGGTTGAAGCAGGCGCCGACGCTTGCCGACGCCGACCGCGTGCTCGACGAGTACGTGGATGCCTACATGAAGACCGGCGACGCCAACGACATCCTCTACGCGATCGAGGCCTCGCGCGACTACGACCCGAAGCCGGGCCTCGAGAAGATCGTCGCGCCGCTTGTCGCGATCAACTCTGCCGACGACATCATCAACCCGCCGGAGTTGGGCGTGCTCGAGCGCGAGATGGGTCGCGTGAAACAGGGCAAGGCAATGGTGCTGCCGCTCAGTGACAAGACGGTCGGCCACGGCACGCACACTGCAGCGGCGGTGTGGAAGGAACACCTGGTGGCGCTCCTCACAGCGACGGAGAAGTAGCGCCGTGTGTGCGTCTCTGTGCGTAGCCGTCGAGCTTGCTCGACGGACGATCTAGCCGTAGCCGTCGCCCGTCAGGCTTTGGGCCGCCGGAGCCTTGGCGAAGGCGGCTCGACGGTCACCGAGCTTGTGGGCGCCCGCCTGCGGCATTCAGGGTCGCGCGGCGGTCGACGACAGGATGATCGCCCGTTCGCGGGCCGTTGGCTTGACGTCGCAGTGAGGGAACTCGTCGTTCCTTGCGGCGGGATAGATCGACATCGTGTGTGCCGTGTCCCATTCGAAGTGGCGCGACCCGTCTGCCCGCGCGGTCGCAGTTCGGCCGGTCGTCCGCTGATAGTGGGCGACGACGCTGTCAGGGGAATCGGCGGTCGCGTAGGACTCCCAGGAGATGTGCATCGCGGCGCCACTGACGTGCTCGGAGCAGAGGCGGCGAGCGCCGGGGTATCGGGACGGGGGAAGTCCAGGGCCAGCTTGTCCGAGGCCGGACGTCACCAGCACGCAAACGGCAAGCAGGCGAACCATCGCAGGTCCTTCCTCGTCGGGGGCGCGCCCGAACGAGGCCAGCATAGGGCGGACTTGCCGCGTTCGCGCGAATTTCGCTACACTACTGTTTCCTCTCGGGCGTCCGCGCCCTGTGCTGGGAGGTCGTTCAACGGTAGGACACCGCGCTCTGGACGCGGTTATCGGGGTTCGAATCCCTGCCTCCCAGCCAATTTCCTAAGTCATTCTCTTTCAAGTATTTAGCACTGCTTCTGCGTGTCTGTTTGGCACGGCTGGTTTGCTCTGCAGTAGGCCCGATCTTGAAAGAATCTTGAACTCTGTGCGTCGCTCGCGGACGGAATCGGGCTCGGGTGGATCGCCTGCGGCCTTCGGCCTACGGCCTGCCGCGGTTTGGTAGGGCCGGCTCTCCGGGCCGGCCATCGCCTCCATCTCGCGCCCGACCTCATCCACTGATACCGCTCGGAAGGCGAGCCCGCGCTCCAATCTCGCCGTCGCCACCTGCAGGTTCGCCAGCGTCTGGTTGTCGTACCACTCCGTGGTCGTGATCGACGCGTGCCCCAACAGGTCGCCTGCGCCAGCGGCACCGCGTGCTCCACCAGGCGCGACACGTACTCAGGCCGCAGGTCGTGCCACCGCAGGTTGATGCGCCGGAACGTCTCCCGCGACTCGTCGGACAGGCCCTGGTCGTTCAGCCGCGGGTTCCACGTCGGCGTATGGCCATGCGACTTCAGCACGATGGGACGTGTGACTGAACGGATGTCGCGTTGGAGACCGTGACTGGGCGCGACGATGGACCTGGTTGCGGGTCCCTGGTACGAGTGAACGCATGCCGGAAGGGCACGGCTGCCGTGGTTGGCTCGTCTTGCTGATCTAGTCCGGAACCAGCAGCCGCAAGCGTTGTCCGATCCAGAGTCCCGCGAGCACGACTAGTACGTACGCATAGCCAACCATCACCACAAGCATTGTCGTCTGGTCACGAAATCCCGAAGCATGCATTAGCGACCATCCAACGGCCGCAAGCGGCGGCATCGTCAGCGCGGCAAGTCCGTGCGCTCGCGAAGATGACCGCCAGAGCACGAGTAGCGTGAGGGCAACCAGCGGCACGTACACCGGCATGATGATCCAGCCCCGCCCAGCCCAAGAACGCCAGAATCTCGGCGAGGGTACCTTTCCTCAGCCAACCGTAGCCCCCACCAACAGGAAAGGCATTGGCAGTAGAGGCAACCCTGTGCTCAGGCGCAGGTAGGTTCGTGAGGTCACGCGTCGGCAGCTTGGCTCCTTCGTCCTATCGGCGCGCCCCACGATTTCATAAGGCCGTTGTGCCGAGGCTCAGCTTCCGATGGGCGAAGGGATACAGCAGCGTTGCACGGAATTCGGGATACCGCCGATTCTTTGCAGTGCCGGCCGGCAGTCGCCTGGGTGACTGAGAAGCGACGCCGCCACCGAATCCGACAGAGCCGATGTCCAGAGCGCTCCTTGCCGCACCTTCGCTACCGCTGTGGACTCGTGCGCTCTATGTGTTCGTACACGTGGTGATTGCTCTGCTCGCAGTACCCGTGGCTGGGGTTGAGGTCCATGCCTTGGCGCAGGGTCCGAGTTCGCCGGCCGCGCTCCCGTTCTGCGGGCTCAGCGCACCGCTGGATACCAGGTTCCGGCCGCGGCTCCTGCCGCGCGACGAGGCTGCACGCCATCCTGATTTCCTCGCCTTTCGGCGACAGCTAGGGCGCGGGGTGCTGCGGAGGGATCGGGCGGCGATTCTGCGCATAGCGGAACCCGACGTCAACATCGACTTCGAGGGCGAGGGCATCGAGTTCCTGAAGGCGTTCATCGACGATGCCGGGCGAGACTTCTGGGGTGAGTTTGGCCGGGCCCTGGCGATGGGCGGGACGTTCGACGGAAACGCCAGCTTCTCGACGCCTTATGTCTATTCAGCCTGGGCAGACCGGGCTGACTCGGTCGAGTGCAAGGCGGTCACGGGCACGGGCGTGAGGCTCCGCGAGCAGCCGAGTGCCGGCGCTCGAGTGCTGGCGTCGCTGGATTTCGACATAGTGGAAAGGGTCGACAGCGACAGGGACGTTCCCGGGTGGGAGCAGGTCCGTCTGTCCACCGGTCTGAAGGGCTACGTGGCCTCCGGCTTCATCAGAAGCCCAATCGATTATCGAGCGTGGTTTGTTCTCACCGAGAGCGGTTGGCGGTTGAAAGCGTTCGTCATTGGGGATTAGCCGAAAAAGACCACACTCTCTTTTTCCCATGCGGCGACGCGGATCCAAGCATTCCTGTCGAGGGCAGCCGGTGCCAAGTACTAGTTCCACAGTCGTCTCGCGTATCCGATCTGCTCACTCAGATATCTATTCAGAGGGACAGTTTCACGGGCGTCTGCGTTCCAGATCAAGAACTGCAGTTTGCTGCCAACATCGATGGTCGCGCCGGCACAGCCGTCTACCAGAGTGTGCACTGCGGAGATCCCGATCTCAGCGAAGGAGAGGGCTATTGCCTGAAGGCGGAGAAACACGCGCCAGGTCTGGACGACGTCTCGAGAGCGGTTCAGCGTCTCGACTTCCGGTCAGCCGAGCCTGCTTACAGTTCACCAGGAGGCGTTGCCACTCACGAGGAACAGCTGAGCACGGCTGTGGTGTGGGGAGATGGTCGATCGCATGTGGTGTCGCGATCCGGTGGTCAGGCGCCCATCGACGTGTGGCAAGCGCAGCAACTGTTGCTGGGGGTGGTCGCCACCGACTGGCGGCGGAATGCTCGGCGTGTGCCCTGCGATTCGCTCACTTGGCCTCGACCCTGACACCCGGCACACCCGACCGAGACAGCTTTCGTCGTTCTAGCAGTGACGCGTCGACTCGCCGGCTCACGTCAAGATGTCCTCGAGGCGCGACGCGTAGTAGTCCAGGAGCATGGCCACTCGGCTCCCGGCATCAATGTGCAAGCGATGTTTCCTGGCCAACGCCGTGTCTCTGCCCGCCAGTCCAAGCACGACCTTTACGCAAGACGACGGGACGGTTTTGACGTGTCGCGATCGGCTCGTTCGGTGCAAGCGGTACGCATCGCGTGCAGCGCTCCGGCAAGATTAGAGACAGGTCGAGCCAGCTACTCTAGGACCGCGCGAAGGCGAGCAGGGGCGTCAGGTCATGGTTGTCCGCCGCCCTGAGCGCGTCGATGTAGCGGCGACGGACCTCGTCCGCGTCCCGCAGGTTGGCGCTGCCCCATGTGAAGCGTTCGCGACCCAGCTGCATCACGAGCAGATCTGCCATCAGCCGAGAATGCCGGCCGTTGCCGTTGGGGAACGGGTGGATCTGCACGAGCCGATGATGAAGGCGCACCGCGATCTCGTCGGGCGGGTAGGCCTTGTGTTCGATCCAGGTCGCGGCGTCGGCGAGCAATTGTCGCAGCGCCACGGGGATCTCGCAGTGCGGCATTCCGATGTTGCGCTCACTGATCCTGAACTGGCCGGCCCAGCGCCAGACGTCGCCAAGCATGCGGCGGTGCAGGTCCTTCACGAACTTCTCAGTCAAGAGGTTGCGACGACGGGCGAGCGCCCAATCGTGGGCCCGCACGATATTGTCCTGCTCGGCCCTGTTCAGCTCGCTGCGGTAGGCGATGTCCGATGGGATCAGTCCCTTGCGCCCGTCGGGCGTCAACGGCGTGGCATCGTCTGGCTCCTCGAACAGGTCGGTCACGATGCGCGTCAATCCCAGAACACGCGAGGGCTCGTGTCGCGGATGGCGTCCTCGACTTCCGCGTCGGTGATGCTGTCCTCGACCCGCTGATCCTCCAGCAGCATCGTGTGCTCGACGGGCTGGCGCCGCCGAAGAAGCAGCGCACGTGCGCGCTCGCGGACCGTCACGCCGAGCGGCTTGTTCGGAACGAGCCCGTACACGAGTGTGCAGTCGAGGGCCTCGGCCGCGCGCCGCAGCGTCGCCAGCTGGATGGTCTCCTTCTCTTCTGACTGCTCGAGACCGACGATGCTGGGCTGGCTCACGCCCATGCGTCGCGCCATCTGCGCCGTATTCATGCCGAGGGCCTCGCGGACGGCCTTGATCCAGCCACGAGCGGGCGGCCGATAGCGCTCAGCGGGCCCTAATCGGGCGAGACGCTCGTCGAGACGGGCCCTCGATTTCGCGGCGATCCTTGGCGATTTCATAGCCTTCAACCTATTCCATTCAGCAATTCCAATAGTTTATAGCCTATTGATTATATAAATTTCAATAGTCTGTGGGCTATTTAAACGTCGGGCATTCAGCTGAGGGCAGGGAAAGCACTATCCGCGTAACCGCCAAGCCGTCCAGCAAAGGGGCGCGGGCGACGAGATCAATTGCTTGGCAGCGTCAGTCGACCGGCGACGAACTCATCACGACATCCTTCCGAACGGTCGTTCGCCAGTTCCCCTTGACGCTCACCTCGAGGACGGCAAACGGGCCAGGATCGAACGCAGGAAGCCGCACGATCGCATCGCGACCCCTGGTCCACGGCGCCCACACGTGACGGCCATCCCGGACCTGCAGACGTGCCCACCCATCCGTGGCCAGCGGCTGGCCATCAGGTGCCCGAGGCGAAGTGACAAGCGTGGTCCAGGGCCGGCAAGCGTCCGACGTCCGAGCATGCGCTCCGGCCTCACGACGTGGCTGCCCGGTCGGTACTGCCCGATCCGGACAGCCCCGACCTGCATACGCTGGCCATCCTTTATCGGAACATTCATCACCGCCCGCTCGACCAGGTCGAACGACACGGAGCCTGTATTACCCAAGGCCACGGAACGCACCTCGTTCGAGCCATCGGAGACCAGAAGCAGCATCGCTTCCAACTCGAAGCTGCGGGTGTCGTACACGGCAAGCCGCTGGTCGTTGATGACGAACCCGACCTTGCGGCTGTCTGGCGACCACACGATCGCCCGGCTCCAGTCCGCGTCCGGAGCCAGCGCCATAACCTCGTGCGGTCGCTCGCCGGGACGGGCGATGTAGAGGTGATCTGCTGGGCGGCGTGGTGACAGACCGGCTGGCTTCGCGCTATGGCCTGCGCGTGGGGCGATGCGGCCTTGGTGCGGTGTCGTACCTCATCGCGGGCGGCGCATTGCTGGCCGCCGCCCGCTCGTCGTCGCCCGTCGCAGCGGCCGTTCTGATCGCGGCAGCGACCGGGATGACCATGTTTACGCTCGGTGCCGCGTGGGCGACCGTGATCGAGGTCGGACGTAACCAGGTGGGCGTCGTGGGTGCGACGATGAACTCGCTCGGAAACCTGGCTGCGATGCTGAACCCGCTGATCGTGGCGTACTCAGTGCAGTGGTTCGGCAGCTGGGACGTGCCGCTGTATCTGATGGGCATATTCTTCTTGGTGGGCGCCGCCTGCTGGTTGATGGTGGACCCGGAGCGGCCGGTGTTCGACGAGAGCCAGGCGCCCTCGTCCCTGGTGCGTTCGGCCGCGACGTTGGCCGATCCTTGAAGGAGTCATGTTGTGGAGCTGAACCTGCGAGGCAAGGTCGCCGTGGTCACCGGTGCGAGCAAGGGCATCGGTCTGGCGATCACCAGGGCACTGGTCGCCGAGGGCGCGCGCGTGATCGCTGGCGCGCGCGACGTTGGCGGTGAACTCGGCGCGCTGGCGTCACACGATGCCGTTCGCGCGGTGTCAGTCGATCTCTCCACGCCCGATGGGCCCAAGGCGCTGGTTGCTCGCGCAGAGGAATTCGACCGGCTCGACATCCTCGTGAACAACGTGGGGGCGGTTGCCGTGCGCCTCGATGGGTTCACGAGCGTCACCGACGACCAGTGGCTCTCATCGCTGAACCTGAACTTCATGGCGGCCGTGCGGACAACGCGTGCCGCGCTGACGCCGATGCTGGCACGGGGCGGCGGCACCATCGTGACCGTCAGCTCGGTCAATTCCTTCCTTCCCGATCCGGGCGTCATCGACTACTGCGCGGCGAAGGCAGCGCTGACAAACTTCTCGAAGGCGCTGTCCAAGGAAGTCGGGCCCCGTGGAGTTCGGATGAATACCGTGAGCCCCGGCCCGGTCGAGACGGCGCTGTGGCTCGGTCCGGAAGGAGTGGCGGCGACCGTTGCGAAGGCGTCGGGTGTGGATCCCGAGACTGCTCGCCAGCACGTCGTCGCATCACAAGGAGGCTTCGTGACGGGCCGCTTCACACGCCCCGACGAAGTCGCCGATCTGGTGCTCTTTCTAGCCAGCGATCGCTCGGGGAACATCACGGGCGCGGACTTCGTGATCGACGGCGGCCTGATCAAGACGCTGTGACAACGCCTAGTCGGTGAGCGCCCGCGCCTTGCGCAGCGAGATGCCGACGGTCGCTCGCCAGCGCCAAGACCGGTGAATTAGGCGCGGCAGCTCTGTCGCGACCTCGTGTTCGTAGGCGGACATTTCGACGAGTATCAGCGGCTCGGCGCTGCGGCCATCGACGTGCTGGGCGACGTCACGCCGTCGATCGAGCGCATGTCCATCGACGAGGCCTTCGCCGACGGCGCAGGCTGCATGCATCCCTTCGGTTCGCCGGCAGAGATCGCAGGGATCCGGTCGGCGAGGTGATGGAGAATCACCCTGACGAGAAGACGATTTCGCTCTTGGCGATCTCGGTGTCACATCTCGAGAAGCAGTCGATCGTTCAACTGGAGCTGCCGATTGCGCGTCCGACGAGGGACGCCGTCCTGGCACGAAGAAGGGCGTGGCGCGATCGCGCGCAGACCAGGCCACCGACGCCATCAAGCGCTTCGGAGGGCAAGCCGTCGATTACGGTTCAGCGCTGCAAAGCGTGCGTCAGTGCCAGAGGAGTTCCGACGTCTTGCTGAACGAGAGCTGTGAATGAGCCATGAAGCGATCATCTCGCGACGCTGCATGGCTGACCCGTGCGTTCCCGACATCTCTGGAAGAAGGCGTGAGTCTTGGCTACGAGCGCCGTGCCGTCCGCAATCGTCATGCGATCGATGGCGCGAGCGTTCCGCCGCATGTCGAGCTCTCATTGGCGTCGGTCGCCGCGCGAGATCTCGACGTACGCGTTCACTGTTCCGTCGGCGTTGCTCGGAGGCGTATCGCGCCAGACGTGCCTGGCGTGAGGGTGCGCGGCGCTCTCGTCGCCAACCGCGGATGCTAGGATCGCGGTCCACCGGTGACGGCCCGAGTCTCAGCCCAGAGCTCTGGCTGCACACCGTCGATTCCGCGGGGGAGTCATGGCGAGCACGAACACACCTGAGCCGACGATGTTCATCTCCACCGATGCACTGCTCGGGCACTGGCAGGGCCACCGCCGACTGACGCGGCGGGTCATCGAGATGTTCCCCGACGACCAGCTGTTCACGTTCTCGATCGGCGGCATGAGGACATTCGGGGACCTCGCCAACGAACTGCTCAGCACGGCTGGACCAATGGCGCACGGGTTGGCGACGCTCGAGTGGGGCGGCTACGCGCCGCCGAAGTCAACGTCGAAGGCCGAGATCCTTCGGCTCTGGGACGAGGGCACGACCGCCGACGCCGAAAGCCCACGTGCTGAGCGACGCCGAGCGTCAGTCCCTGGCCGGGCGTTCACGACGCTGCCACCCGTACACCAGCGTGTGCTGCGTGAACGTCTGCGTCGGATCAGCTTCCTTGATGGGATGCCCAACACGGCGCTGACGTCGACGGTCGATCCGGATGCACCAGCGCCTGTGTACGACCTGACGATCCGCGCCGGCGTGCTGCACGAGAACGTGTCCGAGCTCCTCACCAACAAGGAACGCACCTGCTTCGACTTCGACGGGTCGGCGCGGACGGTCGTGATCGGGGCTGGCACGCTCGAAGCCATCGTGTAGGTGCTGCTCCACGAAGCGACCCACATGGTCAACAGTGCGTTGGGTCTGACGCCGGCCGCAGGCCCTCGTCCCCAGGCTGATGCAGAACTGCTGACGACTGGTGTGTGGACGGACAGGCTGACCATTGCGAGCGCTTACGCGAACCCGCTGCTGGACGGGCTGGCATATCGCCGCGGCGGCCGTCCCATCCCCGTCTCGGACGCGCAGAACGTGTACGGCGTGCTACAGCGAACACCATTCGTGTCGCTGTACCGCAGCAGCAATTGGCACGACGATGTGGCCGAGCTGGTGGCGTGGCACCACTTCACGAGCCGCATGGGTCAGAGGTACCGCATCGTGCTGCGCGAGCGAGACCAGGATGTGTTCGTCTACGAGCCAATGGCGTCTCCACTCGTCCAGCGCCGGCTGCGGCTGCTGACGCCGATGTACGAGGCCCCGCCTGTGTGTGAAGCGCACGTCGGGCTCGGCTCATTCACAAACCGGAGTTCGGCAAAGGGGACTCATGAAACAGAATCCGCCTGCGTCGCCCCTTGCCGGCGACGCCGTCAGGGGCGCAGGTCGCCGCTGGGCCATGCGAGAGGTTTACCGCTCGTCGCCGATGACGTGAACGACGACCGATCGGGTGTGCGGTACTCGTCGGTGCTCCCACACGTAGATCCCCTGCCAGGTGCCGAGGCACAACCGTCCACCAGACACCGGCACGCTCAGGTTCACCGTCGTGAGCGCCGTCCTCACATGCGCTGGCATGTCGTCGTCGCCCTCTGCGGTGTGGACGAAGAGCGCATCGCCGTCCGGCACCAGCCGCGCGAAGAACCGCTCGAAGTCACGACGCACGTCGGGGTCGGCGTTCTCCTGGATCAGCAGCGAGGCGGAGGTGTGCTGCAGGTGGAGCGTGCAGAGGCCCGTCTGCACGCCTGCCTGCGCGACCCGCCCCTGGACGTCGCGCGTGATCTCGTGGAACCCGCGGCCCTTCGTCGCAACCTTCAGCGTGACGAGCGTCTGGCGCATCATCTGCCCGGAAATGTTACGCCGTTGACCAACGGGAGAGCCCGACCGCAAGCGGTGAGGGTCGACTGGCCGCCCGACGCCGCTCGGAATGCATCTCCGTCACTGGTTGGCCGCCCCCCCGGCGCGCAGACGTGTTCGCACGCTGAACCTCGGTCGGCAGTTCAGCTGCGCGAGTGACCGCCAGCCCTGCGCCGCCTCATGCTACGCTCGCGACTCCCAGACACGAGGCGAGCCGATCAGCATGTCCATCACCAGACGCCAATTCGGACGAGTCGCACTCGCGGGTGTCCCCGCCCTCGGCGTGGCACTACGCGGGACCGTTGCAGCAGCCGGCGCGCAGGCAGCCGCGCCGATGTCGCGCTGGGCCGGCGTGCAGGTGGGGCTCAACGTGCCCTACAGTCTCGGTCTCGGCAACAACATCCCCGCCGAGGACCTTTTGAAGCACCTGGTCGATCTCGGCGTCGGCTCGGTCGAACTGCGCGCGCAGCCGGTCGAGCATTTCCTCGGATCGCCCACGGTGCGCGCCGCCGCAGAGGCCGCCAAGGCGCGCGAGGCAGCCCGCGCGGTGGGCCAGGTAGTGCCGACACCACAGCAGATGGCGCAGGGTGGCCTCGGAAGCGGACGGACGCAGACGCCCGAGCAGGTCGCCGCGGCACGCACGCAGGCGGACGAGGTCCGTAAGTGGCGCCTTTCAGTCTCGTCCAGCCGCGTGAAGGAGCTGCGGCAGCTGTACGCAAAGGCCGGTGTCCTGATCGACGTGCTGAAGGTGGACGACGTCTATGCGGTCTCGGACGAGGAACTCGACTACTTCTTCGAGATGGCGCGCGACCTCGGCGCTCGAGCCATCTCGAGTGAACTGCCGCAGGCGCGCAGCGACACGAAGCGCATCGGCGCCTTTGCCGACAAGCACAAGGTCTTCATGGCCTACCACCACCACGCGCAAGGGACGGTCGCGCTCTACGAGGAGATCTTCGGCGAGGCGCGGTACAACGGCGCCAACATCGACATCGGCCACTGGACGGCGACGCACAACCAGTCTCCGCTGCCTTTCATCACCAAACACGTCGATCGTATCCCGCACATCCACGTCAAGGACCGGCAGCTCGGGAGCAACGGCGGGCAGAACATGCCGTTCGGCCAGGGCGACACCCCCGTCCGCCAGACCTTGCAGGCGATCCGCGACGGCAAGTGGGACATCCGGCCGATTCTCGAGTTCGAATATCGCGTCCCCGAGGGCTCGACGCGTCCGGCCGAGATCCGCAAGAGCTTCGAGTACTGCCGCGACGCGTTGCTGGCCTGACAGCACGCGTCGCACGTTCAACCCCTCTGCGATACGCGTGGCAGGCGGCACCTCGCCGCTGCAGATCTACTGACGGGCGCTCGGCCCGTCGACGCGTCCCACCGATGGCCACCAGCGAACGCTGATGCGACCCCAAAAATAGTCGCTCGGGACCGCGCCCCAGTGTCGGCTGTCCGAGCTGTTGCGCCGGTGAAGCGCCGTGATAAGCGAAGCCGCCACGGCCATGTTGCCATGAGCAAGCCGGACGTCTCGGTCTACGCCACTCGCCACCAGCGGCGCCAGGTGCAAATACTGCCGCTTCAGCGGCACGAATTCCACCCGCGCCTCCTTCCGCTGCATCTTGTCCAGCAGCACGCGTGTCACGACGCCGGAGAGGGCAGCCATGCGACGCTGCTTGAACTGGCGATAGAGCGAGGCACACCGCGCTGTCTTGAAGCGGCGCTCCGCCTCGTCGAAGCGCCGGTCGCTGGCGGGTGACGGGTCAGACTCGCGGTGCAGGCGCTCCTGGCAGTACCACTCCAACTCCTGGAGGTCGACTCAGGGCCATGGGTGCGAACAGCTCTTCGCGGATCACGCTCCAGTAGCGGCCCTCGACGCCATGGAACGGGCGCGGGAGGGCGACGCGCAGCATCCACGGGCCACCGAAACAGAGCAACCAGTGGTGGCGCTGCAGGAACGCTCGGAAGTCGATCGGGTTGCGCGCGTGACGAGGTACGTGAACACGTGCGTGTCGGGCTCCTGCGTTATCGTGCCGATCGGGAACTTGTCGGGAATAGCCGCAGCACGCGGTCGCGCCCGATGCCGTAGCGCAGATGCGGCAGGTCCACATCGTCGAGGCGCTTGTCGCCGTCCAGCTCGGTGAAGGACTGCCGCTTGTCGCAAGACGTGCCGAGCCAGAGGCGCGACGGCTCGTCGAGCACCAGGTCGAGCAGCATCAGTCTCGACGCGAGCGTGCCGATGGGCGCGGGTCTCCTTTTGCGGTTGTCGGGCTCGCCGATGGCTGCGTACAGACGCTTGTGGTGCACATGGTAGAGGCGTCCGCGGTGCAGCGCGCCCGGACGCACCTCGCGCGCCAGCCCGCTCCCGGTGAGCCGACGCAGGAAGTCGTGCGTCTTCTGGCCGTGCGTGATGCCTGCATACGCGCACTACTGCCGCTCAACGAACACGCCCGAGTGCTGCAGCACGAGCAACAGGAAGGCCGCCTGCTTCGGAGTGAACCCTTCCTGCCGCAGTCTCACCTCGTGCACTATGTGCTGACGTCTGAGACGTTCCACGATGTGGAGGTCGATCATCGGAGGAGTTCCTCTGCGAGTCCACCGCGGGGACCGCTACCCCTGCGGCTGCCTCCATGACGCCCGGAGAGCCCGCCACCGCGATGGCAGGCGAAGCCGGCGCGTGCCGTGGCGGCGGCATGCCCGCCCCGGTAGTGCGGCGTCGTAACCTTCCACGCCGCAGTGCTGGTCGCGTGCCGTGGCGGTCTTCGTACTCGACGCGGCAGTCCGGGAAGTGCGCCTGGTCGTCGAACCACGGCAGGTCGCGCTGGTCGGCCCATTCGTGCGCCTCGTCGCGTCGCGTAACGATTTCCTCGCGAACGACGCCACTTGTCGATTCCGAAGGCCACTGCGGCCGCCGCCCAACGCGGCGCCAATCCAAACCACCTCCTCACGCTCCCTTCGACGTGGAGTTTGCACGGGTTCGCAACCACGGCGTGGAGATCTCGTCCATCCCCGTTCGGAATGTCGAACATGAGCGTTTATGCAGTCAACTCTCGATTTCCGAAGTCAGCGCCAATAGGACCGTTACATGAGCATGACTGCCGAACCGGAGAAGCAGCCGAATACCGTGCCAGAGTTGTCGCAGGTCGCGCTCTACAACTGAGCAGCAGGATCTGCACTTCGATGGCTGTCGTCGTTCGTCTCCCTAGCTGAACGCCTGCTTCGTAGAGGTTGGGGGCCTGCGTCGGAGAATTTCACGCGCGTCGGTTTGAGTCAACGAGATCCCTTCCACCTCGCGAGGGTCCGTTGGTCGGGACTGACAATCGGGAATCCACATCATGCGAGGCCGACGATCATGGCCTGCCTGCGGACGCCACGTGCCAGGCGATCGCGGGGCAGTGAGAACCGCCTGGATGGTTCATGCCGGCGGTGATGGTGGCGACCAGAACTCGGCCTCGAAAGGCCGCCTCGACCCGCTGGGAGCATTCGCGTAAAGTGGATGACCGGTCCTGCGACCGCGGAGATTCGCGTGAGGACGGCAGTCACCGACTTTCAGCATCATTTTCGGAAGGCACGCGAGATCGGGATCCTCATCGAATCCGTTTCTGTCTGAGAGCTGAAATTCCCTATGGCTGGAACCGTGGTGTTCTTCGACCTCGGGGACACGCTTGGCGTCGGGCGCGTCGGAGCCGGCGGCAGCATCACGGGGTTCGACCCGTTTCCGTTCGCCACGGACATTCTGAAAAGGCTGAAGGATCCACCCCCATCGGGTCTCGGACTCAGGCTCGGTGTGATTTCGAACACGCCCACGGGCACGACGGCCGCCAACATGGCTGCTGTGCTCGGCGCTGCGGGCGTCCTCGCCTTCTTCGACCCGGCCTTGCTCCTCTACAGCTCCGTGGAAGGCTTGGACAAGACCAAGAAAGCCTTCTTCACTCTCGCGGCCTCACGCGCGGCAACTTCGCCACAGCGCTGCGTTTTTGTCGGTGAGGATGCGTCGGAGCGGACTGTTGCGTCATCGGCTCATTTTGCTACCGCGTTCCACCCGCTGCACCTCTTTCACGTCTTGAAGACGATGCCGTGAACGCATCGCCAGTCGAGACGTAGCAACCTGGCTCTTGCAGGAGACGAATCGCCATGGCAACCAAGTCTGCAAAGAAATCCGCGAAGAAGACAGCTGACAGAAAAGCCGGGGCAACCCTTCGGTCCAATGGCTTGAGCCGTTTCAACATGCACGCTCTCGACAAGAAGAGCGAGCGCCTCTTCTCGGCTCTTCGATCCGAACGGCGTGACTTCGCCGGATTCGCCGGCGCCGCCACCAACGTCTCCGAGATGGATCCCGAATCCGCTGCCCGCCTGTATCTGAAGCAGGCGCTCGAGAGCGATTCGGTTCCCGGTCTTGTGGCGCCCGTCGCCGACGGCGCCGTAAGCGAGTACCGGACTCTCGGAACCGAGAGCATCCCCCTGACGGGAACGACGATGGTGAAGTTTCGCCAGCAGCTCAACAAGATTCCGGTATATGGCTCGCTCGTATCGGTCGAGCTGGATGAGAAGAACAGTCTACTGAGCGTCACTTCAGCCTGCGGCAAGCCTTCGAACGTGAGCGCGGTCGCGAAGATTTCGCCGGCGGAGGCAATGGACACCGTCAAGAGGGCGCCCGGCCTGAAGAAGGCACTCGATGGCATCACGCCGCAGCTCAACTACTACTACGATGCCGACGACTCCAAGTGGCGCCTGGTGTACATCGCGCAGGACGTGCCGGTAGGCCCCGCCCACAAAGGCAAAACCGCGGTTCGCGTGCCTCTCCGCATGGACTTCGTCGTCGACGCGCACACCGGCAAGTTGGTAAAGGAGTTGCCGCGAACCGCGATGATGGCCGCCGTTACCGAAGCCGCCGTTGACGGCTTCGGTACGAGCAGGACATTCGAAGCCGCGAAGACTGGTGCGAAGAAAACGATGGTGGATGCCTCGCTCAACATCCAGACGTTCGACTTCCGCTTTAAAGATCTCGACAATCCCGCGAACGCGCTGCCGGGTGGCCTCGTCGCCAATCCTCCGACCTGGGATCCCGGCGCCGTCAGTGCACATGCCAATGCCGCGGTCGTCGCCAAGTTCATGCGCGACACGTTGAGCCGCAATGGCCTCGACAACCGGGGCGGCACGCTCATTTCCAGCATCAACTGCATCGCGTCGAGCGAACCGGCTGGTCCCAGAGAATGGTTCAACGCAGCTTGGGTCGGTACTCAAATGGTGTACGGCCAACGCCGCAACGGGACCTCGATGCTCTCGTTGTCGGCAAACGTCGACGTCGTCGGGCACGAAATGTTTCACGGCGTCACCGATCACACCTCCCGGTTGGAGTACCAGGGCCAAGCCGGCGCGATGAACGAGTCGTACTCGGACATCTTCGGGATTCTGATTTCCAATCTCGGTAAAGCACTCGGCGCGTTCGACTGGGAGCTCGGTGAACGCCTGTTTGCGAATGGCAGGCCGCTCCGCGACCTCAGCGATCCGACACGTTTCAGCCAGCCAAAACACATGCGCGATTTTGTCGTCACCACGCGCGATCACGGCGGCGTTCACACCAACAGCGGCATCCACAACTTCGCCGCGTTCAAGGTGATGACGGCCAAGGATTCTTCTGGTGACTTCGTCTTCACCCCGAAAGAATGCGCCGCAATCTTCTATCTGACGCTGACGCAACGCCTGTCGCGAACATCTCAGTTCATCGATAGCCGTGTCGGCGCCGTGGCGTCGGCGCAGTCGCTGTTCCGCAACGACCCAGCGGCTACTCGAGCCAAGAAGATTCAAACCGTGGAGCAAGGCTTCTCGGCGGCTGGCATCGTGTAGAGTCCAGTCGAAGGAGAGGCCCTGAGTCAGCGCACGAGCATCAGGCGACTTTCTGAGGCTCCATCGACGAGACCCGGATGATCAAGACGCCGGTTGGCCGGCGTTGCCTCGATGCGTCGGTTCGATCCCATGAGAGCGGTCGTGAACCGCCGGCCGGCCGTTGTTCGTCCACGAGCCCGCGAATGGGATCGCCGGAACGGTCCCAGATTCGCACGGTGATGCCTCGGAGCGAGTGAGGCTCGAGTATCCTGGCGCCGCCGTGCCGCCACCGACCGTCCCGTCGTCCGGTTCAGCTTCAGGCGCTATGCCCCAGGCCAGCGTGAGGGGGACGTCCGCCTACTACAGCGCCTCCGTCCAGGCGTTCCTCGCCACACCCTTTGATGAGGTCATCGGGCGGCTCACGATGGCCGACCCGCATCGAGCCCTCGAGTCCACGCAGAAGCTGGCGTGGGCAGAGGAACTTCAGCTTCTTCGGGAAGCGCTCAGCGGGCTGGACGTCGAGGCGGCACTCTTCCTCGAGTTCGACGTCCCGCGTCTCGGCAGCCGGATCGACGCCGTCGTGATCGCAGGGCCCGTCGTCATCCCGGTCGAATTCAAGTGCGGAGAGAAGGTGTTCACGACCGCGGGCTACAACCAGGCGTGGGACTACGGCCTTGACCTCAAGAACTTCCACCTGGCCAGCCACAAGGCGCCGATCTTCCCGGTGCTCGTAGCCACGCGGGCGAGGTCAGGCGACGCAGGGTGGGAAACGCCGCACGTCGATGGCGTCCGTCCACCTCGTAAGGTGGCGCCAAGGGAACTCCGGCAGGCAATCGCGGACGCACTGCGGGATGCCAACGGCCCCGTCATCGACGCGGACAGTTGGGGCCGCTCGCCGTATCAGCCGACACCGACGATCGTCGAGGCCGCCCGCGCGCTCTACTCCAGACACTCGGTGCAGGCGATCACGCGGAACGACGCCGGTGCCAAGAACCTGCAGATCACCTCCGGCACGG
This sequence comes from Luteitalea pratensis, assembly GCF_001618865.1. Classification (GTDB taxonomy): domain Bacteria; phylum Acidobacteriota; class Vicinamibacteria; order Vicinamibacterales; family Vicinamibacteraceae; genus Luteitalea; species Luteitalea pratensis. The sequence goes on from NZ_CP015136.1 coordinate 92,914, forward strand.
TCGAGGAGATCATCGAACGCTCCCGCGAGAACCGCGAGAAGGCCATCATCTACGTGACTGGCGTGCCTGGGGCCGGCAAGACGCTGGTGGGCTTGAACGTCGCCACTCAGCGGCGCGACTTCGGCGAGACGCGCGCCGTGTTCCTGTCCGGCAACGGTCCATTGGTGGCGGTGCTGCAGGAGGCGCTGACGCGCGACGAGTATCGCCGCCAGAACGGTGCAATGCGCAAGGGCGCCATCCGGCAGCAGGTCAAGCCGTTCATTCAGAACGTGCACCACTTCCGCGACGATGGCGTGCGCGATCCGGCGGCACCCGGCGACCACGTCGTCATCTTCGACGAGGCGCAACGAGCCTGGAACCGCGAGAAGACCGCCGACTTCATGAAGCGGCGAAAGGGCAGGGCCGACTTCGACCAGTCCGAGTCGGAGTTCCTGATCTCCTACCTCGATCGTCACGACGCATGGGCGGTGATCGTCTGCCTGGTCGGTGGCGGCCAGGAGATTCACACCGGCGAGGCTGGGATCAGCGCGTGGCTGGATGCCGTGGCGCGCCGGTTCCCGCACTGGCGGACGTACCTGTCGCCCGACCTCTCGGCCTCGGAGTACGGCGCCGGCACGTCGATCGCCGAGATGAGCGCGTCCGGGCATCTGGTCCAGGACCAGCGCCTTCACCTGTCGACGTCCATGCGATCGTTCCGGTCCGAAAAGGTGTCGGCATTCGTGAAGGCATTGCTCGACTGCGACGAGGAAGGCGCCCGGGACATGCTCCGCGAGGTCGTCGCCCGCTACCCCGTCATCGCGACGCGCGACCTCGCCCTGGCGAAGCAGTGGATCCGCGACCAGGCGCGGGGCTCCGAGCAGTACGGCCTGGTGGCCTCCTCGCAGGCCCTGCGCCTGAAGCCACATGCGATCGACGTGCGAGTCAGCGTCGATCCGATTCACTGGTTCCTGGGGGATCCGGAAGACACGCGCTCGAGCTACTACCTGGAGGACGCCGCCACCGAGTTCCAGGTGCAGGGACTCGAAGTCGACTGGGCCTGCGTCACATGGGACGCCGACCTTCGCCGCATCGATGGCCAGTGGCGCTACCACGCATTCAGGGGCGATGCCTGGACGAACGTCAAGCAGCGCGACAGGCAACGCTACCTGCTGAACGCCTATCGCGTGTTGCTGACACGCGCTCGTCAGGGGATGGTGATCTTTGTCCCTCCTGGCGACCGGCGAGACCCGACACGGCTGCCAGGGTTTTACGACGAGACGTTCGGCTACCTGCGCGACGTGGGCGTTCCTGTGCTTTGATTACGGTGGTGGCCGCACGTCAGTTGCATCATGGCGCGCCGGTCGAGATGAGGCGCCTGGACCGCGGCATCATTGACGAGCTGCGCATCGCGCTGATCACCGCACCGAGTTGAAGCTCACGCATCGCGGGGTCCCGAAGGCGCTCATCCCGCGGACCGAAGATCGGTGGCGCCAGAACTACGGGCTGCCAATGAAGCGAAAGCTCGCCGAGCCGGCGCGTGAGCCACGGCCGTCCCCCCTCGTGACCAAAGAAACGACGCTTCGTGACCCGCGACCTGGTCGAGTGGCTCCTGGACTCTGACCCCGCGCTGCGGTGGCAGGTCCAGCGCGACATTGCTGGAGCACTGCCAGAGGTCTGGAAGGCCACGCGGGATCGCGTCGCCACCGAAGGTCATGGCGGCAGGCTGCTGGCGCTCCAGGACGCCGACGGCCAGTGGGCAGGCGGCGCGTTCTTCCCGAAAGATTTCGACTTCGGCGGTCGCGAAACCGCCGAGGGTGCCGGGCAACCGTGGACAGCCACGACATGGACGCTCAACACGCTCCGCGACTGGGGCGTGGACGCATCCACGCTCGAAGGCACAGCGGAGCGCCTCGCCACTAACAGCCGCTGGGAGTACGAGCGCCTGCCGTACTGGGGCGGCGAGGTGGACTGCTGCATCAATGCGTACACGCTCGCCAACGGCGCCTGGCTCGGAGTCGATGTGTCGGGCATCGGCCGATGGTTCCTCGAGCATCGCCTCGAGACGGTGGCTGGAACTGCGAGTGGGTGAACGGCTCGACTCGATCATCATTCCACTCGACGCTGAACACTCTGAAAGCGCTGCTGTTCCATGAGATTGCCACCGGAGGCACCGACGCGCTCCGGGCCGCGCGACACGCCGGTGAGGCCTACCTGCTCGAGCGTCGCCTGATGCGCCGGTTGTCCACCGGCGAACTCGTGGCGCCGTGGTTGACGACGTTCGCGTATCCGTTCCGCTGGCGCTACACCATCCTGCACGCGGCGGACTATTTTCGCGACGCCACCGCGCACGACGGCACCGCGCCAGACCTTCGCATGGCCGAGGCCATCGAGACAATCCGTCAGGCTCGCCGGCCAGACGGCACCTGGCTGCAGGAGCAGCGGTATCCCGGACGCGTGTGGTTCGATGTGGACGTGCCACCCGGCCAGCCGTCGAAGTGGCTGACGTGCATCGGCACGCGCGTGCTCGCGTGGTGGGACGCCCATCTGCATGCGACGCGCGCGTGATGAGCAGCGCCAGGTGATCAGCGGCTCGCGCGGGACATGCCAGAACGGATTTCGGACAGCTCCGGAGGACCAGCGCCGGAAAGTTCACAGTCACACGTCGATGCGCGCGCTACTCGAGGTCCGCGAATGTTCGGATGATCTGGTCGGCACCGGGTTCGCGTGACGTCGACTGGTCCGAGCGCACGGCGAGCACCACCTGAAGCCCGGCAAGGCGAGCAGCAGCCAGCTCCTCCCCGACGTCAGACACGAAGAGGATGCGCGATGGTGCGTGGCCGAGCGCCGTGGCGATGTGCGCGTAGCTGTCGGATGACTGCTTCGGGCCGACCGCCGTATCGAAGTAGTGCGAGAAGTATTTTGTGAGGTCGCCTGCGGCCGTGGTGGAGAAGATCAGCTGCTGCGCCTGCACGCTGCCCGACGAGTAGATCGCCAGCGTGATGCCGGCTGAGTGCCATCGTTCAAGCGCTTGCGGCACGTCGTCGTAGACGACGCCCTGCAGAGCGCCACGCCGGTACCCTTCGGCCCAGATGTGCCCCTGAAGTGTCTTGAGAGCTGGCGACTTGCGGTCGCGAGCCATGAGCCACACGGCGTACGAGATGACCGAGCGCCGGCGCTTCTCCGCAGTCGAGGCGTACCATTGCGGGGCGGTGGGGTCGACTTCGGCAGCGCGTTCCTGCTCGAGTCGCACCGACACTCCGGCCACGACCTCGTCGTTTGCCGGGTCCCCGACAAATGCGTCGAGGTGCGCCCGGGCGTACGGGAACAGGACGTCGTGCACGAATGACAGCGGCGTGGTCGTGCCCTCGATGTCCAGCACGACCGCCTCGACGCCGCGTAACCGTAAGGCCGCGCTCACACGCCCGGCGGTACGACCGGAAGGTACGACACCCCGAAACACATCGGCTGGAAACCGGCGTCCACCCCGCTGCCGGTGTAATGCGGTGTCCATCCCGATGGATCTTGGAACAAGCGGATCGCGCGAATGCGGTGCTCCTGGCACAGGTCGAACCAATGGTGGGTGCCGCGCGGCACCCGGATCAGGTCTCCTGCCTCCACTTCGACGGCAAACACCGGACCGTTGGCCGGATGGATGTGGAACACGCCCCGACCTTCGATGATGAAGCGAACTTCGTCCTCGTCGTGCCAGTGCTCGGTCTTGAATTTCTGCAGCATTACATCGAGGTTGGGCGTATCGGGGAAGACGTCGATGACGTCGGCGGTCACATAGCCGCCACGAGCGCTGAGTTCGGCGATCTTTGAGGCATAGGCCGCCAGCACGTCGGCGGCCGGCGCTCCTGGGGCCAGGGGCACCGAGGGGCTGGCACGTTCGTAATCGATGTCGTGGCTGGCGAGAAACGCCGTGACGTCCGTGGTGCCGGTGATCGTGCGCTGTTGTTCAGGAATGCGGATCAGGCTCATGACGTTCTCCTATGACCTGAAACAGGAATTCCAATGTTTCCACGTGTCGTTCCGCGTCGGCCAGCGTCCGCCCCCACGTGTAGAGCCCGTGCCCGCGCAGGAGGAACCCGTGGATGGATGGGTAGTCGCGGAGGAGGTGCCCCACTACGCCCCGAAGGCGGATCATGTCCTGGTCGTTTTCGACGATCGGGACCCACTCGCGATGGGTGTGCGTCGTGACGCCATCCAGCCCTTTCAGCATCTCCAGGCTCTGGATGGCGATACCACCAGCTGCGGCATGACGCTCCGAGAGCACCGTGCTCCACACCGAGTGGGTGTGCAGCACCGCACCGGCTCCCCGTGCCTGCACAATTTCGACGTGAAGCTGAGCCTCGGCCGAGGGCCGGGCCTTCCTGCGCCCAGCCACTCGGCCGCTGGCGTCGATGGTCAGAAACTGCCCTGCAGTCAGGGTGCCCTTGTGGACACCACTCTGCGTGATGAGCAGTCGCAATGGCGACACCGAGCTGACCATGCTGAAATTGCCACTGGTCGCCAGCACCCAACTGCGGCCGTAGAATCTGCGGCCCGCGGCGATGAGGGCCTGTACGCGTGCCGTTTCCGCCATTCCTGCCAGAAAAACGACGATATCCCAAGTCCACGTGATGACGGTAACCGTTTCGAGATGAGCGCGACGCGCAGCCGTCATCCTCGCCGCGCTCGCCAGTGGTGACCCGATTCTCGCTCTCCTGCTCGACGCGGCAGAGGAGTAGTGAGCCGATCGGGGATGGGCCGCGATCGCACTGTGCATCAGTTTCGGTTCCCGGTGGAGACGTGGTCGGCGAACCGACGCTGGCTGTGATCGAGAGCGCAGGGTAGCGCTCTCGATCGCGCTGTTGGGAGTGAAGCTGTTGTCGGGCTGCGGCGGCGGACGGCCTGACGCACGCACACGTGCGGCACGGCAACGTCATCGTCCGACAGTAGAACCCACATGTTCCGGTATCGCTGTTCGCGCGAGCACGGTTTCTGTTTGCCTGATCACCCGCCGCCACAAGGTCTCGGGATCCGGATCGAACACGATGCGAGCATCGGCGTTGAGGACGTGCCACGCGCGTTGCCGTGTTTCGGCCTCGAGCTGCCCCGGTCCCCAGCCGGCGTAACCGAGGTACACGCGCAGCTGGCGCACGTCCGCTCCCTTGGCGAGCTTCTGCAGCGCGTCCGCTGTGTTGACCAGATACACGTCGCGGCCGAGGAGTGGGCAGGCGTCGCAGGCCACCCGAGACAGCGCCAGCACGGCCTGCTGCGAGACCGGCCCGCCGATGAACACCGTTGCCACGGCGCCGGCAGCCGCCGCGACACCGGGCAGCGCTCGCGACAGCGGGACATCCGACGGCCGATTCATCACGAGCCCGGCGGCGCCATCACGCGAGTACTGCACGAGGAGCACGACCGTGTCCGTGAAGTTCGGGTCCGGCAGGTTGCGCGCCGCGACGAGCAGCTTGCCGGCGGCGAGTTCGCGGACGATGACGTCACGTCCCGGCTGCAGCGTCGCTGCCCGTGGCTCCACCAGCATTGCGGCCACCGCTGCGGCGATCAGCAGCAGGCCCCACACGTCGGGGAGCCGACCCGCGCGGCCGGTCCGGACACGGGCCCAGGGAGTCGAGCTGCGCATGGCGCCATCAGCATCGCATGAACGCGTGCATGACGACGCGCCCGTCGCATCGACTACGGGCACGGCCGCCTGGCTTTGCTGCCTGGGTCCCAGCGCTGCAAGATGCGAAGATCGCGATTCACGGATACCTGATTCTAGGCGAGCCATGACCCCTCATCCATCCTGGTACGTCCGCGGCCTGATCTTCGAGAACTGTTCCTGCGCGCTCGTGTGCCCCGGCCACATGCACTTCAGCCAGAACTGCACGCACGAGCGCTGCAAGGGCTACTGGGCGCTCCGCATCGACGAAGGCGTGTTCGGCGCCGTCTCGTTGGCGGGCACGCGCGCGATAGTCGCCTTCGACACGCCGCAACGGATGATCGACGGCGGCTGGCTGCAGACGATCATCATCGACGAGGTGGCATCCGAAGCTCAGCGCCGAGCGCTGGAGACGATCCTCCTCGGACTGGCGGGCGGGCCCTGGGAGAAGCTGGCAGGGTTTGTGGCGACGCGCCAGCCGACGGAGTTCCGCGCCATCGCCATCGAGGACGATGGGCCAGTCAAGCGCGCCTCCATCGTCGATCGACTCACGACCGTCGTGACCCGGATTCGCGGCCGCGACAAGTCGAAGCCCGTGCTGTTCGAAAACATCTTCAACCAGATCCATGCCCCCACGCAGGTAATTGCCCTCGGCGAATCGGAGTACGACGATGGCGTCGTCCGGTTCCGGACGTCCGGGTCGCACGGCCTCTTTTCGCACTTCGAGTGGCGCGTCGACGGTCGGTCACCGTCCCCGGCGCCGATGTGATGAACGGCCACGCGCACGCGGTCGTCGACGGCGCCTTTGCCACGCTGACGGTGATGTGGTTCGGCATGATGGCGGCGATGATGGCGCCAACTGCATGGCCCTGGGTTCGCGCCTATCATCGCTTCAGCGGGGCGCAGCGGGGCACCGAGATCGTGGCGACGACACAGTTTGCCGCCGGCTATTTGCTGGCATGGCTTGCTTACGCGCTCGGCGCCGCACTTCTGCAGCGCGGTCTGCAGCGGACGGCCCTGATGGAACCATCCGGCGATGTCGTCGTACCGCACGCCGCCGCGCTCATCTTCCTCGTCGCCGGGATCTATCAGTTCGCGCCGCTCAAACGCGCGTGCCTGACCCATTGCCGGACGCCGCTCGGCTATTTCCTGACACGGTGGATCGACGGGCCGATAGGTGCCTTGCGCATGGGGGTGCATCACGGGCTCTTCTGCGTCGGCTGCTGCTGGGCGCTCATGGCCACCGCGTTTGCGGTCGGGGCAATGAATCTGTGGTGGATGACGGCCCTGGGAATTGTCGCGCTCCTGGAACAGACGACGCCACATGGCGAGCTGCTGCGTCGCGCACTTGGGGCCGCGTTCCTGGTCGCTGGCCTCTGCGAGGTTGGTCTGATCACCTACAATTGACGCGCTCTGGCGGAGAGTGGGATGTGCATCAGCTTTCCCGAAATGGGTACTCCGATGAACGTGCTGACGCACCGGGTCATCGCTTGCGCGATTCTCGCGGCGCTCTGGCCGACGTGTGCTCCTTCCGCGCTCGCGCAGGCTCAACAATCCTTCACGGTTTCGAACGTCAACATCCGTTACGGCTGGACTTTTCAGGAGCCGGGCATCGCGGAGGACGTTCCCAAGAACATCTTCACGTTCGAGAACACGGCGGCCGGCCGGTGGTGGAGCAGCTACCTGTTCGTCGACGTTCTTCGATCGTGGAGCGATGCCGACGCGAACGCGAAAGAGGTGTACGGCGAGTGGTATCCGACGTTGAGCCTCCGGGCTCTCAGCGGACGGGAACGCTCGAAGGGGATCCTCGGTGACGTCGGGGTCACCGTTGGACTGAACACCGGCGTCCGCAGCACAGGACCGAGCCCGTTCGTCGTACTGCCGGGACTGACGTTCAGCTTGAACGTACCGGGGTTTGCCTTCCTCGCAGTCAATACGGTGGCCTACATCGATCGCGGCCGTTTCCAGGGCCAGCCCACCGATTGCACGGCAACGGCTTTCCAGGTCACTCCCTCCTGGTCGCTGCCGATCCGCGCTGGCAAGACGTCTCTGAAAGTGAACGGCTTCGTGGATTTCACCACCCGCCACGCCAACTGCGCGGCGCAGATTCTGTCGACGCCGAGAGTGATGCTCGATCTGTCAGCGTACTGGCAGAAGCCCGGTGTGTTGTACGTCGGCGTCGACTGGGTGTATTGGCACAACAAGTACGGAATCTCGGGCTTGAAGGACAACCTCGTGCTCCCCGTTGTGGTCCTGGTGCTGTGAGCGCGGCGCAGCAACGATGGGCGGCCACGCTTGCCGCGTTCATGACGGTGGCCGGCGCGGCGCTTCTCGTGTTCGCACCGAGTGACGTCGTCATCGATGGGCCTGGCTGGGTGTGACCGTCGCTCTTGGTCGCCCTCCTCGGCCGAACGGCCATGTGCGTCACCACGATCTGCACAATTGCACACGAACGTGGGTCGTGTAGTCGGCCGCTGAAGTTAACCGATGCGGTTGCAGACAGACGGCATGCTCCGGAAGCGGTAAGATGTGACGACAATCAGGAGGGCTGATGGGCGATCTGACGAAGCAGGCGCGATCGTTTCTCGCCGGGGAATGCTTGTATTTCAAGGATGCGGACGCCCTCTGGCGGGGCCTCCGCGACCACGAAAACGAGCCGTCGCTCGCCCGGGCGGTGCTGGCGCGGCTTCGTGACAGCGACCGTGAGAGTGAAATCGTCATCGACAGGTTCACGCGCGATCGGTCTCTTCGCGCCGAACTATGCCAGCAGGAAGCACTCCTGACGAGTAAGGACGAGGAGCTCAGCGCTGCCGCCCGACACACGCGCGCGATCGAATTGCTGGAGAACGAGTTCGGCGATCTGCTTGCGCTGACAGACGCTGAAACGCTCGGCATTGCCGCCGGAATCTACAAGCGCAAGTGGTTCGACCTCGGCCAACTGCCGGATCTCGAGGAGTCGGCGAAGTTGTACCAGCGTGGCGCAGAGGGCGAGCTGGGCGACGACGCGTATCCACACATCAACGCCGCGTTTCTGGAGGATGTCCTCGCGGCACGCGGCAGTAACCCGGTCGTACGGCAGGCGCGCGCCACGGCATTGCGGGAGCGCATCGTCGCGGAGCTGCCGGTCAAGGGCAGCTGGTGGAACGCGGCGACAAGGGCCGAGGCTCTCTTCGGGCTTAGACGCTACGCCGAGGCGACCGCTACACTCGCCGACGCGAAGAGACCTCCGCTTTGGAAGCTCGAGACGACGGCACGACAGCTGGCGACGCTGGCGCACCTCCACACGGCGCGGCCGCTCGAGCAGCCGGCGATCCGCCAGTTCTTCGAGGCCCTTCTGCCAGGCGCCTCGGCGGCCGTACGATCGGCCTTCATCGGCAAGGTCGGCCTGGCGCTGTCAGGCGGCGGCTTCCGTGCGTCGTTCTATCACCTCGGAGTGCTGGCGCGGCTCGCCGAGCTCGACGTGCTGCGACACGTCGACGTGCTCTCGTGCGTCTCCGGCGGCAGCATCGTCGGCGCCGCGTATTGGCTGGCAGTGCGCGAGCGCCTGCTCGACCCCGCGCCGATGGGCCCCGACGCCTACATGACGATCGTTCGGCGGTTGATCAAGAGTTTCAGCGATTCGGTAGCCCTGGATCTTCGCGCGGGCGTGCAGCCGTCGAAAGCCGCAGTCGCGATCGGGTTCCTGTTCAGGAGCAAGAAGGGGGCGATGAACGGCGAGGAGGTCGCCGACCTGCTCGAGGAGAACTTCTATCGTCGGTTCCTGCCTGGCAAGGCGGGGCCGATCTACATGGACGATCTGCCCTTCACGCCCGCGGACTACGACGCGAAGATCGTCAACGAGCAGCCCTTCAATCCGTCGCGGCACAACTGGCTGCGCGCTCACAAGGTCCCGGCGCTGGTGATCAACGCCACGACCGTGAACACCGGACATGGGTGGCAATTCACACCGACGTGGATGGGGGAATCGCCGTGGGCGGTGCACGAAGACACCGACCTCGTCCCGCGGTTGCAATGGTCGCGTTACGACCGCGACCACTGGCGGATGCGGCTGGGGCGCGCGGTGGCCGCGTCGGCCTGCGTGCCCGGTGTGTTCGAGCCGATGACACTGGACGCTCCGTACAAGACACCGATGGACGTCAAGCTAGTGGATGGCGGCGTCTACGACAACCAGGGGACGGTGGCGCTGCTGGCCAGCAACTGCAATGTGCTGCTCGTGAGCGACGCGTCGGGCCAATTGATGCTCGAGCCGCGGCCCACACCCGGGGTGAAGGGACTCCTGTCGTACGCCTCGCGCGCCATGGATACGCTGATGGAACGGGTGCGGCAGTCCAATTACGGCGATCTGTCGTCGCGGCGGATGACGGGCTTGGTTCGCGGCATGATGTTTTTGCACTTGAAGGCGGGCCTCGACGCCGATCCGATTCGACTGAGCTTCGCCGACGAAGCATACACAATCAGGCGCTCGACGCTGAGCCCGTCGGGCGTGCGTAAGGATCTGCAGCAGGCGATCGCCGAGCTGCGCACCGATCTCAACGTCTTCACCCCCGACGAGTCGCAGTCGCTGATGGCGTGCGGTTACCAGATGGCCTCCAAAATGTTCGAATACCACCTCGGTCACCTTCACGAACTGGCCGATGCCGCGACGCGGGCCGACGATTGGCCGTTTGCAGAACGGCTGAAGGACCTCACCTCCACGAGTCCTCGCGACTTGCTGCTGGCGAAACTGCAGGCGGGACAGGCGGTGGAACTTTGAGCGAGGTGGAGCAGGGGTTAGCGCCACACCCAGCCAGACCAAGTCGTGCGACATAGCCGACCTGGTGACCGCTGCTCCTGGACAAATCATGGTCACAATCGCCGACGCCACGGATCTCTTCACGATCCTCGGGTGATGGCGCGCGCTGCTGCGCTGCGGGGCCGGCGCCTTGAGACCCGACCGCGCCGTTCGTCGAGCCGCCGCTATACCGCGAGGAGTGACGACACGCTCGAATCCCTGCCCTGACGCGTAGTGGGGCGTCTGCGGCGAGCTCGACCGACGATTGAGATCGAAGTCGTCCCCCCGCTGGAGGGTCTCTCCAGCGTAGAGAACGACTGTAGCCGTCGACCTCAGGTCGACGGTCCGTGATCGTCCCGTGGATCCTGGCGGGAGCCGTCAGCACCGGTCTCGCGCTGACACTCTCGGGAGTGTCCTTCGGCCAACTCGCCGGCGCGACGAAGTGCTCCGGAGTGCTGTTCCTCACGCACGTCTTCCTGCAGGTGCTGATTGTCGGGCGTGCCCAGGTGAGCGCGTTTCCCTCCTCGACGAGAATGCCGATGCGGTTCTCGACGGCAGCACTACAATAGGTCGACCGCATGCGAGCTTCCTTCACCGTAATGCGGCTGTTACGGCGTCGTCCCGCAGCCGGGACCGTCGTCCCTCACGTGCGCGCCAGCCTTGAGTATCTGTCGGCCCGAAAGGCCCATGCTTGTCCCATTCTCGTGAAGGAAATATCGATGAGAACAAAATTAGCCCTGGTCGGCGGGTTGTTCCTGATGCTGTCGGGGATGGCTGCTGCGCAGCCGACGCTCAGACCACCCGTGAACCTGAAGATCGGCACGTGGAACACGATGCTGCAGCCCTGGTTCACCAACGAGGCCGACGTTGTCACGACGATCGCCGACTCCAAGTTCGACGTGCTCGTGCTGCAGTCGGTGTGGACCGACGATGCGGCGAGTCGCATCCTGGCCGATCCCGCCGTGAGCCGCAGGTATGGCTATCACTACTACGCCACCATGGCGCAGGATCCTGCGGGTGCCGACCTGACCGACCCGACCATGAACTATCTCGTCCAGCAGTACGTGGGCTGCCTGATTGCGTACGGCGTGAACACGACGCAATTGCTGCAACTCGTGCCGCCGATGCCGTCCGAGTGCCTGACCTTGCGCATCGGCATTGGCATCCACAACTACAACCCCTTCAACCAGCTGGCGGCGGCCTGCCTCGACAACGCGATGCAGTTCCTGCCGCGCGACGCGGCGTTCCGTTCCGTCGCCATCTGTGGCGAGACCCAGGGTGTGAAGTATGGCCACCTGGGCAGACCCGGCCTGCTCGTGCTGAGCCGGAGCCCGCTGAGCAACATCCAGGAGGTGCCTTACGAGACCGCGGGCATACGACGCGCGGCCATTTACGCGACGATCTCGCACGTGCGGTTCGCCTTCGCGCACTTCCCCACCAACGATCTCGAAGACATCGACCCGTCCCTGTCGGTGCTCCAGTACGGCAACTCGGCGAGCAACATGGCGCAGGGCGCGATCGATGCGGGGGCAGACCTCGTCGTCGGGACGGTCAACTCCGGCCTGGACTACCAGCCGGCCGCCCACGAACTCCTGCTGTCGAACGGGTTCTCCGCCCTCTTCGCCGAGCCGACGTACTGCCCTGCGGCGACGCATGCCAACCTTGCGCAGTGCCAGGGCCAGACGCCTCGCGGAGTCGACAACATCTACGTGAAGGAGGGCTTTGGCGCCTGCCACACGGAGACGTTCGCGCTGCAGCCGATCTCGGACCACATCGGGTTGTCGGCGGCGTGCCTGCTGGGCAAGTAGGGATGTGACTCATCGAGGAGGCGCGGTCGCTGACCTGCGTCTCCTCTTCACCCCGCGCCGATGGTAGGGTGTCGATCAGGATTCCTGCGCCGCCCGACGTTGGACTGGCTGCACTTCGGGCGCGCTGACGTTCTGTCCCGGAGAAGACGAGACGTGATTCTGATGCTTGTCATCGCAGCGACGCTCGCAGGCGGTTGAGCCTCTGTCGCCGTGGTGCTCCACCTGCATCGGCTGCATGCGATCCTTCGCCGCGAGCCTGCGAGCGCAGCGGTCTGTCCGTAGGTGAATTGTGACCGCGTCGATCACGCGCCGACGTTGGTCTTCGTCACTCTGACGTCGACGCCGCCCACCGAGCACGTACACCCGCGGATGCACGTGCGATTGGTCAACGCAGCTCCTCTCCTTCGCACCGTCGGTGCACGAACAGGTCGAAGTCATCGCGTCGATCACGATCGTCTGTGAGTCGCCGCGACGAAAAGGCGATGACGTTCCCGCTTCCGTCAATGGCGGGGGACCGGCGTGGCTCCATCCAGCCGGACTCCGGATCCTTGCTGAGCCGCGTGATGACTCCGCTCGAACGATCGAACACGACCACGTCGAAGCGCAGATTGACGAGTCCGGCTCTCGATTTCGCTCGGGCCCGATGCTACGCTTCACGCTTCATCGCCGTCGTCCTCAATGGAACCGCCGCCCGCCGCGTCCGCTTCGGTCCGTTCCGCAGTGACATTCAGATGATCGAGGGATCGTGGTAGCCCCCGCACAAGTGACGGCGATGTCGCCGCTGCCAGCGAGGTAGATCTTTGCGAACCCTCTTGATACGAGTCGCGGTCGTGATGCTGACGGTGGCGGTGCGGCTCGAGTCGCCAATCGGTTCGCAAGCGACAAACAGTCAGCCCCCGGCGGCAGAACCGCTGGCGCAAACGACCGCGCTCGACTGGCCCGAGGAGGATCTGTCCGGCCGCCTCATGGACGGCGCGCATCGGTTCGTCGAGCGCCAGATCGCCGAGACGCAGGCGCGATCCAACCGATTCTGGACGTACGACCGCTCGTCGCGCGCCGCGTGGGACGCCTCGCTGCAGGGCAATCGCGATCGTCTGCGCGAGATCATCGGCGCCGTCGATCCGCGCGTCCCTCCAGCACTCGAACGCTACGGGGACGACGACAACCCCGCACTGGTGGCCGAGGCAGCTGGCTACCGCGTGTGGCAGGTTCGTTGGCCGGTGCTCGACGGGATGACGGCCGAGGGGTTGCTGGTCGAGCCCACAAGTGGCGCGCCGTCAGCGTCTCTGGTCGCCGTGCCCGATGCCGGGCAGACCCCAGAACAGATCCTTGGCCTCGCACCGGGGTTGACGCCTGACCGTCAGTTCGCCCGGTTGTTGGCCGAGAGCGGCTGCGAACTGATCGTCCCGACGTTGGTCCAGCGGACGCCGATTCAGACAGACGATCCGCAGCTTCGTCAGAGCCAGCAGACGTGGCGGGAGTGGATCTATCGGCAGGCCTTTCACATGGGCCGGCATCCGATCGGCCTCGAGGTCCAGAAAGTGCTCGCGGCCGTCGATCGCTTCCGCGCCCGCCGTGGTGACACCGCGAAGATCGGCGTTGTCGGCTATGCGGAAGGCGGGCTGATTGCCTTCTATGCCGCGGCCATCGACACGCGTATCGATGGGGCGCTCGTGAGCGGCTATTTCGATCGCCGCGGACGCGTCTGGCAAGAGCCCATCGATCGCAACATCTGGAGCCTGCTCGAACGGTTCGGTGATGCCGAGATCGCCGCGCTCGTCGTGCCGCGGCACCTGGTCATCGAGCACGCCGAGGTGGCCGCATTCACCAGCAGCAAGGGCGCCTGGCAAACGCCGTCCGGCACATCGGTTCGCGCCGAGTTCGATCGCATTCCGGTCCTTGCGGCGTTCCCCAGGCCGTCACTCGTCGCCGGCGCCGGCGATCAACCGGTGGTCGCGATATCCACGCGCGCGCTCGGCGATTTTGCAGCACGACTGGGCTTCACGCTCACGGCACGTTCGGCCGGCCCGCTCGAGGACCGTCGACAGCGATTCGATCCCGCCGCGCGCCACGCCCGGACAGTGCTCGACATGGAGCGGTACGTCCAGTCATTGGTGCGAGAGGCCGAGCACATTCGCGACCGGGCGTTTCTTTACGCCGTCCTGCCGGCATTGACCGAGTTGAAGTGGAACACCGAGAAAGTGCGGCCGACGTGGCCGCCGGACACGTTCATCGAAGGCGCGCGTGTCTATCGCGAGCGCTTTCGCCAGGACGGCATCGGCGTGTTCGACCAGCCATATCTTCTGCTCAACCCGCGCACGCGCAAGGTCGGTGAGACCGACAGATGGACCGCCTGGGATGTCGTGCTCGACGTCTGGCCCGACGTGTTCGCCTGGGGCGTGATCGTGGTGCCAAAGGGCATCGCGGCGGGCGAGCGGCGGCCGGTCGTCGTGGTTCAGCACGGCCGCAATGGCCTGCCGCGCGAGACGATCGATCGCCACGTGTCGTATTACAACGATTTCGGGTCGGCGCTCGCCGATCGCGGCTTCGTCGTTTTCGCGCCGCACAACCTGTATCGCGGCGAGGATCGGTACCGGTGGCTCAGTCGCAAGGCCAACACGATTCGCGCCACGCTGTTCTCGTTCATCCTTGGCCAGCACGAACGCATTCTCGAGTGGCTCGGATCGCTGCCCTTCGTCGACGCCGATCGCATGGCCTTCTATGGTCTGAGCTACGGCGGCGAAACGGCCGTGCGCATTCCGGCGATTCTCGAGAAGTACGCACTTTCGATCTGCTCCGGCGACTTCAACCAGTGGACGCGCAAGGTCGCCGCGACCGACGAGCCCTTCAGCTTCATGCGCACGATCGAATGGGAGATGCCGTACTGGAACTGGGGACACACGTTCGACTACGCCGAGATGGCCTACCTGATCTTCCCGCGACCGTTCATGGTCGAGCGTGGGCATCTCGATCTGGTCGGGCGCGATCAGTGGGTCGCCCACGAATACGGCAAGGTCCAGTTCCTCTACGCGCAGCTCGGCCTGGCCGATCGGACCGAGATCGAGTACTTCCAGGGTGGCCACAGTATCAACGGCCAGGGCACGTTCGCGTTCTTGCACAAGCACCTGCGGTGGCCCGAGCCGAAGTGAGTGTCGGCCCCGCCGGCCACGCGCGTCAAAAAGGGGACGCCTCAGAACCTGACGCCGACTCATCAATGATGGTCAGGGGGATCGCATACCATTGACGCGACTACCGTTGGTGGCGTGCGTGTGTCTGCCGGTGGCGCTCGCCGCATCCCGGCTCCAGCTCATGTGACAGGGCTTGCCGTCGGGAGGGCTCATGGCGATGGGTATCGCGCGCCTGCTACACCGCGCCTCGCGCGCTGCTGATGCCACGGCAGGGCTCGGTCAGCATCTCGAGCCACGCGCGCCAGCTGGTCCCTCCAGCCTCGAGCATCAACGTCAGGTACGTACGGCAGAAACTCACCTGCTGTACGAGAACGCCGACACGGGGACGGCCGTCTCCTTCGTCATCGCGTCGCTGCTCGCCTACGCGCACTGGGATTCGATTCCTCGCGTTGTGGTCGTGGCGTGGCTGCTGTACATGCTGCTGATCTCCGCGGCCAGATCGGTGCTGGTGCGCCTGTATCGGCAGGCGTCACGGAGCGACGGGGAGGTGGGTCGATGGAATCAGGCGTTCGTGATCGGGACCGCGATGGCCGCGCTCGGTTGGGGGGCCGGCGCGTTCGTACTCAACCCGGCGAGTCAGCCCACGAACGAGATCCTGCTTGTCTTCGCGGTCGGCGGTGTCATGCTCGGCGGCGCTTCGCTTCTTGCGGCACGGCCAGAGGCGTTTCTCACCTTCCTTTTGCCAGCCGGTTTTCTGACCGCGTTACGCCTGGCCACCGCGGGCGATCCCGACCACATCATGATGGCCTTCCTCGCCGCGCTGTTCACCGTGGCGACGGTGGTGACGAGCTGGCGATTCCATCTGGCGATTGAGTCCTCGTTTTGGCTCCGATTTGCCAACCGGGATCTCATCGAGGGCCTCCAGCGCGCCAAGAACGAGGCGGACGCACTCAATCGACAACTGGAGCTCAGGGTCCGCGACCGTACAGCCAGGCTGACCGAGGCGGATCAGCGCAAGGATGAATTTCTCGCGACGCTGGCGCACGAGCTCCGGAATCCCCTGGCCCCGATTCGCTTCGCCCTGGAGGCGCTGAAAGTCGATGCCCCGGCGGCGATTGCGGCCCGTGCCCGCGATGTGATCGAACGCCAGGTCGGGCAGCTCGTGCGCCTCGTCGATGATCTGCTGGATGTGTCCCGGATCACGGCAAACAAGATCCAGTTGCGTCGCGAGCCGCTCGACATCACCCGCCTGATGGCGATCGCCGCCGAATCCATCTCACCACTCGCGACCGCCGCGGGGCAGACACTGCACGTTCAGCCGCCCTCCAGCCCTATCGTCGTGGACGGTGATGGTGCGCGGCTCGTGCAGGTCTTCACCAATGTCCTGCAGAACGCGGTGAAGTTCACGCCTCGTGCCGGGCACATCTGGTTCACCGCCGACGAGCAATCCCACCAGGCTGTCGTGTGCATCCGCGACACCGGGGTCGGAATCGCCTCCGACGTCCTCCCGCGAGTGTTCGACATGTTCCATCAGGCGGAGCCGATTCTCGAACGCACGACCGGTGGCCTGGGCATCGGCCTGACACTGGCGCGGCGCTTGGTGGAGATGCAAGACGGGCAGATTGGTGTACGGAGCCCAGGGCCGGGCCACGGGACCGAGGTGGAGATTCGGCTGCCGATCACGGTGGAAGCCGCGACGGCCGTCCCGTCCGAACGGCCGAAGGTCGCCGCGGACCGCGCTCTTCGCGTGCTGATCGTGGAAGACAACCTCGATGCCGCGGAGATGCTGGAGCTTGCGGTCTCACGTCTCGGCCACGACACGTGGCTGGCCCACGATGGCGGCACCGCGATCACGGTCGCCACCCAGTGCGACCCTGACGTGATCTTCCTGGACATCGGTCTTCCGGTGATCAACGGGTATGGCGTTGCGCGACGACTGCGAGAAATGCCGGAAATGAACCACGTCCACATCGCCGCCTTGACCGGGTGGGGGCAAGACGAGGATCGTCGCAAGGCGCACGAAGCCGGATGCGATTATCACCTCACGAAGCCCCTCTCGCCGGCGACGCTGGAAGATCTGCTGGCGACGATCGCGCAACGCCCGATCGCGCGGCCCAGCGAGGCCGGCACCCCGCGTACACGGCGCACCGATTCGGGTGGCGCACTCGGCTGACTGCCACCCCCGGTGCCGGGCACTCCATCGCTCCTTCGGCGCGTCGGTGCCGAGACGGCGCCCGGGGCCCACCGACAGCGTCCAACCAGTGATCACCGGACTCGCGCTGCGAACGTCCGCACGCCGTATGAGGCCCGGAGTCAACGCCTCCGGACTGCGTACAGCGATCGGTGCGTGAGCACGTACAGCGTGTTGCCGTCACGACCACCGAATCGCAGCCCGATCGGTCGCTCGGGTATGTCAATCCGCCCGGTGAATTCGCCGGATGAGCGGAAGATGAAGATCTGCCCGTTGGCGACGTACACGTTGCCGTCCCGGTCGCTGACGACCGCCTCACCGCCCCGCTCCGCGAATCGAGCGAGATCGCCCAGTGTGCCGTCGTCGCGCACGACGGCGCGATAGGTGCGGTTCTCGGCACCGCTCGTGACGTACACGCGATCGCCGGCGCGCGCCGTGATGAGGCTGTACGCGTCGAGCGCATGCGACCAGCGCCAGCCGGTCTCGTCCATGCCCGGGTAGGCACCGTCGGGGCCTTGCGTGAAGACGCGACTCGCGGGAATCTGCAGGCTGCCGTCCGGTGACACGTACGCCTGCGGCATGGCCGTGGTCACCGCTCGCGCGAACATCTGCGCATGTGTCTCGTACTCGTACGTCGCCAGGTCGAGGTGGTTCCTGAACTGGCCGTCTGCCCAGACCGTCGCCGGCAATGCGAAGGCGGTGCCCGCCTGACGAGGCTGTGGCTCCAGCACCGTGAGCGCATCACGCGGACCGTCGGGCCGGAACGTGTACACGGTGCTCTCCCGCCCTGCCGAGGAAAGCACCAGCAGGTTGCCTGACTGGTCGAACGCGAGGTTCACCGGGTCGAGCCGCGCATCGCGGACGATCTTCAGCCGGCTCTGCGACGACCACGAGAAGATGCGCTGCTGGTGTGCGTCGATGAAGTAGATCGTGCCGGCGGCGTCGACCGCTGCCCCTCCGATCGAGTGGAATCCGCCTTCGAGCTTCTCGACGGCGAAACCCATTGATGGTGGGGCGTCTGGTCGTGACTGCGAGCCCGGGAGGGCCGGGTCCAGATCGAGCACGGCCACGTTGCGCTCGCGCACCTGCCGGCCGCGCGTGACGTCCTCGAGCATGTTGTCGTAGGCGAACTTGCCGGCGCGCAGGATGGTGCCGCACCCGTGCTCGTCGCACACGCCGTAGCCATGCTCGGCGTTGACGTAGACGTTGCGGAACCGAATGCGGTCCGACGTGTAGACGCGCACGGCCGCCGGGAACGGCGCGTAGCTGCGCGTCACGCGATAGGCACGATAGTTCGCGATCAGGATGTTTTTGGAATCCGTGATCTCGAAGGCGACGGCCTCGGCACTCGTCGACGCCTCCTCTTCGGTCTGTGGCCCGTGGAACTCCCAGTTCTCGACGCGATCCAGCTTGATCTCACCAAACAGGTGGTGTTCGGCGGACAACTCGTAGACGTACCCCGGCGTCGTGGTGTCCGACACATGGAAACCTGACTGCGCGTACGTATTCGGACTCCAGATGTTGTGGAACGTTCCGCCGCCCCCGCGCGTCACCCAGATGCTCGGATACTGCGCGCCCCATCGCCCGGGCGCGAACGATCCCCTCGGCCGTTCGGGTCCGAACACGGTCGCGCTGACTGCAGGTGGAAAGAACGTGCCGGCAAACCCATGGATCTGGATGTCGTCGAGGAGCGAGTCCTTGCCTGCCATCCAGAGCACGGCCGTCGCCCGCGGGTTGGTCGATCCGGTGAAGAGCCCGAGGCCGCTGACGATGTTGGTGCCGCCCTGCGGTGCCTCGAGCAGCGCCTTCGGAGCGCCGACGCCCTCGAAGCCGCTGGTGCGGTCCGGCAAGTCGAGCTGTGTCGTGTTCGGGTGCAGCGCAATCAACACCGTTTCCGGTCTCAGCCGGACCGTGTCGCGGATGATGTAGAAGCCGGACGGGAAATAGAGAACGCGATGTGCATCGATGGCCGCCTGGAGGGCGCGCGTGTCGTCGGTCTCGCCATCACCCTTGACGCCGAGCGTGTGGACGTTGACCCAGTCGGTCATGGCCGGCAGCGCACGGATCGCGGCCGGAGGCGGCGCAGGCAAGGCCCGTAGCGGTTCCGCCTCGAACTGCGTTTCGATGCCGCCCGTGCTGTCCGCGTCGCGCACGTGAAGGCCATGGTTGAAGCGCGTGACGCGGTACACGGCTGCCGGTCCCGTGCGCGCCTGGGCGCTCTCCCTGTAGCGCGCGAAGACCGGCACGTTCGAGCAGAGGGCGTCGGCCACGCCGATCTGCGTGGCCGGGTTCTGCGCCTTGTCGATGACGATGGCCGCTGTCGTGACGTTCTCGAAGCGCGCGTCCTTCAGCCAGAGGTGATCGGAGTAATCCTTATCGATGCTGATCCCGACCGGCACGTTGCGGAACGTCGTCCGCACCACGGTCAGCCCGGCCATGTGCTCGCGAATGGACGCCTCGCGCTGGCCGTCGAACATCGAGTCGATCAGCGTGTAGGGCCAGAACGGCGAGGTGTTGCTGGTCAGGATGCCGTAGCGCCCTCCATAGAACCGCAGGGCCTGCCCGACGTTGCCGATGTCGGTCAGCGCGGCGAGACCGGAGCCGATGCGGAAGTCCATGTGGCTCAGCACGCCGTGCTGGGCGACGTGGAACCGGATGGCGACGGCGGCGGGATTGCCTTCACCGATCTCCATGTCGATGTTCATCATCGACGAATAGAACGTCCCCTGGTTCGCGTCCGCGATGCCCTCGGTTGGCGGGACCAATCCGGGAGGCGGAAAGGGGACCTGCGTCGGCTTCTGCCCGTTGCGCGGCGGTCGCGCGCTCGTGAAATGGACCATCAATCCCATTCCTGTCTGGAAGCCGGGTGTCCGATCCGGTAGCGCGAGGACCGGACGTGTGGCGCCGTAGCCGATGACACGCACGGCCCGCCACACGATCAGCGTGCGCGACACGCGGTACCGGCCCGCCGGGACGAAGACGATCCCGCCATTCGGGTTGTCGGCAGCACGATCCAGCGCTGCTTGCAACACGCCGCTGTGATCACCGGCCGCTGCCGGCGTCGCGGGGTCGATGTAGACAGCCGTCGGATCGTCGGGCCGCGAGGTGAACACCGACTCCGGCCAGGCCGGCGACGAGACGATCGACAGCGCCAGGCAAACAAGAAAGCGTGTCAGCACCCGGCGAGTGTACGCTCGGAGGTACGGGCCTACTTCAAACCGAGCTTCCTCCCGGCTGCCAGCAGCGCCACCGACTCCTGCAGGCGTCGAGCGCGAGTGTCGGCCCGTTTGGCCGTGTGAATCCAGACCACGAAGTTGCGCCGGTAAGTAGGAGCCAGCTCGCGAAAGAACGCCCATGCTTTCGGATTCGCCTTCAGCGCCGTGGCGATGTAGGCCGGCAGTGTCGGGATGACCGGTCGTGACGCATAGGTGGTGTTGGTCGGTGCTGCCGCACGCCCGGCTGCCGTGAGCAGGCCGGCGGCCTCGAGATCGCTCCAGCGTCGTCGGTTGCTCTCTGACCACTTGCTCGTCGGCTTGCGCGGCGTGACCTTGGTCGCATACCGATCGTCGTCCAGGCGCTTGACCAGGCTGTCGACCCACCCGAAGCAGAGCGCTTCGCACACGAGGTCTTCATAGGTCATCGACGTGACGCCGGTGTGCAGCTTGTGGCGGACGATCCAGACGCCTGGACTGGACGCGTGGTGCGCGGCGAGCCACGACCGCCATTGTCGGCGACTCGTGACCTGCAGGGTCGTGAGCGCTGTCGTCATTGCTGCCGGTGCCTCCGCAACGCCGCCGGGCGCGTCTTCAGTATCCCCGACATAGATGCCAGCAGCGCCAATGCCCAGACCAATCGCGACAAGACCGAGAGCGATGACCACGTTCGCGGCAGAGGAACTCATGAGCCACTTGACGCGCGACACGCAGAAAGGGAACATCTGAGTCCAGCTCAGCCATGCATGCAAGAAAACAGCTGACCGGAGGAGTGCTCCCATGCGACCGCTGATACTCACCGTGGGCACCTTGATCTTCGCCGCTGGCTTCGTCGCCGGAGACCGCATGCAGGCCCCGGTCGGGGCCCAGGGTTTCTCGGTCGTTATGGAGTGCGGCGCCTCATCGACCCCGCAGGCCCGGACGACGCTCTACTTCGGGCTGGCGCGGCCGAAGGGCGCCGTGACCGAACTCGAGTGGCAGATCTTCCTGCGCGACGAAGTGACCGCGCGGTTCCCCCAGGGGCTGACCGTGTGGGAGGCGGAGGGCCAGTGGAAGTCGGCCGCTGGCAACATCGATCACGAGCAGTCGAAGGTCCTGCTGCTTGTCCATCCCGATACGGCGGCGGCGCGGATGTCGGTGATGGCCGTCATCGAGGCGTATCGCAAGACGTTCGAGCAGGAGTCGGTCCTGTGGGACAGCGCGCGCGTGTGTGTCGCGGCGTAGTTCGGTGCATCCCGACTCGATCTGTCCGCCAGGGACCTGACCCCCTTCGACGCCTCAGCGGACCTTGACTTTGTTGAGGCGCGTGGCCGTCGCCGGGTCGTCGCGATCCTGCCGCCATGTCGGATGCGCAAAATGAATCACGGCATCGCCGTTGTGCGACACGACGGCGTTGTCGAACACCAGGCTCCCGATCCGCCGCCAGTTCCGGAATGTGCGGCGCACGCGGAACGGCGTGCCCGACGTGTCCCCATCGTCGGTGACATCGATCGTGAACGTCAGGGTCCGCTTCGGCACCGGGTCGCCGCGGTCGAAGATCTGGGCCATGACTTCGTCGCGCACGTCGAGGTCCTCCCCGGCAATGACGGGTTGCTCGGGTGCGACGAGCAATCGCATGAAGGCCGGTGCCCGTGTTGGCTCGTCGCCTGCCTTCCCCAACTCCGCAATCGGATAGAGCTGGCGGATGGTTGGCTCCGCGTCCACGCGCCTGAACACGGACGCCACCTTGATCAGCAGCGTCCCGGCGGGGCCGCGGCGGAAGACGGTCACGTCTGGCGCGTTGCGCAGTTCGGCGGCATTGATCGAATCGCTTCGCTCCCCACCGATGTCCTGCTGCGTGATGAAGTTCGCGGTTCGTAGCGGCATGTGGTGGTCGGGGTCCATCGTTGGAAACAGCTTGCCGACCAGCGCCAGCGATCGAATCCGACCGCGCCGGTTCCCTCCTCCTCCGCTCGAGTACCGGGCGACCACGAGTGCCTTACTGGCTCGACGGAAATAGCCGGAATACGGCGTGTCTTCGGTGATCTGCCAGCGGCCCACAAGGCAGACGCCGGTTGGGTGAAGGAAGCGCGCGAACCCCTTCCGATCCGATCCCCATCGCAGGTCGGCAGCGGAGTCGAGCGTTCGTGCGGACGCGCCCTCGAAGCGGGAAGACCTGCCACGGGCAAGAAGTCCGCCGAAGACGCTCTTGATGGTCTGTTCCCGATCCGGCAGCGGCGGTTCGCCTTCCCGACCCCACACCGTTTGATACGGGTTTGCAAACAGCGCATCGACGACGTCCCGGAAGCGCGATCCGGAGTACCGGCGGTCTTCATCGGTGAACTGTTCCGGCCCGGTGAGCTCGTCAGTCATTGCGACCTCCCACCAGAACTCTAGCGCTTCCGCCGACGCCGTTGCCCGCCGTCGTCACCGATGAGTACGCGGTGCGTCCCTCACCGCCGGATCTCTCCCCCTGGTCATCCCGTTGCCGACCGGCGCCGTTTGTGCCTACAATGCCGCCCTCAATCAAGCAATCGACACACCTCATCAAGGGGGTCGCTGGTGAAACTCCACGACTCGGTTGACCGCATCCTCAGGCAAAAGGGATCCGGGGTGTATTCCATCAGTCCCGACGAGACCGTCTACAAGGCTCTCGAGACGCTGGAAGAAAAGAACGTCGGAGCCCTCCTCGTCATGTCCGGCGACACGCTCGTCGGGCTTCTCTCCGAGCGCGACTACGTTCGCAAGGTCAAGCTCAAGGGCCATTCCTCGACAGAGCTGAAGGTCAGCGAAATCATGTCGACCCCGGTTGTCAGCGTCACATCGACGGCGACCGTGGATGAGTGCATGCACCGCATGACGAACAAGCGCTGCCGCCACCTCCCCGTCGTCGACGACGGGAAGGTCGTCGGTGTGCTCTCGATTGGCGATCTCGTCAACTGGATCATGTCGGTTCAGGACGCCACGATCCATCAGCTCGAGGACTACATTTGCGGCAAGTACCCCGCCTAGTCCGATGGGAACCCTTGCGGGACAGGCGGCCTTCTATTACCTAGCGGCAGCCAGCATCGCCAGCGCGGCGCTGGCTGTCACACGCAGCAATCCGATCCACAGCATGCTGTGGGTCCTCGCCCTGTTCCTGCACGTCGCAGGGATATTCGTGCTCGTCGGCGCCCAGTTCCTGGCGGCGGTGCAGGTCATCGTCTACGCGGGCGCCATCCTCGTCTTCTATCTGTTCTTCGTCATGCTGCTCGATCTGCCGAGCGAAACGGCGGCGCGCCGTTTCGGTGCCCATTGGCCGCTGGCCGCCGCAGCCGGAGCGGTCTTTGCCTTCCTCCTGATGCGCTGGTACCAACCGGGACTGGCGACACCGACGCCGGCCGCGACTGTTGACGCTGCGCCGATGCCGCACGTTGCGGCCGTCGGAATGCTGCTCTTCACCGAGTTTGCGCTGCCCTTCGAAGTCGTATCGCTGGTGCTCCTGGTGGCCATCCTCGGTGCTGTCGTCGTCGCCCGAAGAAAGACAGCGTCCTGATGGTGACCACGGGCGCGTTGCTGGGGCTCAGCGCGATCCTCTTCGGGATTGGCCTGGTCGGCTTCCTCAGCCGGCGCAACATCATCCTCATGCTCGTCTCCCTCGAGATCATGCTCAATGCCGTCAACGTCAATTTCGCGGCTTTCGGTCATCACCTGCTCGAGGAGCGCGGCCAGATCCTCGCGCTCTTTGTCATCGCCGTGGCGGCGGCCGAAGCGGCGATCGGCCTGGGACTGGTCATCGCGCTGGCTCGCAACAGGCCCGATGTCAGGATCGAGCACCTGACCGAGTTGAAGTGGTGAGTACGCCACTCCTGGCGATTCTCGTGGCCGCGGCAGCCGCCCTGCTTGTCGTCGCCACTGGAGAACGACGACGCAATGTGAGGGAGTTCTGGTCGGTGGCGGCGGGAGTCCTGCAGTTCGGGCTGGTCGCGTCGATGGCTCCGCAAGTGATTGCGGGGGCTACTCCGGAAGGTGTGCTCGTCCAGCTTGTTCCCGGCGTGACGATCGCATTTCGTGCCGATGGCCTGGGCCTGTTGTTTGCCCTGGGCGCATCGCTTCTCTGGATAGCCACGTCGTTCTACTCGATCGGCTACGTGCGCACGCTCGGTGAGCACGCGCAAACTCGCTACTTCGCCTGCTTCGCACTGGCGCTTTCGGCGACGATGGGCGTGGCATTTGCCGCCAACCTGTTCACCCTGTTCCTGTTCTATGAAGCACTGACGCTGGCCACATATGCACTCGTCGCACACAAGGAGACACCGGAAGCCAGGGCGGGCGCCCGCAAGTACGTCGTCTATCTGTTGGGGGCCGCCAAGCTGTTACTGCTGCCCGCGATCGTCCTGACCTATCAAGTGGCAGGGACCCTCGACTTCCGGCCCGGAGGCATCCTGCCGGCCGGCCAGGTAGCTGCTCACCCGACGCTGCTTGCGATCGTCTTCGCGCTGTTCATGTTCGGCCTCGCAAAGAACGCTGTCATGCCGCTGCATGGCTGGCTGCCGGCAGCGATGGTAGCGCCGACGCCGGTCAGCGCGCTCCTGCACGCGGTGGCCGTCGTCAAGACCGGAGTCTTCGCCACGCTTCGCGTCTTCCTGTTCGTCTTCGGCACGGAATCGATGCGACAGCTCGGCGTCGATACGATTGCCATGGGTTTCGCTTCTGCGACGATTCTCCTGGCCTCGGTCCTGGCGCTCTATCAGGACAACCTGAAGGCCAGGCTCGCGTTCTCGACGATCAGCCAGCTCTCCTACATCGTTCTGGGAGGAGCGCTGCTCACCACCAGCGGGATCGTCGGCGGCATCGCCCACATCACCAATCACGCGGTGTCGAAGATCACGCTCTTCTTCTGCGCCGGCTCCATCTACGCGTCGGCTCACAAGACCGACGTCAGCCAGATGTCGGGGCTCGCCAGGAAGATGCCGTGGACGATGGCGGCGTTTGCCATCGCCTCGTTGAGCCTGGTCGGCATTCCTCCGTCGTCCGGCTTCATCTCGAAGTGGTATCTCGCGGTGGGATCGGTCGAGCGCGGAAACCCGTGGGTGCTGGCCGTGCTGCTGGTCAGCTCGCTGCTGAACGCGGCTTATCTCGGTCCGGTCGTGTACAAGGCGTACTTCGAGGTGCCGACAGCGAGCCACGATCACGATCACATTCGCGAAATGCCGTTGATGGTGGTCCCGATGGTGTTCAGTGCCGTCCTCAGCCTGCTGCTGGGCATGTATCCCGATCCGGTGCTGAAGTTGGCGGGAATGGTGAAGCCGTGAAGCTCAAGCGCGCGTTCTACGCATCGTTGGTGGTGCTCGCCCTTGCCGAGGCGATTGCCCCGTGGATCCTCTACGACGAGCACGCTCACTTCGCCTTCGAGGACTGGCCCGCGTTCGGCTCCGTCTATGGCTTCTTCTCCTGTGTCGCGATCATCCTCGTCTCGAAGTTCCTTGGGAAGCACTGGCTGATGCGCCCGGAGGACTCCTATGAGTCCTGAGTGGATTCATCCAGGCCTCGTGCTGATTGCCGGCGCGTGGCTCATCCCGCTGCTCGGGGGCACGGCCAAGCGCGTCGCCATGATCCTGGTGCCGGCCGTTGCGCTGATCGACTGCCTGCTCCTGCAGCCGGGAACCTATGGCGTGGTGCACTTTGTCGGGCAGGATCTGACGTTCGGCCGTGTCGATCGATTGAGCCTCGTGTTCGCGTACGTATTCGCGCTGATGACCCTCGTGGGCATGGTGTACGCGCTTCACGTGAACGACGACGCGCAGCACGTGTCGGCGCTGACCTACGCGGGTAGCGCGCTCGGAATCACATTCGCGGGAGACTTCCTGTCGCTCTTCCTGTTCTGGGAACTGGCGGCGGTATCGGCGGTGATGCTGGTATGGCTGCGCCGCGAACGCACCGCGGTGGCAGCGGGGTTCCGGTATCTGCTCGTCCACGTGTTCGGCGGGTTGTGCCTGCTCGGGGGGATCGTCCTCTACTGGTCGGATTCCGGATCGCTCGCGTTCGTTGACATGTCGGCCCACGCGGGGACTACCGCGTTTGCGCTGATCCTCGTCGCCTTCCTCCTCAATGCAGCGGTGCCGCCGCTGGGCGCCTGGCTGCCTGACGCCTATCCAGAGGCCACCGTCACGGGCGCCGTCTTTCTGACGGCGTTCACCACGAAGTCGGCGGTCTATGCCCTGGTGCGGGGATTCGCGGGCACCGAGCTCCTGGTGTGGTCGGGCGCCGCGATGGCGGTCTATGGCGTCGTGTACGCCGTGCTCGAGAACGATGCCAGGAGGCTGCTCGCGTACCACATCATCAGCCAGGTGGGCTACATGGTGTGCGGCGTCGGCCTTGGCACGGAGATGGCGCTGAACGGCACGACCGCACACGCGTTCTCGCACATCCTCTACAAGGCACTGCTCTTCATGGGCGCTGGTGCGGTGCTGGAGGTCACGGGCCGGAGAAAACTGAGCGAGATGGGCGGCCTTCACAAGACCATGCCCGTGACGCTCGGTCTCTACATGATTGGCGCGTTCGCCATTTCAGCCGTGCCGTTGTTCAGCGGCTTCGTCAGCAAGTCGATGGTCGTGTCCGCGGCCGGCGAATCCCACAGGGCGGCGATCTTCCTGACGCTGACGCTGGCCTCGGCGGGGACGTTCCTGCATACGGGACTCAAGCTTCCGTATTACATGTTCTTCGGTCGTGATCGCGGTCTCGCTGCTCACGAGCCGCCGTCGAACATGCTCGTCGCGATGGGCCTGGCCGCGGCCGCCTGCATCATCATTGGCGTCTTTCCGGGCCTGCTGTACGCGCAACTGCCGTACCACGTCGATTACGCGCCCTACACGGTACGCCACGTGCTGTCGACGCTCGGCGTGCTCAGCTTTACGGCGCTCGGGTTCTTCGCCCTGCTGTCCCACCTCGACCCAGAGCCCACGATCAGTCTCGACACGGACTGGTTCTACCGGCGGGGTCTGTCGACGGCAATGGCTCATAGCTATTCCGCGCTCGTGCGCGTGGAGAACGCTCTCGCGCTCGTCTATGAGGGTTTCGTTGGGCGCCTGCTGCTGGGTACCGCAGCCCGGCTGCGTCAGGTCGACGCGTCTGTCGTGGACCGCGCCGCCGAGGGCATCGGCAACATTACCGACGCCGTGAGCCAGAGCCTGAAGCTGGTGGTAACCGGTCATGCTCAGCATCACGGGCTCATGATGGCGGCCGGCGTGCTGATCGCCATGGCCATTGCCCTGTTCGCACGACAATGACGTATCCAGTCCTTACGGCATCGACGTTCCTGCCGTCAGTAGGGGCGGCTCTCATCTTCCTGTGCCCCGTGCGACTGGCGCGCTGGATCGCGCTCGTGACGACGATCGCCACGCTGGCGGTGTCGGCACCGCTCTACCTGTCGTTCGACAAGACCTCGAGCGCTCTCCAGTTCGTCGAGAGCCGGCCATGGATCCCGTCCTGGAACGTGGCCTACGGCATGGGTGTCGACGGCATCAGCCTGCCGTTCATCGGCCTCTCGGCATTTGTCAGCGTGCTGTGCGTCGCCGTGTCGTGGAATGCCATCCAGGTGCGGGTGTGGGAGTTCTACGCGACGTTGCTCGTTGCCGAGACGGCGATGATCGGATTGTTTGCGGCGACGAACTTCTTTCTCTTCTACATGTTCTGGGAACTCATGGTCGTTCCCATGTTCCTGCTCATCGGCGTGTGGGGAGGGACGGGCCGCGTTCACGCCGCGCTGAAGTTCCTCATCTTCACGCTGGCGGGGAGCCTGTTGATGCTCGTCGGTCTCATCTCGCTGCTGCACACGAGCGGCACGCTCGACTTCGAGGCGCTGGCGAGGACCGACCTCGGGCTGACACAACAGGCGTGGCTCTTCGTCGCGTTCTCGGCCGCCTTCGCGGTAAAGGTGCCGATGTTCCCCGTGCATACATGGCTTCCGGATGCGCACACCGAGGCACCGACTGCCGGGAGCGTGATCCTGGCCGGGATCCTGTTGAAGATGGGCGGCTACGGGTTGCTGCGGATTGCGTTGCCGATCCTCTCTGATGCCGTCCGCCTGTTCCTGACGCCGATGCTGGTGTTATCAGGGGTCGCGATCGTCTACGGCGCGTACGTGACGCTGGCCCAGACCGATATCAAGCGCCTCATTGCGTACTCGAGCATCAGTCACATGGGCTTTGTGACGCTCGGAATCTTCTCGCTCGACCGCAGCGGCATCGAGGGCGCCATCCTGCAGATGATCAATCACGGGATCATCACCGGCGCTCTCTTCCTGTGCGTGGGAATGATCTACGAGCGTACTCACACCCGCGACGTCGCGAAGTACGGGGGACTGTTCAAGGTCGCGCCAATCTACTCGACGTTCCTCGCGATCTTCTGTCTCGCCGCTGCAGGCACGCCAGGGCTCAATTCATTCGTCGGGGAATTTCTCATCATTCTCGGGGCGATCAGGGTCTGGCCGTTGATCGGCGCGATGGCAGTGTGGGGTGTCGCGCTGGGCGCTGCCTATGTGCTGTGGCTGTTCTACCGGATGGTCATCGGCGAGCTCGGTCCAGGTGTGCAGGGAGTGCGACTGGACCTCAACATCCGCGAAGTCGTGACCCTCGCGCCGTTGGTCGCGCTGGCTGTGGTCATCGGCCTCTACCCCGAGTCCGTGCTCGGTGTCCTTCGCGGGTCGGTCACACAGTTGCTGGCAGACGTGGCCTCGAGCGGCGGAATTGCGGGGCGGCCGTGAGAGATCTGCTCGTCCTGCTCCCCGAACTGGTCCTTGCAGGTGTGGGCCTGGTCCTGATCGTCGCCGCACGTCGGATCACACGCGCAGGTGTTGCCGCAGGCCTGGCGATCGTGGCGGCGGCTGTGGCCGCCTTCGCTGGCCTTGCCATGGACGTCCCGACCATGGGCTTCGGAGGTACGGTGACAACCGACGGCTACGCCGTGTTCTTCAAGCTGCTCTTCGCGGCGAACCTGGCGTTGGTGGCACTCCTGTCGGTGAGGCATTTCGATGCGGAGCGCGTCCGGCCTGCCGAGTACCATGCGCTGCTCGTGCTGGCCACCACAGGAATGATGCTGACCGCATCGGCCGTCGAGTTCCTGATGCTGTACCTGGGGCTCGAGCTGATGTCGCTGTGCGCCTATGTGCTGGTCGGCATCACGCGCGACAAGGCCGTCTCGAATGAGGCGGCGATGAAGTACTTCCTGCTGGGGTCCTTTGCATCGGCCCTGCTGCTGTATGGAATCAGCCTCGTTTATGGCGTGACAGGCGCGACGGACTTCGCGACAATCGCCGCCCACCTGAAGGCCGGCACCGCGTCGGGCGCTCAGGCGCCATCACCACTGCTGGGAATCGCCGTCGCGCTCATCGTCGCCGGGCTGGCATTCAAGATTGCGGCAGTCCCGTTCCACGCGTGGGCACCCGATGCCTACGAGGGTGCCAGCACGCCAGTCGCCGGGTTCCTGGCGGCCGGCTCGAAGGCCGCAGGGCTCGCGGCGCTGGGACGCGTGTGCATGGTGGCATTCGTGTCCGAGCAGGGCGTCTGGTCCTCGATCATGGTCGTGCTCGCCGTGCTGTCGATGACCGTCGCCAGCCTCCTCGCGCTGGCGCAGACGTCGATGAAGCGGATGCTTGCCTATTCGTCGGTGGCGCATGCCGGGTACGCGTTGCTGGGTCTCATCGCCGGGACGGCCGACGGCGCCTCGGCGACGATGACGTACGCATTCGTGTATGCATTCATGACGCTCGGGGCATTTGGCATCGTGGTCGGTATGGGCGAGCGCGGCGAGACCCTCGACGGCTATCGCGGACTGGCGGCGACCACGCCGTGGACGGCGTGGCTGATGTTCCTGTTCCTGTTGTCGCTGACCGGCATACCGCCGACGGCCGGATTCGCGGCCAAGTTCGGCGTGATTCTCAGCGCGGTGCAGTCCGGCCATCTCGTCCTGGCCGTTGTCGCCGTGTTGTGCAGCATCGTGTCCGCATTCTTCTATCTGCGCGTGGCTGTCCTCATGTTCATGAGCGACGTGCAGACACCGGCGCCCGGCCGCTTTCCGGCAGCAGTGTCGGCGGCGGTCGTGCTTGCGGCGTTCGTCACGATTGTCGGCGGCATCTTCCCGGGGACCTTCGCCGTCTGGGCGTCGGCACAGCCGTGAACGGCCCTCGGACCTCGACCGAGGCGTAGAATGATGGGGTCTATTCCCATCCGAAAGCGGGGCCTTTGCTGATGAGTGAATACGTCGGCATCGTGGTCACTTTTGTGCTGGCGGGGGCGCTCGTCGCCGCGTTCATCGCCCTGGCATCGACGCTCGGCCCCAGGATGCCGTCCGCCGCGAAGTCCGTGCCTTTCGAGTGCGGACAGGACCCCCTCTCGCTGCCGACAGGCCACCTGTCGATCAAGTTCTACCTGACCGCGATTCTCTTCATCCTGTTCGATGTCGAGCTGGTCTTCCTGTACCCGTTGGCGGTCGTGTTCCGCGATCTCGGGATGTGGGCACTGGCCGAGGTCGTCATCTTCCTGGGCGTGCTCATGGCCGGGTTCTTCTACGCCTGGGACAACGGCGCCCTGGAATGGCAATAGAAAGGTAACGAGAGATGTCTGGCGAAGGCGGATTCGTGACGAGCCGTCTGGACGAGGCCATCGGCTGGGCCCGGAAGTTTTCGATCTTCCAGTACCCCTTCGTGACGGCGTGCTGTGGCATGGAGTACATGGCCACGGCCTGCGCTCACTACGATGTCGATCGCTTTGGCGCCGGCCTGCCGCGATTCTCGCCGCGCCAGGCCGACGTGCTCTTCGTGGTCGGCACCATCAGTCACAAGATGGCGCCGATCCTGAAGCGCATCTACGACCAGTTGGCCGAACCCAAATGGGTCGTCTCGTTCGGCGTGTGTACCTGCACGGGCGGCTTCTACGACAACTACGCCACCGTCATGGGCATCGACACGATCATTCCCGTCGACGTCTACATCCCGGGCTGTCCTCCACGACCCGAGTACGTGCTGGATGGCCTGCTCAAGCTGCAGGCACGCATCGCCGAGCAACATGCCACCGGCCAGCGCCCCGTGCCGGAGCTCAGGCCGGCGATGCAGAGGCCGGTGTTCGAGCCATGAGCGCCGTGTCACTGATTCAGGCGGTGCGCGATCGTTTCCCCGCCGCCGTGACGGCGTCGCATTCGTTTCGCGGCGATGCCACGGTGATCGTCGCCAGAGCCGCCCTGCTCGAGGTCATGCGATCACTCAAGGAGGACGCGGTCTTCCAGATGAATGTGCTGATGGACCTGACGGCCGTCGACTTCTCCGCCTTCGGAAAGAAGCCGTCAC
The DNA here is from genome assembly GCF_001618865.1 of Luteitalea pratensis. Lineage (GTDB taxonomy): Bacteria > Acidobacteriota > Vicinamibacteria > Vicinamibacterales > Vicinamibacteraceae > Luteitalea > Luteitalea pratensis. Next base: position 124,949 of record NZ_CP015136.1, read on the forward strand.
GCGCATTCTTTTCCTCGTCCGGTGTGGCGGTGCGTCCGTCATCCGGAATTCCCACGCTCGACCCGTGGCCCGGTCCGCCTGCGGATGCCCGCTTCGCCGTCGTCTATCACTTCTTCTCGTTGCCGCTGAAGCATCGGCTGCGCGTGGAAGTGCTCCTGCAGGAGGACGATCCGGAAGTCGATTCCGTGACGCCGCTGTGGGCAGGTGCCGACTGGCTCGAGCGCGAGGTCTGGGACATGTTCGGCATCCGTTTCCGTGGGCATCCCAACCTGAAGCGCATCCTCATGTACGACGAGTTCGTCGGCCATCCGCTCCGGAAGGACTACCCGGTCGACAAGCGGCAGCCCCTCATCGGCCCGGTGAACTGATGAACACGCGCGAGATGCTGCTGAATGTCGGGCCCGCGCATCCCGCCATGCACGGGATCATCAGGATCGTCACGACGCTCGACGGGGAGCGGATCGTCGACATCGACGTCGAGATCGGCTACCTGCATCGCGGCTTCGAGAAGATGGCCGAGACGGTCGACTACAACGGCGTCATGCCGTACACCGACCGCCTCAACTACGTCTCGCCGCTGATCAACAACATGGGCTACTGCATGGCCGTGGAGAAGCTGCTGGGGATGTCGGTCCCGGATCGCTGCCACTACATCCGCGTGATCATGTCGGAGATCTCGCGGATTTCGGATCACCTCACGTGCGTGGGCGCCAGCGCGATGGAGCTGGGCGCGTTCACGGTGTTTCTCTACATGATCAAGGCCCGCGAGTACTTGTGGGACCTGGTGGAAATGGTGACCGGGGCGCGCCTCACGGTGACGTACTGTCGCGTCGGCGGAGTGAAGGGGGATCTTCCCGCGGGTTTCGACGAGGCGTGCGCGAACGCGTTCAAGGAAACGCGCCTGGTGATCAAGGAGTCGGACACGCTGCTGACGCGCAATCGCATCTTCGTCGATCGCATGTCGGGGACAGGAAAGATCTCGGCCGAGGATGCGATCTCGCACGGCATCACCGGACCGTTCCTGCGCGGCTGCGGCGTCGCCTATGACGTACGTAAGGATTGCCCGTACGCGGTCTACGACCGGCTCGAGTTCGATGTGCCGGTCGGCACCAGGGGCGACAACCTCGATCGCTACATGGTCCGCATGGAGGAGATGGAACAGTCGATGCGGATCGTCGAGCAGGCCCTCAGGGAGATTCCGGACGGTCCGGTGCTCGCGAGCCCTGACACAGCGAAGCCGATGCCGGCAGCGGAGATGGTCGATCGCGCCAAGGTCGGAAACATCAGGAGCATTGCCGACAGCGTCGCCGTCACCGATCCCACGCTCGACGGTGCCAGCAAGCCGCTGCATCTGCACATTGCGGGGGACGAGAAGCGCGTGTTCCTGCCGCCCAAGGAAGACACGTACGGCAACATCGAAGGGCTGATGCAGCACTTCAAGCTCGTCATGTACGGCCATGGCATACAGCCGCCGGCCGGAGAGGTCTACTTTCCCGTCGAGGGAGCCAACGGAGAGCTCGGGTTCTACATCGTCAGCGATGGCAGCAGCTCTGCGTACCGGGTGCGGGTCCGTCCGCCATGCTTTGCCATCATGTCGGCCCTGCCCAAGCTCCTCATCGGCGACATGATCGCCGACCTGACGCCAACGTTCGGGTCCGTCAACATGATCGGGGGCGAACTGGATCGATGAATTTCGACGCGTTGGACTCGCAGGCACGGGAAATCATCCAGCGATACGACCAGCCACGCGCGGCGATGTTGCCGTTGTTGTGGCTGGTGCAGGCGGAGCTCGGTCATGTCCCTGCCGAGGCTGAGTTCTGGGTCGGCCGCCATCTGGGCGTCGCGGTCTCGCACGTACGCGAGGTGGTGTCCTTCTATTCGATGTTCCGTACGACGCCGGGAGGCCGGCGGGAACTTCGTGTCTGCACGAGCCTGCCTTGTCTGCTGCGCGGCGCCGGCGACGTGCTGACGCGCATCCAGGACCAGTTGGGGGTTCGCGCTGGCGAGACGACACCGGGCGGTGAGCTGACGGTGACGGCTGTCGAGTGCCTGTGTGCGTGCGAAATCGCGCCGATGGCCCAGCTCGACGAACAATTCGTCGGTCCGCTGGACGAACCGGGCGCTCTCGAATCGATTCTCCGCGATGCGCTTCGGCCAGCTACCTTCGCGCCGCTGGGCGGTGCGAAGGCGGGCGAGCCCGGTGACGCCTGTCACGAGCCCGAGCCGTTCATTTCGACCGCTGGCCCGGTGCTCTCGACGCGGTTCGGGAACGCGGACGGGACATGGTTTGACGCGTACGTCGAGAGCGGAGGCTACGTCGCTGCGAAGCGGGCGCTCTCGATGACGCCAGCGCAGATCATCGACGAGATCTCGCAGTCGAATCTCCGCGGTCTCGGGGGGGCCGGTTTCCCGACGGCGAAGAAGTGGTCGTTCATCCCGAAGAACAGCGCCAGGCCGGTGTACCTGGTCGTGAACGCCGACGAGGGCGAACCGGGGACGTTCAAGGATCGCTACATCCTCGAGCGCGATCCGCACGCGTTGCTGGAAGGCATGATCGTCGCGACCTACAGCATCGGCAGCCACAAGGCCTACGTCTACATCAGGGGCGAGTACTTCCGGTCGGCGGACCGCTTCAACCGCGCCGTGCAGGAGGCCCATGCGCACGGGTGGCTGGGCACGAACATACAGGGCAGCGGATTCGATCTGGACGTGGTCGTCCATCGCGGCGCAGGCGCCTATATCTGCGGCGAAGAGACAGCCCTGCTGACATCACTGGAAGGCGGCAAGGGCTTTCCCAAGCTCAAGCCGCCGTTCCCGGCAATCTCCGGACTGTTCCACTGCCCGACGATCGTCAACAACGTCGAGACGCTGGCGTGCGTGCCGTTCATCCTTCGCGAGGGGGCGGAGCGCTTCGCGCGCCTCGGCACGTCCACGCAGGGAGGGACGCGGCTGTTCTCGGTATGCGGGCACGTCCAGCGGCCGGGACTCTACGAAGCGCCAGTCGGTGTGTCCCTGCGTGAGTTGATCGAAGGCCACGCCGGAGGGGTCCGTGACGGCCGAACGCTGAAGGCCGTCGTCCCGGGTGGCATCTCGGCCAAGGTGCTCACCGCATCGGAGATCGACGTCCAGATGGACTTCGACTCGTTGATGGCGGCCGGCTCGATGGCCGGATCGGGCGGCGTGATCGTGATGGACGACACGACGTGCATGTTCGAGGCGCTGCAATCGGCGTCGAAGTTCTTCGCGCACGAGTCGTGCGGCCAGTGTTCGCCGTGCCGGGAGGGCACTGGTTGGGTGTACCGCATCCTCAATCGCATTGCCGAGGGCAAGGGGCGGCCGCAGGACCTGGATGATCTGCTGGCGATTGCCCGAGACATGGAGGGCAAGACCATCTGTGTGTTCGCGGATGCGGCGGCGTGGCCGGTGCAGTCCTACATCACGAAGTTCCGCGAGGAGTTCGACGCGCACGTCCGGATCGGGACGTGCCCCGCGCGAAGCCGAGAGGTGGCCGCATGCCAACCCTGACGATCGACGGCCGGCAAGTCAGCAGCCCGGACGGCACCACGGTCATCCAGGCCGCGGAGACGCTCGGCATCTTCGTTCCGCGCTACTGCTATCACCCCGCCCTGTCGGTCGCCGGAAACTGCCGCATCTGCCTTGTCGAAGTGGAAAAAACCGCCAAGCTGCAGATCGCCTGCAATACGCCGGTGAGCGAGGGCATGGTTGTGCACACCACGAGCGAGAAGGCCGAAGACGGCCGGCGGGCCGTGCTCGAATTCCTCCTCGCCAACCATCCCCTCGACTGCCCGGTGTGCGATCAGTCCGGGGAATGCGAACTGCAGAACTTCTACATGAACTTCGGGCTCTACGATGCGAGGTTCCGCGAGCAGAAGGTCAAGAAGAAGAAGGCGGTCGCCATCGGCCCGCACGTCATGCTCGACCAGGAACGCTGCATCCTCTGCTCGCGCTGCGTCCGCTTCACCGATGAGATCACGAGGACGGGAGAATTCGGCATCTTCAATCGCGGCGACAGGGCCGAACTGGGCCTCTATCCCGGGCAGGAGCTGAACAACCCGTATTCAGGCAACGTGATTGACGTCTGTCCGGTGGGCGCCCTCACCGAACAGGACTTTCGGTTCAAGGCGCGCGTCTGGTACCTCTCGAGTGCCCCGTCCGTGTGCAATGGCTGCGCGCAAGGGTGCAACGTCGACGTGCATTATGTGCTCGACAGGCCGCACCTGAACGGCGGCGCGCGCGTCATGCGCCTGAAGCCTCGCTACAACCCGGACGTCAACCAGTGGTGGATGTGCGACGAGGGGCGCTTCGGCTTTCATTGGATCGACCGCGGGCGCCTGACCCACGTCCGTCATCGCGGCGCCGAATCGACCTGGGAACAGGCCGTCGCCGACATCAGTGCGGCGCTCGCACCGCGCGATAGCGGTGCCGCGCGTCTCGGTGTCATCGCCTCCTCCGGACTCAGCAACGAGGAACTGTTCCTCATCAGGGAGGTGTTCCAGCGCGGATTGGGGGCCAGCGTGATGGCTGCGGTCCCGGTTCCGCCTGGCTACAGTGACGACTTTCTCATCAGGGCCGACAAGAGTCCCAACACGCGTGGCGCGACCATACTTGGACTGGCCGGCCCTGGCGCACCGCCCGTGGACAGCATTCTTGCCGACGCCCGTGCTGGACGCATCGACGCGCTGTGGGTCTTCGGGCTCGACCTGGCGGCGCTCATCGGCGACGCCGAGCTCGATGCGCTGTCGGGCACGGTCGATCTCCTGATCTATTCGGGGACCAACGACAATCGCACCGCTGCGGCGGCACACTGGGTACTGCCGACGGCGGCATACCTCGAGAAGGACGGGACCTTCGTCAACTGCCAGGGCCGGGTTCAGCGCATCGGCTGCGCGTTGCCGCCGCTGGCCGGCTCGCGGGAAGACTGGGCGGTGCTGCTGGACATCGCGCAACAGCTCGATCACCCCTTCCCCTGGCGCACGACGCAGGAGATCTTCCTGGCGATGGCGAAGACGGTCGCCGCGTTCGAGGGCATGAGCTACGAGGCGATGGGCTCACAAGGGCTATCGATACGCCAATGATGCCGGACCTGCTGATCAAACTGACGCTGGTGGGCATCGTCTTCTTCGGTGTCCTGAACCTTGCCGGGCTGCATACCTGGATCGAGCGCAAGCAGTCGGCGATCATGCAGGATCGCATCGGCGCGAACCGCGCGAGCATCTACGGCTTCAAATTGATGGGGCTGTTCCACCCCCTCGCCGATGCGGTGAAGATGTTCACCAAGGAAGACATCATCCCGGATGGCGCGGACCGGGTCCTCCACATGCTCGCGCCCGCCCTCTCCGTGTTCTTCGCGCTCGTGGCGTTTGCCGGGATCCCGTTCGGTGATCGCGTCGTCATCGGAGAGCGCGTCATCGACCTGCAGGTCGCCAGGATCGACGTCGCACTGCTGTACGTCTTTGCGATGTTGTCACTGGGGGTGTACGGCGTGATCCTCGCCGGGTTCGCGTCGCGCAACAACTACGCGATGCTGGGCGGACTGCGAGCGACGGCGCAGATGATCTCCTACGAGATTGCCCTCGGCATCGCGATCATCGGCGTCATCATGGTGTACGGGACGCTGGACCTGCAGGAACTCGTACGGGGTCAGGGCAGGTACGTGGCCGGCTGGATTCCGCTCTGGGGCATCGTCGTGCAGCCGGTCGCGTTCTTCGTCTTCCTGACGGCCGCGCTGGCAGCGACCAAGCGCACGCCCTTCGACATGCCGGAAGGGGAGTCCGAGGTCATCGGCTACTTCGTCGAGTACAGCGGCATGAAGTTCGGCATGTTCTATCTCGCTGATTTTCTCGAGACGATCATGGTCGCCTGCCTGGTCACGACGCTCTTTCTCGGCGGGTGGCAGGTGCCGTACCTCATGCCGGACGGCTTCCATTTTCCGTGGGGTGCAGAGCTGCCACTGTCGTCGTGGACGTACGCGGTGCTCGGCGTCGGCAGCTTTTCGATCAAGGTCCTTGCCTTCTGCTGGCTGTTCATGCAGATCCGCTGGACACTGCCGCGCCTTCGCTACGACCAGTTGATGGTGCTCGGCTGGAAGGGGCTGTTCCCCATTGCGGTTGCCAACGTGCTGGTGACGGCGGCGGCGTTGGCACTTCTGGGCGGTAAATCCTGATGGGCGTCAAGGTCCTGCGGCGGCGCGAGCTCACGTTCTGGGAAGAGCTGTACATTCCGCAGATCTTCAGCGGCCTCAGAATCACGTCTGCACACTTCTTCCGGAACCTGTTTCTTCACGCGGCGCACAGCGTCGGCGCGCTCACGCACCGTGCGGCGTCGGCGACGTTCCAGTATCCCGAGCAGCCGAGGCCGCTGGCGCGGCGATTCCGCAGCCGCCATCGCTTGACCGTCCGTGAAGAAGGTACTCCACGCTGCGTGGGATGCATGCTGTGCGAGACCGTCTGCCCGGCCAGGTGCATCACCATCGTTGCCGGTGAACATCCCGATCCCAACGTCGAGAAGTATCCGGTCCGCTTCGACATCGACCTGGGGATCTGCGTCTATTGCGGATACTGCGTGGAGGTCTGCCCCGAGGACGCCATCCGCATGGACACGGGGATACTCGACGTCGCGGCCTATTCCCGGGACGAGATGAAGCTCGACATCCACGAACTGATGAACCCGGCCCTGCGCAAGCCCGTGGTCGAGTGCGACCTGAAATTCCCGCATGAGTGCCGCCATAGCGGCGGAGAGATCAAGGGCAGCTGGGAGTGAATTGCGGTCGCCGCTGATCCTCCGCCACGGTGTGGCCGCGCGCGCACAGGTGTGACCGATCGCCACACCATCATTGCGCTATCTTGTTGATCACAAACAGTTTCGCCGTGGGCTCCATCCTTGCTCTCTGCGAGGGCATGCGCACCTTCGGTCTGCTCATCGGCCTGCTTGTCGCCACGCCCCTGGCCCCGACTGATCAATCGCCACTCGTCCCGAGAGACACGATCAGCGATCAGGACGTGCCCGATCACGGCGACAACATCAATGCGCGCTATATCGTCGAGCACGCCGACATTCGCGGTGTGCCCGAGGACGACCTGACCGAGGCGCTACAGGACGACCTGCGTGGGCTTATCGGCCAGCGCCTTGATTCCGGAGCAGCGGATCGGCTCCAGGAGCGCATGGTCCGCGAGTTCCCGGACTACGACGTGTCGCGCCGAATCGAGCGCGGGAACGAGTCGGCCGCATCCGGCTCGTCTACGAGGCTCACCGGAAAGAGGGGCATCAATTCGATGTACCATCCCGGCCATCCACACGCGCATGCTGACGTCCTGTCTTCGAGCGGGTGCGACCACGATGGACTCAGCGCGTCCGCGGCGTGACCCACATGACTGACACGCTCCACGCCTGCTTCATCAGCTATCGCCATCCGGCTACCGCAGGCAGCCGCGAAGAGAAGTTGATCGCGCATGTCTTCAAGGCGATCAGCGATCACGTCGAGATGTACACGCATACGCACCAGGTCTACTTCGACCAGAAGCGCCTCGTGCCCGGCTACCAATACGACGAGAAGCTCGCCGAGGCAATCTGCCGTAGCGCGTGCATGGTCATTGTTTACTGGCCGGCGTACCTCGAATCGGACTACTGCCTACAAGAGATCGAGGCCATGCTCGAGATCGAGAAGCGTCGGCGAAAGAAGCTTGGTAGCGAGCTCCACGGCTGCCGGCTGATCATCCCCTTCATCGTGCGTGGCCGCTTCGAAGATCTGCCAAACGCCGTGCGCGACGGCTGCCAGTACCTCGACTATTCGCGCCAGGCGACCAATCCGCACTTCAACATCGGCGAAGACGAAGAGACCAGCGCGAAGCTGTTCGAGATTGCCAATTACATCAAGTCGCTCTGCGACAAGCTGCAGAGAGTCGGCGCGGATGTGGTCGGCACCTGCAAGGACTACGGTTTTCCGGCCAGGATGCAGGTGACGCAACCAGAGATGGCGCCTCCACCGCCGCCGCCGTTCCCCGGACAATGATGGCGTCCCCAGTTTCCGAGGACGTCACGCGCCTCCACGAAGTAGTCACTTTCTACTCGTACAAGGGCGGCACGGGACGCACCATGGCACTTGCCAACGCGGCGTGCCTGATCACCCGCCGGGATCCGGGCTGTCGCGTTCTGGCGGTCGACTGGGATCTCGAAGCCCCGGGCTTGCATTACTACCTGCATCCAGCTCAGACAGGTGAGGCAGAGTCGGCAGTCGACGGACTGGTCGAGTACTTCTCGCAGGTGCAGGCTGCCATCAAGGACCGCCGCGGCGAGGCGGTGGACGACGAGGCCGTGTTGGCGAACATTCCCCTGTCCGCCCACTGCCGCGAGACCGTCGTGCCCAACGTCCACCTGATGCAGGCTGGCCGATTCGATTCGACGTACCAGGCGCGATTGAGCAGGCTCGACTGGCAGGAGATATACCGGGACTCACCGACGCTCTTTCGTACGTTCGCGAGCCTGCTGTTGCGCCAGTACGACGTCGTGCTCGTCGATTCGCGGACCGGGCTCACCGACATCAGCGGTATCTGTACCTCGCTGCTGCCCGACAAGGTCGTGGTGGTCTTCACGGCCAATCAGCAGAGCCTGACTGGCGTCGAGCAGCTTGTGCGGTCGAGCGTGGAGTACCGGCGTGGATCTCCGGACCTCCGGCCGCTGCTCGTCTATCCGTTGCCGTCGCGCATTGACGATCAACGCGAGCAACTGCGCCGCCAGTGGCGCCACGGCGATGCGACGCTCGGTATCGAAGGGTTCCAGCCGCAGTTCGAACGCATTCTCCGTGGTGCGTATGCGCTGGATGGGTGCGACCTTTCGGACTACTTCAATGAAGTGCAGGTGCAGCACAGTCCCGACTACTCCTACGGTGAGAAAGTGGCGGCGCTGGCGGCTCCCGACCACGACCGCTTCTCGATCATCCGAAGCTATGAGGCGTTGCTCGACTGGCTGGGCAGTTCCGCGGCGCCATGGGAGACGCCGGCGCAGGCGCGAGAGCGAACGCGGCTCGAGAGCCTGCTTCAGCGTGAAGCGGAGTTCCAGCGAGACGCGACGATCGATGTTGCGCCCTTGCTGGCGTTGCAGGCGGAAATCGTCCGTTTGTCGCAGCAGCATCGGGGAGCGACACACCTCGACACGGTGCGCGCCATGCAGCGCTACGTGCGCACGGCGCTCGGTGGCGGTGGCGATCTCTCTGCCGCCCTGACCGTGCTCGAGTCGCTCGGCGCCGCGCTGCCGCAGCTGCGCGTTCCCGTGCGCGTACACGCGATCGGCGCGATGCTCCAGGCCACACCGAGTCTCCGTGCGCAGGGTCAATCCGCCGCCGCCGAACGGCTTGGCCGGCTCGCGCTCTCGGAAATCGAGGCCCTGCGCGGCCCCTCAGGCGCCTCCGCCGACGTGGTCGCGGCCCTGGACGCGCTCGGCTCACAGCTCCAGGACGCGGCCGCCTTCGCCGAAGCACGGACGCTTCGCGAGTTCGTCCTCGAAGAGCGTCGAAGGTGCGACGGCGACGAGCGCCAGTCCACGCTCAACGCCAGCCGCCGTCTGGCGGAAACGCATTGGGCACTCGGCAACTACGCAACGGCCCGGAGCATGCTCGAGCATGCCGGCACAATCGCTGCGACAGTCCTCGGCGAGCAGGCTCGCGAGACGCTCGCGATTCGTCAGCAACTCGCCGAGGTACTGGCCGAGCAGGGTCACGCCGACCAGGCACTTCAATTGACGGATGCCGTCCTCGAGGCCCGGTCACGCCTCCTGGGTCCCGCCCACGAGGACACCCTGGCCACGCTGGCGTTGAGGTCCGACGTGCTGCGCGACAGCGGGCGCCTCGACGAAGCTCGCGCGGCCTGCGAGGCCGTGGTGGCAGCCCAGTCGGCGTCGCTCGGTAACGACAATCCTGACACGCTCGCATCCAGGGATCGCCTGGCCGCCATCCTGCAGGCTCAGGGGCACCTTGCGGAGGCCCGCGCGGCGCAGGAGGCAGTGGTGGAGGCCTATGGCCGCGTCTTTGGCGCGCAGCACCCGGTGACACTGCGTGCGACGGCCAATCTGGCTGCAACGTTGTGGGCACTCGGGGCACTATCCGAGGCACGCGCCCTGGAACAGCATGTGCTCGACGTCCGGCGTGACGTGCTCGGCCCGGCCCATCCCGAGACGTTGACCGCGATGAACAACCTGGCCAGTACCTTGTGGTCGCAGGGCGACCTTGTCGGCGCTCGGGCGCTTGAGGAGCAGGCGCTGGAGACACGTCGCCGCGTGCTCGGTGACGATCATCCAGCCACGCTTGTCTCGATGGGTAACCTGGCCGAGACACTTCGCCTGCAGGGAGAGTTGCCTGAGGCCAAGGCGTTGGGCATGGCTGTCATCGAGGGCCGCCGTCGGACGTTGGGACCAGAGCATCCTGAAACACTCGCGGCCATGAACAACCTGGCGCTGACGCTCCGCGCCTTGGGCGACGCCGAGCAAGCGCGGCGGCTGCTCGAACAGGTAGTCGAGGTCCGCCGCCGCGTGCAAGGCCACGAGCACCCGGACACGTTGAAAGCGGCTTACAACCTCGCGGAAACGCTTCGTCAGGCCGGCGACCTGACGAAGGCGCGGCAAATTCACGAGACCGTCCTCGCTGCACGGCGCCGCATTCTCGGCCATGAGGACCGTGACACGCTTGCCTCGATGGTCGAGCTGTCGCTGACTGCCAGCGCGCAGGACGACTTCGCGACCGCCCGGCCGTTACTGGAGCACGTGCTCGAGGAGTACCTGCGCTTGGCCGGCGAGGACGACCGAAGGACGCTGGCGGTGCGCACGCACCTCGCGCGGGCCTTGATTGCGCTGGGCGATGTGGCCGGTGCGCAGTTGCACCAGGAGCATCTGGCCTCGGCGTGGGCGCGGCGAGTCGAAAAGGACCGGATCGAGTCAGGGCCGCGGGGGATCGGCGACTATCCTGGGGCACGCGGCACCAGGAGCTGAGCCGTGGCGCGATGCGCGCTCGGCCTGAAGTGGACCTGGAGCAGCGGGCGTCCGGGTCGTCCCTACAGTCCACCGGCCACCGATGTGCCTCAGGCCCGCGGTGAACCGACAGCGCATGGCGAAACACGTTGCGCGGATCCCACCGCGCGTTGGCCCGCTGCAGGCGCGAATAGTTCGCCTGGTCGTAGAGCGTGTGCCACGGCGTGCCCGAGCGATGAACGCGCCACCCACTACATGGCCACCCATGCCAATCCCCGGATACTCGCCGAGCGGAATCACCGTTCCCCATGCCTCGCACAGCGGTGGTGGGGCTGCCTTTCCGGCGCAGGCGGTCTCGGCTCGCCGGATCGGGCCCACAAGTACGGGGTTGATCCGACGAGCATCGCTGTGCTCCTTGAGTTCTGCGCCGTGGGCATGTCCGATGTGGCAGTCAGCGCACGGTGCGTGAGTGAACAAGGAGCCGTCGAGCTTGCTCGACGGTCATGGTCGGTCATGTCACGGCGTTCAGCTCGCGCGACGCCGACGATAGTGAAGCCCCACGACTCCGGTCGGATACGGCGTGGCCGACGCCAGCTCGAAGGTCGCGTGGACACCAGCCGGCAGCGCGCGTTTGCCACTGCCGAGGGCCAGGGGATACACGAGCAGGTGCAGCTCGTCGACCAGGTCGTGCTCGATCATGGCATGTACGAGCTGGCTGCTGCCGTCGGTCAGGATGGTGCCGCCCGGCTCCGCCTTGAGCGCCCGAATGGATCCGACCACGTTGTCTCGAATGACCGTCGTGTTGCGCCAGATCGGCTGCGTCAGCGTCTTCGAGACCACGTACTTCCTCGGCGCGTTCATCAGGTCGCCGAACGGATCGCCCGGCGGCAGTGGCTCGAACGCATCGGCATGCGTCACGTAGGTTCGACGGCCCAGCAGGAACGCATCGACGCCCTGCATCAGTCCGCCGAACGCGGCACCGATGTCATCGTGCCAGTACGGTATGGTCCAGCCGCCGTGCTCGAACCCGCCGTCGCGGTCCTCGTCCTTCCCGCCTGGGGCCTGCATCACGCCGTCCAGCGACACGAACTCCGAAACGATCAGCTTCCTCATGCTCGACCTCTCCCGCGGAACCTGCCGCGATTCCTCGAGGCGCTGACCTCGTGCTTGCGAGGGGCAACGCCTGTCCGTATCAGACGACGTCCGTACGTCGACTGTCTGACACTCTGACATTGAGTCAGGCGAAGAATCATCGCGGCGATGGCGCCGCAACCGGGACCGGCGGAGGTTCCGCGCTGGCCGGAAGGCGGCCCTCGGACACCCGGCACAGTGCGTGCAGCGATCGGAGCGCCTGGATGTCCTCGCTGCTCCACTGTCCGGCCGCCGCCTGCTGCTCCGCCCGCGACAGCACCTCGTCTGCATCGCAAACCAGCGCCCGTCTCGTGCCGGCATCGCTGTCGCCCGCGATCTGCCCCCGCAGCTGTTCGAGTCGCGCAAGCTCGTCGCCGAGCAGGCGGCGCCTGTCCCGCAGACTGTCGTTGCGGCGGAGCCGGATGGCGTATTGCGCGAGCGTGAAGAGCGCGACCAGCACCGAGCCGACGAACGACAGTCGACCGAGTCGATCCGAGGTGACGAGGTCGTTGCGGCCGTAGAAGATCGTGGCCGCCGGATGAAGCGGCAGGCCGCCGACGTCACGTCCCGTCGATTCCGTGAACGCGTACTGCGCATCGCGTGCGAACCGCGGGTGGTACATGCACTCGAGGATGTCCCGCACGACGCGTCCAGGGACATCCGGCCGTGCGACCAGCAATTGCGTGACGACGAGCGTCGGCACCGCCTCGGAGGGAATGCGGCGGCCGGGCCCGTAGAGGCCAGCCGGAATGAAGCCGGGCCGGGCACCCGGAATCGATCGCGCGAGGGCCTCGTGATCGCGTATGGGTACCAGTCGGTAGTCAGCGGTGTTCAGGATCTCGTCGATGAGCGGTGATCGGAGGAACTGTGTTCGCGTAGCCGCGACCATGTGGCCCGATTCGAAGTCCGCGACGTTGCTGCCTCGTGGACGCACCACCGTGACCGGTGCTCCTGTTCCCGGCGTCGACGTCAGCAGCCCGTAGTAATCGAGGACGCGCTCGCCGAGGGTTGGCGGATGCCCCGCGTCGCGTACACCGGGGTTGACCGCACCGGTCAGATCGCGCACGTCCCGCAACGCGCTGTCGGTGCGCACGATGACGAAGAAGTGCTGCGGCTCGAGAGCGGCGACTCCATACACGCCAGAGGATCGCACCGCGTCATCGTCGACGCTGCTGACGACGGCGAGATCGATCCGCTGGCTGGCGTCGAGCAGCAGCCGGACGTTACCGGGAGCGACGGTACTCACGAGTTCGAGCTCATAGCCGGCCCTGTCTCGAAGGTGCTGGTTGAGCACCGTGCCCGCGCGGTAACTCGATCCGATCGCGGAGCCGAGCGCGATCCGGTACGTACGGCCCCGCCGACCTGACGCAGTCTCGACGACGCGGTCCCTGAGCTGATAGGCGAGGCTGGGGGTGAGGAATTCCAGGAGCGCGACGAATGCGAAGACAAGCGCGACGACGGAGACCGTCACGACTCCGGCACGCCGCCAGTTTCGCATCGTGCCGGGATGGTACCAACGCGGCGGGCTTCAGTCACCTGCCGACGTAAGAGGCCAGATGTTTGCCCGTGAGGGTGGACTGGCCGGCGACGAGACTCGCGGGTGTGCCCTCGAAGACGATCCGGCCGCCGTCATGCCCGGCGCCCGGACCGAGGTCGATGATCCAGTCGGCGTGCGCCATCACCGCCTGGTGGTGCTCGATCACGATCACCGACTTGCCAGAGTCGACGAGACGATCGAGCAGGCCGAGCAGCCGTTCGACATCGGCGAGGTGGAGGCCGGACGTCGGTTCGTCGAGGATGTAGACGCCGCCCTTCTCGCCCATGTGGGTGGCCAGTTTGAGCCGCTGCCGCTCGCCGCCGGACAGCGTCGTCAGTGGCTGGCCGAGGCTGAGGTAGCCGAGCCCGACGTCGTCGAGCCGTTCGAGGATGGCGTGCGCGGCCGGCGTGCGCGCCTCGCCGTGGCCGAAGAATGCCTTCGCCCCGGTCACCCCCATCGCGAGCACCTCGCTGATGTCTCGGCCCCCGAAGTGGTAGTCCAGCACCGATGCCTGGAAGCGCTTTCCCTCGCAGTCCTCGCACGTGGTGGCGATGCCGGCCATTATCCCCAGGTCGGTGTAGATGACACCGGCGCCGTTGCAGGTGGGGCAGGCGCCTTCGGAGTTGGCGCTGAAGAGCGCCGGCTTCACGCCGTTGGCCTTCGCGAACGCAGTGCGGATCGGGTCGAGCAGTCCCGTGTACGTCGCCGGGTTGCTGCGTCGCGAGCCTCGGATCGCACCCTGGTCGACCGTCACCACTCCGTCCCGCTCCGACACCGAGCCCTGGATCAGTGAGCTCTTTCCCGACCCTGCCACACCGGTCACCACCACCAGCACGCCGAGCGGTATGTCGACATCGACGTGCTGCAGGTTGTGCGTGCTGGCGCCGCGCACCTCGAGACTGCCGGTTTTCGTCCGCACCTTCTTCTTGAGCGCGGCCCGGTCGTCGAAATGGCGGCCGGTGATGGTGTTGCTGGCCCGCAAACCCTCGACGGTGCCTTCGAAGCAGACGGCGCCGCCCGCCGTGCCGGCGCCGGGGCCGAGGTCGACGACGTGGTCGGCGATCACGATCGTCTCCGGCTTGTGTTCCACGACGAGCACCGTATTGCCCTTGTCCCGCAGCTGCCGCAGCAGGTCGTTCATCCGCTGGATGTCGTGGGGGTGCAATCCGATGGTCGGTTCGTCGAACACGTACGTGATGTCGGTGAGCGACGAGCCGAGGTGGCGGATCATCTTGGTACGCTGAGCCTCGCCACCAGAGAGCGTGCCCGACGGCCGGTCGAGGCTCAGGTAGCCGAGGCCGATCTCCACGAACGACTCGAGGCTCTCGCCGAGCGCGGCCAGCAGCGGGGCGACGGTGGGTTCGTCGAGATCGCGGACCCACTCGGCCAGGTCGCTGATCTGCATCGAGCAGACGTCGGCGATGTTCTTCCCCTTGATCTTCGACGACCGGGCCTCTTTGCTGAGCCGCGTGCCGTCACACTCTGGGCAGACGGTGAAGGTGATGGTCCGCTCCACGAAGGCGCGGACGTGCGGCTGCAGCGCGTCGACGTCCTTGGAGAGGAACGACTTCTGGATCTTCGGGATCAGCCCCTCGTACGTGAGGTTGATGCCGTCGACCTTGATCTTCGTCGGTTCCTTGTAGAGCAGGTCGTGCAACTCCCTCTTGTTGTACTTGCGGAGCGGCTTGTCGGCATCGAAGAAGCCGCAACCGCGAAAGATGCGGCCGAACCAGCCGTCCATGCTGTAGCCGGGGATGATGAGCGCGCCCTCGTTGAGCGACTTGCTGTCGTCGTACAGCGCGGACAGGTCGAAGTCGTTGACGTTGCCCATGCCTTCGCAGCGTGGACACATGCCGCCGAGACGATTGAAGGTCGCCTTCTTCGTCTGCGTCCTGCCCTCGCCTCGATCGACGGTGATGGCACCACTCGCGGTCACCGAGGGGACGTTGAACGAGTACGCGTTGGCCGAGCCGATGTGCGGCTTTCCGAGCCGGCTGAAGACGATCCGCAGCATCGCGTTCGCGTCGGTGACGGTGCCGACGGTGGAACGTGGGTTCGATCCAATCCGCTCCTGGTCGACGATGATCGCGGTCGTCAGCCCGTCGAGGACGTCGACGTCCGGCCGCGCCAGCGTCGGCATGAAGCCCTGCACAAAGGCGCTGTAAGTCTCGTTGATCAGCCGTTGCGACTCCGCGGCGATGGTGCCGAACACCAGCGAACTCTTGCCAGAGCCCGACACGCCAGTGAACACCGTCAGCCGGCGCTTCGGGATCTCGATACTGATGTCCTTGAGGTTGTTCACGCGTGCGCCCTGCACGCGGATCAACTCGTGGCTGTCCGCCTCCGCCGGACGGTCGCTTCGCTCCCGGCTTCCGCCTCCGCCTGACGGTCCCTTCGCTCCCGGCTTCGGCGAGACAGGTCCGCCTCCGCCTGACGGTCCCTTCGCTCCCGGCTTCGGCGAGACAGGTCCGCTGCTCTTCTTCTTCATGAAGATGAGAGACTCCCTCGCCCACTGCGGGCTCTGGCGACATAGGGCAGCGCGAACAGGTACAGCCCCGTGAACATGAGCAGCGCGAGCGGCAGCAGTGGCGAGTAGGTCACGTACGGGGGAGGCTGCTGGCCGCCGTTCATGCCCATGACGACGAAGTTGGCGATCACGGTCAGCGTAAAGGCCACGGACACCCAGCGGTGGAACTGACGAATCCAGCTATTCCAGTTCATTGGGACCTCCTTTGGACCGTCGGTGCAGCTCGTCGCCGCGCCCGCCGGGCGGCTCAGCGCACCTCGTTGATCCGGATGTGGTTGCCTGCGGGATCGCGGAACGCACAGTCGCGGATGCCGTACGGCTGCATCGTGGGCTCCTGGATGACGTCGGCGCCGCTGGCCTGCAGACGTTCGAACGTGCCATCGAGGTCGCGGGTGGCCAGGATGACCATGGCGTACGTGCCCTTGGCCATCATCTCGGCGATGGTCCGGCGCTCGTCGCCGGTGAGGCCGGGCGTGGCGGCTGGTGGATGCAGGACGATGGAGATGCCGGGCTGGCCGACGGGTCCGACCGTGATCCAGCGCATCCCGTTGTAGCCGACGTCGTTGCGGACCTCGAAGCCGAGGGTGTCGCGGTAGAAGGCCAGCGAGGCGTCAGGGTCGTCGTGGGGGAGAAAGCTCGAGTGAATGGTGATATCCATGGCACTCAGTCTAGGTGCGGTCCTGGGCCCGCGCTTCTCGATTCCTGACCGGTCTGGTCACCTGTTTCGCGACGCAGGATGGCATCCCCGTCGTCGCATGCGCGGCGTCGCGCCGATAGACGCTGGGCGGCACGCCGACGAGCTCGGTGAAGCGAGTGCTGAACGTGCCCAGCGACGAGCAGCCGACCTCGAAGCAGACATCCGTGACGCTGAGGTCGCCACGACGCAGCAGCGCCATCGCGCGTTCGATCCTTCGCGTCATCAGATAGGCGTAGGGCGACTCGCCGTACGCCAGCTTGAACTGGCGGCTGAGGTGCCCGGCCGACATCTGTACGCCGCGGGCGAGCGCCTCGACGTCCAGGGGCTGGTCGTACTCCCGATCCATGCGGTCGCGAACACGGCGGAGCAGCGCGAGTTCGCGCAGGTGCGGCGCCACGGCTGGTCTGCTGTTCACCTGCGCGATCGTGCCACCGCGCAACGGAGGTGTCTAGCGCCGCTGGCGCCGCTCCCGTTCCTACTTCCGATCGACGGGGAGCATCACCGCGCCATTCCCGCGTGCGGCCCCGATTGCCGTGGAGGTTGATCACATGAATCGTGTGATCGCCTTCCACGTTCACGATGCCGTTGGGCGCCAGGTCTTCGACGAGGAAGTAGTCCGCCTCGACGTGTTCCTTGTCAGACGACCAGACGAGCAGTGTGTCTTCCCCCTTGCCCTCGAACGCCAGCGTGGCGCCTGCCAGCCGGTCGATCGCGAATGTGCGATGCTTCGGTGGCCTGCTGGCGCCGCACCCATGCGGGGCCATGTTGGGCGAAAACCGAGGAGCCACTTCGATGATTCCTGCACCTGCCGATGTCGCCGCACCGCCGGCCGATGCCACCGTCACCCCGAGCGGGCTGGCCTCACGCCAGCTCGAAGCCGGGACCGGCACACAGCATCCGGGCCCGCGCTCGCGCGTACTCGTCCACTACTCGGGCTGGACGACTGACGGACAGATGTTCGACAGCTCGGTGAGCCGCGGCGAACCGATCGCCTTCGGCCTGTACCAGGTCATCGCCGGCTGGACCGAAGGCGTGCAGCTGATGGTGGAGGGCGAGAAGCGACGGTTCTGGATTCCTGAGCCCCTCGCCTACGGCGGACGCGCGGGTGCCCCGGCCGGCATGCTGGTATTCGACGTCGAGCTGATTCGCATCGAGTCGTAGCCGATCGCTCGGCCTCGCCCGTTGTCTAGCCCTGTCGCAATGCGTCGGACGGATGAATGCGGGCTGCTCGCAAGGCGGGAACCAACGCCGCCAGCAGACCGGCCACGCCCAACAATCCGAGCGCACCGGCGAACGTCATCGGGTCGGTCGGGCTGACTCCATAGAACAGGCTTGCCGCAAAGCGGGTCACGCCGGCGGCAGCCGCGCCCCCCGCCAGCAACCCGACCCCAACGACGACGAGCCCTTCGCGGAGGACCAGCGCCAGCACGTCGCCGAGGCGCGCGCCCAACGCCATGCGTATGCCGATCTCTCGCGTGTGCTGACTCACCGTGCAGGCCATGACGCTGTAGATGCCCACGACCGCGAGTCCCAGTGCCAGCGCACCGAAAGCGCCGAGCAGCGTGGCAGCTGCGTGGAGCGGCATCAGCACGAGACCGAGATGGTCCTCCATGGTCCGAACGTCGGTCAGCGGCAAGTCGGGGTCGAGTTCGCGAACCGTGGCGCGAATCGCGCCAGCGACGGCGACCGGTTCGCGGTCCGTCCTCACGTGCAGGCTCAGGTCGCTCTGCAGGTTCTGCCCGAGCGACAGGTAGAAGTACGGCAACGGCGGCTCCGATAGCGACCGGTACTTGCCATCGGTCGTGACGCCGACGACGGTGAATGCCGATTGACCCCTCCGGATCTGCTTACCGATCGCGATGCCGTCCGGCCAGTACCGCCGCACCAGCGCGTCGTTGACGATCACGGCGCCCATGGCACCGACCCGGTCCGTCGCGTCGAATTCACGCCCTTGCACAAGCGGAACTCGCATCGTCTCGAAGTAGCGTGAACCGACGACGTTGAAATTGATCTCCATGTCTTCGCCGTTGCGGGGGGTGTAGCCCTGGAGGTCGACACGGGTGCGCTGGCCGCTGAAATCGAGCGGGACGATCGATGCGAGCGCCGCCGAGCGCACACCCGGAAGCGCCTCGATACGCGCGACCAACTGCTCGAAGAAGGAGCGTGCCCGCGCCTCGTCGTAGCCCTGGCGCCCCGCACTCAGCGACGCGATCACCACGTTTCGCGGCTCGAATCCCACGTCGACCGCGCCAGCCCTGCGCAGGCTCAGCACCGACAACCCGGCGCCAACGACAAGAACCACGCTCAGTGCCACCTGGACGGCCACCAGTCCGTTGCGTAGGGAGCCACGACGCAGGCGATGGACGCCGGCGTCCGCGATGCCGCCCTTCAGCGCCGTGGTGAGGTTGGGTCGCGTCATCCGGAGGGCGGGCAGCAGTCCGAACAGCATGGCGGTCAGCAGGGACATGAGGGCGGTGAACGCCAGGACCCGCGCATCAGGACTCAAATCGAGTGAGATTCGCAGCGGCAGCGGCGGCTGCATTCGGACCAACTGCGTCGTTGCGGCGAACGCAACGAGCGTGCTGGCCAGGCCGGCCAGCATTGCGAGCAGCACGCTCTCCGTGAACAACTGTCGAAGCACACGCGCTCGTCCCGCGCCTACGGACAATCGAATCGCCATCTCGCGGCTTCGCACGGCGGCGCGCGCCAGCATGAGGTTCGAGACGTTGACGCAGGCCAGCAGCAGCACGATGCCGACCACGGCCATCAGCGTGGTCATGAACGGCAGCACGTCGGCGCGGTCGACGAGCAGGGACTGGTTGGCGGGCTCGAGGGTGATGCGTCTCCCTTCGCCCTTCAGATCGGTCCACTCCCGCGGGTAGGCTCGATGCAACTGGTCCCCGATGACCTTGAACGCGGCCTGCGCCCTCGGCAGTTCCACACCGTCCGCGAGTCGTCCGACGACCGTCAACCATCGCGACCCGCGTTCCGTCAATTGATCGGCGAGTTGCGATTGTCGCTCGAGCGGCAGCCAGAGGTCGGCAGGCAAGCCACGCAGCAATCCGGTGAAGCCGGGCGGCGCGACACCAATCACCACCGATGGCTTGCCGTTGATCGTCAGCCGTCGCCCGAGCACATCCTCGCGACCGCCCAACATCCGCTGCCACAAGCCGTGGCTGACGACCACGACGTCTTCATCGGCAGGTCCGAACACCCGGCCCCTCGCGACGTCGACACCGACAACGGAGAAGTAGTTCTGGGTGACGACATGACCCTGGACGCGATCGCTGGCGGCGCCGTCGCTGAGGTTCATCAGCTCCATCGAGTACGCGGCAAGTCCGGAGAGCACGTCGCGGGCGTTGTCTCGAAAGTCGAGGTAGTCCGGATATCCCGTCGAACCGTGGGCAGGTCCGCTGAAGTCGCTCGTGTGGATCGCAACCAGCCGCTCCGAGTTCGGCACCGGCAGCGGCCTCAGCAGCAGCGCGTTGACGAAACTGAAGATTGCCGTGTTGAGGCCGATGCCGAGCGCCAGCGTCACCACGACCGCGATGGTGAACCCCGGTGCACGGCGGTACAGCGCGACGCTGTGCCGCAGGTCACGCACGACGTCGTCCAGCCACGGCACGCGGCCCTTCTCATAGAGCCGCTCCCGGGTCAACGCGACACTGCCGAACTCTCGCCTGGCGGCGGCACGCGCCTGCTGTTCCGGCAAGCCTTCGGCGACCAGGTCGTCGGCCTCCAGGTCCAGGTGGGTGCGAATCTCGTCGCTGATGTCGTCCTCGGATCGTCGTCGGCGCCAGAACATGTCAGTCCGCCTCTCCGAGCTCCGGCCCGAGGATCAAGGCGATCGCGCGCGCCAACTTGCGCCACTCGGTCGCCTTCTCGCCGAGTTGTGCTCGTCCCTGCCTGGTCAGCGTGTAGAAGCGTGCACGGCGGTTGTTCTCCGACGCGCCCCACCTGCCTGTGATCCAGCCTTTGTCCTCGAGGCGCTGCAGCGCCAGGTACAAGGAGCCGTGGTCGACGGAGAACGCGTCTTCGGACTGGCGCTGAATCGTCCTCGCCATCCCCTGCCCGTGATGCGGTCCGAGGACGAGCGTCTTCAAGATCAGCAGGTCCAACGTGCCCTGCAGCAACGCCACACGATCGCTGTCCTGTCTCTTGGTCGGCATCCGACCCGAGTGTCGACCCCTTTGGGTCGGATGTCAACAGGAGGCTCCGTCTGGCAACGATTGATCGAGGAGCGGCCGTCGTGGCGCGCGAACCACGTTGTCAGCAACGCGGCGCATGACGAGCACGCGACGGCCCCGGTGCGTTTGACAATGTGCGGGGCCTTACCTAGAGTGGGCTCACTCCAGCTCGGCTGCCCATGGATCTCCTGCCACCGCTCTCGGCGTTCACGGTGTTCCTTTCGATCTGCGCGGTCGGGTTCCTGTTCCTGGTCCTGGCGCTCGCGTTCGGTGGGCTCTTCGACTTCCTCGAGACCGATCACGACTTCGCCACCGGCGGCCCCGGCTTCTTCAGCAGTCGCGTGATGGCCGTGTTCGTGACCGCCTTCGGCGGATTCGGAGCCGTCGCGACCTACTACGGGCTCGGTCCGATCCCGGCCTCGCTTGTCGGGTTCGGCAGCGGGATCGTGTTCGGCGGCGCGATCTACGCGCTGGCTCGCGCGCTCTACAACCAGCAGGTCAGCACCGAAGTCCGAGCCGACGATCTGGTCGGGGCAGTCGGCCGCGTGGTCATCGGGATACCGCCGGGTGGTGTTGGGCAAGTCCGCCTGCGCCTTGGCGAGGAGCTGATGGACAAGATCGCCCGCACGCGTGACGGGGTGGCGATTGCCGAGAACACTTCGGTGCAGATCGAAGAAGTGCTCGGAGAAACAGTGATCGTCAAGAAGACCTGAGGACAGGAGTCTCATGTGACAGAAAATGTCCAGCTCGCGTCGCTGATCCTCTCGATTCTCGGCGTCGTCCTGTCGCTGTTTGCCGCCGCCTTCCTGTTCAGTCGCAACTACATCAAGGTCTCGCCCAACGCGGTCGCGGTGCTGAGCGGACGCAAGCGCAAGCTGCCTGACGGGCGCACGGTCGGCTACCGGATGGTGCGCGGTGGCGCGGCGCTGCGGATTCCCCTGCTCGAGAAAGTCGAGTACCTCCACCTGAACGTGATGACGATCCCGCTCGAGATCAGGCGGGCGTACACGTTGAAGGGGGTCCCGGTTTCGGTCAAGGCGGTCGCGAACGTGAAGATCCGCGGCGACGACTCGTCGCTCCAGGCAGCGGCGGAGCGGTTCCTCGGCATGTCGCACGATCAGGTGCAGAAGGTCATCTTCCAGACGCTGGAAGGGCACTTGAGGTCGATTCTCGGCACGCTGACCGTCGAAGAGGTCAACAGCGATCGACAGAGTTTCGCGCAGAAGCTCACGACCGAAGCAGCCACCGATCTCGAGAAGATGGGCATCGGCGTGGACGTGCTCACGATCCAGGAGATCAGCGACGAAGAAGGCTACCTCGACGCGCTCGGCAAGCGGCGCACCGCGGAGGTCAAGCGCGACGCGACCATCGGCGAGGCCGAGGCGCACCGCGACGCGAAGATCAAGTCGTCGCAGGCGCTGCAGGAGGGGGAGAAGGCGAAGTTCCAGGCCGACGCCGAGATTGCGCAGTCGTCCCGTGACTTCATGATCCGGCAGGCGCAGTACCAGGCCGAGATCGAGACGCAGAAGGCGCGCGCGGCGCAAGCCGGGCCGCTCGCGGAAGCGACCGCGCGCCAGGGCGTCGTCGCCGAGGAAGTCCGGGTCGAGAAGACACGGACGCAGGAGGCGATTGCCGTCCAGGAGCAGGAAGTCCTGCGCAGGCAGAAGGAACTCGACGCGACGGTGATCAAGCCGGCCGAAGCGGACCGCCAGGCGGCGGTTGTCCGCGCCGAGGCGGCCAAGCAGTCCGCGATCCTCGAAGCAGAAGGGCGCCGCTCGGCGATGATCGCGATGGCGGAGGCAGAGCAGGAGAAGCTCCGCAAGGAAGGCGCCGGCCGTGCGGCCGCCGTCGAAGCCGAGGGTCGTGCGGAAGCGGCGAAGATCGAGGCCATCGGGCTCGCGCAAGCCAAGGCGATCGAGGCACAGGGCGTGGCCGAAGCCACCGCCATCCTGCGCAAGGCCGAGGCCTGGAAGGAGTTCAACGACGCCGCCCGCCTGCAGACGATTCTCGAGAAGCTGCCAGCCATCATCGAGGCCTCGTCCGGCGTGTTCGGCGCTGTCGCCGCGCCGTTTGGCAACATCGACAAGCTAGTGGTGATGGACACGGGGAACGGATCGTCGGAGAACGGCGGCGGCAGTCTCGCGCGGCTCGCGCAGACCAGTCCCGCTGTCGTCTTCAACCTGCTTCAGCAGTTGGAGGCGCTCGGCCTCAGCGTCCCGGACGTCATGCAGCAGCTTGGCGTAAAGGGAACCTTGCCCGTTGTCCCCACGCCGCCCGCCGCGTCCCCAACCGCCGTCACGCCGCCAAAACGCGGCTGATCGCTATCGAGTCCGGAGTTCGCGGTCGCGCCGATGAACGCGCGTGGCCGAACGACCTACTCGCCGAGCTTGCGTGTGCGCTCGATCCGGCCCAGGTACGTCAGCAGACCGGCGTTCAGTGCGAAGCCGGCCGCACTCACGGCTGCCGCCGGCCACACGACCGCCTCATCTCCTCCGAGCCACGCGTTCATGGTCGCGGTCAGCAGCCACAGTTGCAGGATCACGACAATCAGCACGAAGACCAGCATGCCGTAAACGATGGTGGTTCGCTGTTCGCGGCTGAACGGCCGCTTCAGTGAGCCGCTCATATCGCCCGCTCCTCGACGCCGACGGCGTAGAGGTCCCGGCCCCGGATGTCCAGCACGATGCGCGTCAGCGGCCGGCGCGGCGGTCCGGCGGTGGGCGCGCCCGTCCTCAGGTCGAACCGTCCCTCGTGACACGGACAGTAGAAGCTGCCTTCGGCTGGCCTGGGAATCACGGCGCAGGACAGGTGCGTACACTTCTGGCTGAACGCCACGAACTCGCTCGTGGTCAGCCGCACCAGCAGACAGGGCTCGTTTTCGTCAGGGTAGGTGAAGAGGAGCGCGGCGCCGACGGCCAGATCATCGACGGACGCGATCCGACGCATGGCGGGCTGGCCGGCGCGCTTCCGGTACCAGTTCTGAAGCCCGATGAGCACCTGGCCCAGCGTGAAGGCGCCGCTGGTCAGGACGAGGAACTTCATGAAGTCCCGGCGCTCGACGTACAGATCCTGCGGCCAGTCGATCGGGAAGTCCTGGCGCCAGGCAGGCTGATCGTCGGCCGGCGCGAGGTTCGGTGCGATCGTGATCTGATCGCGTGCCAGCGACGGCGCGTAGAGGTTGGCCGGTGCCGTGCCCGTGAGCCCTTCGCGCCCGGGCGAGTTGATCGCCGGATCCACCCGATGACGCGGATCGGTGCCGTCGCTCATCGCTACACCTCGACCTCGGCGAACGGGTCGCTCTCGACTGGCGCCGTACCGTGCGCAGCGGCCGGCGTGCCCACCATCTTCAACGACACCGCGCGGTTGCGCGGCTGTTCCTCCATCGCCGCGGTGACGTCGACGTGCGGCGCGACGGCGGCCAGCTTGCGCGGCACCATGATGTGTACCTGCGTGGTGATCGTCTGGTGCCCGAACTGGAAGGTGTTGACCGGGGCCGAGAGAGGGCGGAGCTGTTCAATCTGCTCGCGCGTGCCGAAGAAGAGCGCCTGGCTCGGGCACACCGTCGCACACATCGGCTTCTTGCCGACGCTGGTGCGGTCGTAGCACATGTCGCACTTCATCATGATCTTGCGATCTTCATAGACTTCGGGCACGCCGAACGGGCAGGCGACGACGCAATTGCCGCAGGCGATGCAGCGCGGCTTGCGCGCTGACTGGACCACCCCATCGCCGGTACGCTTGATGGCGTCTGCCGGACATACCTCCGCGCAGGTGGGCTGGTCGCAGTGCATGCAGACAACGGGCACGGTCTGCACACTCTCGGCGCGGTTCACGTACTCGAGGTGAATCATCGATTCACCTCGATGCGTGTCGCACTCGGAGCACGCCTGCACGCAGGCCTGGCAACCGATGCACCGGTTCGGGTCGATGAAGAAGTGCAGGTAGTCCGGTTTGGCCATGGGAACGGTTCTGCCCGTCTATTGCTGCGGCTCGAGCACTGCGTCGTAGTCTGGCGGTCCAT
The DNA here is from genome assembly GCF_001618865.1 of Luteitalea pratensis. Taxonomy (GTDB): domain Bacteria; phylum Acidobacteriota; class Vicinamibacteria; order Vicinamibacterales; family Vicinamibacteraceae; genus Luteitalea; species Luteitalea pratensis. The sequence goes on from NZ_CP015136.1 coordinate 150,023, forward strand.
CCGCCTTGCGCACTCGGCACCCACACACCTTGTACTGCGGGATCTTGCTGATCGGGTCCTGCGCGGCCACGGTCAGCTGATTCGCGCTCTTCCGGCCAGCCCAGTGATACGGGATGAAGATGGTGTCGGGTCGGATCGTGGTCACCACCTGCGCCTTGAGGGTGATGGTCCCGCGTCGCGTCTCGGCCGTCGCCCACTCACCGTCCGTGATGCCCAGCTTGGCAGCCAGCCGCGGATGCATTTCGATCCGTGGTTCCGGGTACTGCTTCACCAGCGGCCCGATACGGCGTGTCTGTGTGCCGGACAGGAATTGACTGACGACCCGGCCGGTCGTCAGGTAGATCGGATACTCGTCGCTCGCATCGTCGACGGGCGGACGATAGTCGGCGACGTTGAACCGCGCGCGGCCGTCGGGGAAGTAGAAGGGGCCGCTGCCCCTGGCGACCGGGTTGTAGCTGCCGGCCTCGAACAGTCGTGGGGTGCCGGGATGATCCGCGATCGCGACGCCGGTGCGCGGGTCTTCGCTGTAGCACGGCCAGAAGACGCCCAGCTGCTGCGTGATTTTCTCGTACGTCACGCCGGAGTAGTCGGCGACGCCGCCCTTGCTGGCTACGCGCAGTTCTTCGAAGATCTCGCGTGGCTCGGTGAAGGTGAAGCCGTGGGGCCGGCCGATCGCGTGCGCGATGTCCTGGATGATCCGCCAGTCCTCGCGGGCGTCACCGGGGCAGTCGACGGCCTTGTTGACCTTGATGATGCGGCCCTCGACCTGCGTGACCGTCCCTTCGTCTTCCTCGTGCAGGCTGCCCGGCAACACGACGTCGGCGTGCCAGGCGGTGTCGTTGAGGAAGAAGTCGATCGCGGCGTAGAACTCCAGCTTCTCGAGGCAGCGCGTGACGAACGCGTTGTCTGGCAGCGAGACCTTCGGGTTGAAGCAGATCGAGAGCAGGCCCTTGATCTCGCCGCGGTCGATCTTGCGGAACAGCTCGTAGGCGTCGACGCCTGGCCCCGGCAGTTCCTGCTCGTCGATCCCCCAGACGCCGGCGATGTATTGCCGGTGTTCGGGGTTGCTGATGTCGCGCCAGCCAGGGAGCTGATCGCACTTCTGTCCGTGCTCACGACCGCCCTGTCCGTTGGCCTGGCCGACGATGGTGCCGTAGCCGCTCTTCGGCTTGCCAATCCGGCCGGACGCAAGCACGAGGTTGATCGTGCCGAGCGAGTTCTGCACGCCGTTCGAGTGATGCTCGATGCCGCGGGCGTGGAAGAGGAAACTCGTCTTCGCCGTCCCCCACCACTCGGCGGCCAGCATCAACGCCCGCTGCGGCACGCCGGTCACCTCCGCGGTCCGCGGCAGCGTCCACTCACTGCAGTACGCGGCGACCTGATCGAAGCCGACCGTATGGGCGTCGATGAACGCGTGATCGAGCCAGTCGCGCTCGATCATGATCTGCAACACGCCCGCAAACAGCGCCGCGTCGCGCCCCGGCTTCACGGGCAGGTACAGATCACAGGTGCGGGCCGCAGGCGTGATCCGTGGATCCTGGACGATGATCTTCGCGCCCTGCTCGCGCGCTTGCCAGATGTAGTTCGTCGTGATCGGCGAACACTCGGCGACGTTGGACCCCGCCACCCAGATCACATCGGTCCCGACCATGTCGGACCAGGGGTTGGTCGTCCGGTCGATGCCGAACGCCTTCTTGTTCGCCGCGCCGGCGCTGACCATGCACAGCCGGCCGTTGTAGTCGATGAACGGCGTCTTCAGGCAGACGCGCGCGAACTTGCCGAGCAGGTATGTCTTCTCGGTCGTCAGGCTGGCGCCGCCGAGGACACCGATGGCGCCGGGGCCATGGGTCTGCTGAATGCGCGCGATCTCGTTGGCGACACGAATGATCGCCTCGCCGTACGGCAGCGAGCTGAAGCCAGACGCCGAGGACGGATCACGCCGAAGCGCTGTCGTCAGCCGGTCGGGATGCGAGCCCTGCAGGTACCGCTTGACGCCCTTGGGACACAACATGCCGCGATTGAACGGAAACTCCTCCCACGGCTCGAAGCCGATCACCTCGTTGTCGCGGACCTTGAGCTGAATCCCGCACTGCTGCCCGCAGAAGCAGCAGTGCGTCTTGACCAGTCGATCCGGCTCGACGCTGGTCGACAGCCGCGCCCCGGTCATCGCCGACAGGTGCGGTCCGAACCGTTCGATGATGCGAAGGGGATCGGCCGGAATCTCAGCCACGACCGCTACCTCTCTCTGGTTCATTCAGGTACTGCTGCCACAACGCCCCCTGCGCCAGGCCGAAGAGTGCACGCCGGCACGTGGGGCAGACGTCCTGGTAGTGCCCGCCGCCGGCCAACTCGTACCGGAAGCCGAGTTCCTGCTCGACGGTGGTGAGGTCGCGCACCATCAACTGCGAGGCGTAGGGTCGTCCGCAGCGCCGGCACGCGGCTTGCGGGTCGCGGGCGCCGGCGTCCTTGTAGAAGCCGACGCCGAGTTGGGCAGGCCGTTGGAAGACGTGGAACAGCTTGCCGAACGGCAGCCACAGGAGCGTCACGATCACCGTCGCCGCGTGGAGAATCGCCAGGAACTCATAGGCGTAACCGCGCATCCACGTGTAACTGGCCGTCAGCATCAGCCCGGTCACGCTGATCGCGAAGAGCAGCAGGAGCGGCAGGATGTCCTGACCGAACTGCTGCACGGCAACGGCGCCGTGATCGATCATGCGCCGTCGGAAGGCGAGCATGACGCCGGCAATGACCAGGAACGACGCCCACACGAGCCCGTGGAAGATGACAAAGGCGAACGCCGACTCGACAGGGAAGTCCTGCACCGGGATGCCGAACACGAACGTGCGGTACATGTGCAGGTTGCCGGGGACGGTCTCGAAGTGAATCCAGCCCCAGACCAGCGGGAACGTGATTGCCGCTGCGAGCAGGCACCCCCACATGATCAGCCAGTGCGCGAGTCCGCGGAGCCGGCCGCGCCGGAAGATGTAAGCATTGGCCGCAAACTCCACCAGCGCCCGGCGTCCCAGGCTCAGGGTGTTGCCGGCGAGCGCACGCCGTGAGAAGAACGCCTGCCACCCGCGCCGCCAATACATGCGTGTCGGCGGACGCTGCAGCCACATCGCGTATCGATAGCTGATCCCGAACGCAGCAAACAGCGTCGCGAACGTGTAGCCGACGAGCGCCGCGTCGAAGTGTTCGAGCCTGCGCGACCCGATGACGATGGCCGCTGCCAGTGTGGCCGTGACCAGCCCTGCCCATGCGCTGGCTCGGACACGCTCGAGCGCCTGACGTGCGCCCACCGGCAAGGACTCCGTCCACGCGATGTCGCCGGGACGGAAGACGCGGTGGTTCGCCGCACGGAGCGCCAGCGCGGTCGCCGACAGCAGGAGGAACCCCGGCCAGATGGCGCCGAGGCGATCGCTGAAGACGCCGAGGAGCAATGGCGGAAAGAACCCCCCGAGCCCGCCGAGGGCGCCGACCAGGCCGGTCACCGTACCGGTATCTTTCGGGAAGTGCTCCGGCACCAGCTTGAAGACGGCACCGTTGCCGAGTCCCATCAGCATCGCGCACCCGAGCGCGCCGACGGTGAAGGGCACCATCGACCGCCACGTCAGGAGCAGCGAGAACAGGGCCACACCGCCGAACACCCACGACAGGACCTGGGCACCGCCGATCCGATCCGCCAGCCATCCGCCCAGGGGCCGCATGAGTGTCGCGAGCACGACGAATCCTGCCGCCCGCAGTCCCGCATCGGCGGGGGCCAGGCCGAACTGCGCCCGCAACAGCGTCGGCAGGTAGACCGAGAACGCCACGAAGCCGCCGAAGGTCAGGAAGTAGAAGGCGCCGAGCAGCCACGCGGTCGGTGCGCCGCGCAGGATCGCGACCATCGCTGCGACCGTTGCGGGGCGGCCGGGCTGTGGGGGATTGCGCGCCAGCAGGACGTACGTCACCGCCCACGCCAGGAGGATCGCCGCCATGCCGCGGAACACCATCTCCCAGCCCAGGCTGGCCGCCACGACCGGGCCGACGAAGACCGCCAGCGACTGCCCCATCGTCCCCAGGCCGTATACCCCGAGCGCGGTGCCCTGCCGAGCCGCTGGAGTCCAGCGGGACACGAAGGCGGCTCCGACCGCGAACGACGAGCCGGGCATGCCGATGAGGAACGCCGCGACGAGCAGCGAACTGTAACTGCCGGTCAACGGAACGACGAAGGCGGCCAGGGCAGAAAAGGCGAGCAGCGCCGCGAACACGAGGCGTCCGCCGAACCGATCCGTCAGCATGCCCATCGGCAGCCGCGCCAACGAGCCGAGCAGCACCGGGACCGCCACGAGGAGTGCGGTCTGGGACGCGCTCAGTTTGTACAGGCCCGTGAATACGGAGGCGAGTCCGCCAACCAGGCCCCACGCGGCAAATGAGATCGCGAACGAAATCGTCGCGAGGACCAGGGCGCGCGTCGGCGACCCGGCTGCATCGTCGGCGTGGCCGCCGGGGGGCGTGCTCTGACGTGACCTGTCGCGCATGTCGTGTACCCGGTCTGACGCCACCGATCGCGGACCCTCGGGATGCCCGGCGGTCTCACGGAACCGTTCAGCTCACATGCGTGTATGGAACGGCTCGAAGGCAGCAGCATACGCGGTTCTGTCGGTCGCTGCATGGTGTGAAGCGAGGCGAGGTGACGACGGAGGACATCCGCGTCAACGTGGGGCTCCGGAAGCAGGACCTCGAGGCAAAGCCGGCCGACTTCGCACCGGATATCCCCAGCCGCTAGCTCAGAAACAGAAACACCTTCCAGTGCGGCTGATGAAGCGCCTGGACAACGGTAAGGCCGGCGTTGTCGGCGTCGAGCCCCGCTTCATCGAGCAGGAGGCGATCCTGCTCGTGGAGGGTCACGCGCTGCGCGTCGCGCGGGTTGTACACGACGTACCGCCGGATGCCGAAGTCGAGCGACGGTTCCTTGAAGATCACGTTGTAGGCATCGCCGCTCGGTTCGTAGTGATAGCGATCGATGCCCACGATCGACGGCTTGTAGTCACCCCATATCGAGAACAGGGACGCTGGATAGGCGCCATGCTGCTCGCGATAGCGCTCGATCTCGGCGATGAACGCGGCGCTGTTGGCGATGGCGCGGTTTCGCGCGCGAGTTGTGAGCGCGCCGATGAGAGTCGACTGCGCTGCCAGGACGACGAGTGGGGCCACCATCAGGACCGCCATCACGATGAGGATTGTCCCGACGAGGTGCGCCATCGATTGCCTCCCCTGAGCCGACAGATACCGATCAGGTCGTGGATCAGCGATCCGAGTTCAAAACGCACCCGCCACGAAACTAGACCGAGGCTTTCAGTTCATGCCAGTCGAGCCCGAAACGCGCCAGGTACTTCCGCAGCCGATCGGCGTCGTTCACGCTCTGCTTGCGTGCCCGCGACCGATCGAAGAGCACTCGCCCGGCTGCCGACAGGCTCGGCGCCGAGCGACACACCGTCAGCACGTCCTCGAGCTGCGCGCGATCGAAACGGTCCAGGGTCACGGCCGTCCCGGCCGGGACTACAAGGTCGATCAGGCCGTCGCGGGTGTGGCCGGCCCAAGACTCGCGCCATAGCGCACGCAGCGTCGCGATCTCGGCCGCCACCTGATCGACGGTGATGCGTCCGCCCGGCGCCAGCGTTGCGAGCCTCGTCACCACCGCATTGAGGTCGCGGAAGTTGCCGGGCCATGGAGCATCCGGTCCTTCGGCGAACTCCAGGAACAGCCGTCGCGCTTCGGTGCTGAACGTCACGGCCGTGCCGGTGCGCTGGCGGAACTGCTCCAGCTCGTAGGCCAGATTCGGTGCGATGTCCTCACGCCGATCGACGAGGCCCGGCAGGCGAAAGGTCCAGAGGTTGATACGCGCCAGCAGGTCGTCGCGGAACCGGCCCTCACGCACGGCCTGCGACAAGTCGCGATTCGTGCCGCCAATCAGTTGGAAGTCGCTCGAGGCCTCGCGGTCGCCGCCGAGCGGCAGGAAGCGTTTCTCCTCGAGCGCCCGCAACAGCATTGCCTGTTCGTCGAGCCCGAGCTCGGCGATCTCGTCGAGGAACAAGACGCCCTCGTTGGCGCTCCTCAGCAGGCCCGGCCGATCCCGCAGCGCGCCGGTGAACGCGCCACGCACGTGGCCGAACAGCGCCGACATTGCCGCGTCGCCGCGGATGGTGGCGCAATTCACCTCGACGAACGGCCCACGCACGAGGCGGCGCGCCTTCTTCAGGTCGTAGACACGTCGCGCCATGCGTGACTTGCCCGCGCCGGTCGGCCCGAGCAGCAGCATGGGCGCCGCGGAGCGCGTAGCGACGCGATCGAGCATCGTCACCAACCCCTCGAAGGCCGCGTTGCGTGTCCCGATTCCGGACGTCAGCATCGTCCGTTCGTCGAGTTCGTCCTTCGCGAAGCGCGTCGCGATGCGGTCGTACTTCGAGAGGTCGAGGTCGATGACCTGATACCCGCCAGGCTCGATGGCTCGCGTGCGGCGCGGCGGGCTGGTCTGCACGAGGCAGCCCGGGATGTGGCGCGACTCGGTCAGCAGGAACAGGCAGATCTGCGCGACGTGCGACCCGGTGGTGATGTGCACCAGGTAATCCTCGGCTTCCGGATCGAACGGATACGCTCGCGCGAAGTCGTGCAGGTGTGCATACACCGACTCGAAATCCCATGGGTCGGTCGTGGCGTCGACATGCAGGCGCACCTCCGTCTCAGGCGACACGTGCCGGATGTCGTCGCGCACGGTGGCGGCGAGGCTCGCATGCGGCTCGGCGAACAGGAGCTCGAAGCGCGACACGACGAGGTCCTCGTGCTGGCACAGCGCCACGCTCGGGCGCCAGTGCTCCCATCGCCGGGGACCGGCGGTCCCGCGATCCAGCGTGCTGCCCAGGAGGCCAAGCACGACCAACTTCCTTCCAGTAGCCACTTGGATAAGTCATATCCTATCAGCTAAACATTCGCAGGGCTTGTTCGAGGGGACCCTGCGGTCTGCAAATGCCGACAAATGGCGTCGCTGCAACAGCTTCCGGCCGGTCATGGGTGCAAGGGATAGGCGTGGAACCGCTCGTGCAGTCAAGGAGGACGAGACGCGAGGCTTCGGTCGACGCGAGAAACCGGGACACTTGGGCATGCGTGAACTCCTGACCATCGACGGCAGCCAGGGTGAGGGCGGCGGACAGATCCTGCGGACGACGCTGGCGCTATCGCTCGTCACCGGACACCCTTTCCGTATCGACGGCATCCGCGCGGGCCGGTCGAAGCCGGGATTGCTGCGGCAGCACCTGACCGCCGTTCACGCGGCCGCACAGGTGAGCGGGGCGACAGTGAGCGGCGGTGACCTGGGATCGGGCACGCTGACGTTCCACCCGGGGCCAGTGCGTGGCGGCGATCTCTCGATGGCCATCGGCACGGCCGGCAGCGCCACGCTGGTGCTGCAGGCGATCCTTCCGGCGCTGCTGCTGGCGCCAGAGGCGTCGCGCGTGGTGCTCGAGGGTGGGACACACAACCCGTACGCCCCGCCGTTCGATTTCCTCGACCGGACCTTGCTGCCGGTGATTCGCCGGATGGGCGGCAACGTCACGGCGCGACTCGAGCGGCATGGCTTCTATCCCGCGGGGGGTGGCCGCTTCACGGTGGACATCGAACCCGTGTCGCGCTTCGAACCGCTGGCGCTGCTCGTGCGCGGCCCGGTCCAGGTGTCGGCGCAGGCGCTGGTGTCCGGCGTCCCGGAAGGTGTCTCGAAGCGTGAGTTGAAAGTGGTGAACGAGCAGTTGGGGGTGCCGTGGGAGGCGCTCGAGTCGATCGTCGTGCGGACGTCGCCCGGGCCGGGCAATGCGCTGCTCATCGCGATCGCCTCGGAGGAGCTCACCGAGATCGTGACGGGCTTTGGCGAGAAGCAGGTCGGTGCGGCTGTCGTCGCGTCACGCGCCTGCAAGGAGGCGCAGGCCTACATCGCGTCGAACGTGCCGGTGGGCGTGCATCTCGCCGATCAGCTGCTCGTCCCGATGGTGCTCGCTGGTGGGGGCACGTTCCGGACGCTGGCGCCATCGGCGCACACGATGACGAACGCGGCGGTCTTGAAACAGTTCGCAGACGTGGACGTGCGGTTCGTGAACGAGTCGGATGGCACGTGCACGGTCACCGTTGACACCGCTCGTGCCTCGGGCGTGAACAGGACAGCATCATGAAGAACAGGGCATTGGTGGCGATGGGGATCCCGGCGGGTCCCTGCGCCGAGGAAGCGAAGCGGGTCATCGCGGAGGCACATGCGGCGGGCAGCACCGTGCGCGCAGCCGGCGACACCTTGCAGTCGATCATCGCGTCACCGGACGCGTACCTGGACGATGCGCGATACGGCGTGCTGGCGTCGCACCTGAAGGCACACCAGGTGGCGGCGAAGGCGTTCACCCCGCGCCAGTCGGTGGCGCCGTATCGGATCTGGGGAGAGCACCTCGAGCCAGATTCCGTGCGGCAGCTGCAGAACGCCTGCAGCCTGCCGGTGGCCGTGGCTGGCGCGTTGATGCCTGACGCGCACGTCGGCTACGGCCTGCCGATCGGCGGCGTGCTTGCCACCGAGCACGCGGTCATCCCCTATGCGGTCGGCGTGGACATCGCCTGCCGCATGAAGATGACCGTGCTCGACCTGCCGGTCGAGGCCCTGGAGACGCAGCGCGAACGTCTCGTGAGTGTGCTCGAACGTGAGACGTGCTTCGGCATCGGCGGCGGCTTCAGGGTGAAGCGTCAGCACGAGGTGATGGATGCGGACTGGCGGGTGACGCCGGTCACCGCGGATCTCAAGGACCGCGCCTGGAAGCAGCTCGGGTCCAGCGGCAGCGGCAATCACTTCGTCGAGTTCGGCACGCTGTCGGTGAGCGACGACGCGGTGGGACTGCCGCGCGGCACGTACCTCGCGCTGCTCAGCCACTCGGGGAGCCGCGGCAGTGGCGCGGCAGTGGCGGCGCACTACAGCACGCTCGCGCGTCGCCTGCACCCGGAGTTGCCGCAGTCGCTGGCGGAGCTGGCATGGCTCGACCTCGATACCGAGGCCGGGCAGGAATACTGGGAGGCCATGGAGCTGATGGGGCGCTACGCGGCGGCCAATCACGCGCTCATCCACCAGTACATCGCGCGGGCGCTCAACGTGGAGGTGCGGCTCGATGTCGAGAACCACCACAACTTCGCGTGGCGGGAGACACACCAGCGGCCGGATGGCACCGAGCGCGAGGTCATCGTCCATCGCAAGGGCGCGACGCCGGCGGGTGAGGGTGTCGTCGGCATCATTCCGGGATCGATGGCCACGCCGGGGTACGTGGTGCGCGGCAAGGGGTCGACAGCATCGCTGCTGTCGGCGGCGCACGGCGCCGGCCGGCGCATGAGCCGCACGCAGGCGCGCAAGACGCTGTCGTGGCAGGACGCGCAGGCGCTGCTGCGCGAGCGCCAGGTCACGCTGCTCTCGGCGGGACTGGACGAGGTGCCGATGGTCTACAAGGACATCGACGAGGTGATGGCGGCGCAGCAGGACCTGGTCGAGGTCCTGGCGCGGTTCGATCCGCGCCTCGTGAAGATGGCCCCAAGCGGCGAGCCGCCCGAGGACTGAGTCCTACCACCGGTTTGCGAATTGCCCGACGCCCGGGCTACCGCGCAATTCGCAATGCGCACGAGGCGCTCGGCCGCCCAGTGATGGGTGATGCCGGGCGCCTCGCGGGGCGCCATCACGAGTACGACTGCCTTCTCACCGCGTCGGCGGTCATCGGTCTCGAGGTTGGTGACTGGGGAACTCGCGGCTCGACAGGGACAGAGTCGCTGGCCGATACTCGCGCCAGCGAGCACGCCACCTGCATCGGCGCTGCGCCAGGACTCACCATGTTCCGTCCCATCCTGATTTCCACCATTGCGTGGGCCGCATGCGCGCTCGTCGGCGCGGGCTCGGCGTTCGCGCAACCCTCCGCCCGCCGCCCGAATGTCCTGCTGATCATGGCCGACGACCTCAGCGACGACATCGGCACGTTCGGCCATCCGCAGGTCAGGACGCCGAACCTCGATCGATTGGCGGCGCGCGGTGTCCGCTTCACACGGGCCTACGCTCAGTTCCCGCTCTGTAGCCCGAGTCGCGTGTCGATGTTGTCGGGGCTGCGCCCGGACACGACAGGCGTCCACGATCTGCAGACCGACTTCCGCACCATCCACCCCGACCTCGTCACGTTGCCGCAGATGTTCAGGCGGGCCGGGTACGTGTCGGCGCGTGTCGGGAAGATCTATCACTACGGCAATCCCGGGCAGATAGGAACGCCGGGGCTCGACGATCCGGCCTCGTGGGATCACACGGTGAACCCCCGCGGCATCGACAAGGACGAGGAGCCGATGCTGACCAACTTCACGCCGCAGCGCCAGGGCTTCGGCAGCGCGTTGGCCTACTACGCATCGCCTGCGCCAGACGAGGCGCACACCGACGGCAAGGTGGCCAGTGAGACGATCGCCTTGCTCGAGCAGCATCGCGACCGGCCGTTCTTCCTCGCGGCCGGCTTCTATCGCCCGCACTGCCCGTTCATCGCCCCCGCGAAGTACTTCAGCCTCTATCCGCTCGAGGACGTGCGCCTGCCGCCGCCGATCCCACGCCCGGCCGACGTGCCGAGCCCGGCATGGTTCACCAACCCTCCGCACTGGGGCCTCGACCAACAGCAGCAGCGGCTGACCCTGCGCGCGTACTACGCGTCGATCTCGTTCCTCGACGCCAACGTCGGCCGCGTGCTCGATGCCCTCGAGCGTCTCGGCCTCGCCGACAACACCATCGTCGTGTTCGTGAGCGACCACGGATATCACCTGGGCGACCGGGGGCAGTGGATGAAACAGACGCTGTTCGAGCGCTCTACTCGTGCGCCGCTGATAATCGCGGGTCCTGGTGTCGCGGCACGTGGTGCAGCGAGCCCGCGGATCGTCGAGTTCCTCGACATCTACCCGACACTCGCGGCGCTTGCGAGGCTCACCCCACCCGCCGGCCTGCACGGTCGCTCGCTGGGGCCGCTCCTCGCGGATCCGCAGGCACCCTGGGACCATCCGGCGGTGTCACAGGTCCGCCGCGGCGCCGTGCCCCAGACGTTCATGGGATACACCATCCGCACCGGCCGATGGCGATACACCGAGTGGGATGGCGGCGCTCGAGGGACGGAACTCTACGACGCCGAAGCCGATCCTGATGAACTGCGCAACCTGGCCGCAGATCCGGCACATCGCGCCACGGTGACCGACCTGCAGCGCCGCCTGCGCCAGATGATTGCCGACGGCGTCCGACGGCACTGAGGCCAGCGCCCCGGCTGATCGCGCTACACGACGCGAGAACGCCCGCCGGTCCGGAGCAGGACTGCGCTTGTCCGGACCCCTCTACTCGTGCCGAAGCGCGGCGAGCGGATCGACGTGGGCTGCCGTCCGCGCCGGCACGAACGCGGCGAGCATCGCCACCAGCGCGAGAATCGCAGCCGCGCCACCCATGACCCACGGCTCGTAGCGGTCGAGACCGAAGAGCACCTGGTCCAGCACCGCTCCCGCAAGGCGTGCCGCTCCCAGGGTCAGCGGGATCCCGATGGCAACACCGATGACGGCCAGCATCAGCGCCTGGCGCACGACCATGTCGACAACGGTCGCGCGCCTGGCACCCAGCGCCATGCGCAGGCCGATCTCCGCCGTGCGCTGCACGACTGCGTACGCCATCGTGCCGTAGAGGCCGATGGCCGCGAGGATCATCGCGATCGCTCCCAGCAGTGTCGAGAACGTGGCAAACAGCGTTTCGCGGGCGAGCGACTCTTCGACCTGCTCGGCCTGCGACTTGACGTCGAACAGCGGCAAGGTCGGGTCGAGCTCGCGCATCGCGCTGCGGACCGCAGGCGCCAGCGCCAGGGGCTCGCCAACCGTGCGTACGGCGACGTTGGCCTGGCCCGGCGCGTCCTGCTGGATCGGTACGTACACCGTCGGCGTCATCGGGCTACGCAAGTCCGTGTACTTGGCGTCGCGCGTCATGCCGACGATCTCCATGGGCGTGCCGCTCGACCCATCGCCGAACCACAGGCGGTGCCCAATCGGGTTGGCGCCGCCAAGGTGCGTGGCGGCGAAGGCCTCGTTCACCACGGCGACCGCCGGCGCGTCCGCGGGGTCGCGCTCGGTGAACGAGCGCCCGAGCAGCAGCGGAATTTCCATCGTGTCGAAGAAATTCGGCGCGACGACGTTCACCTCGGCGCTGGCATCGGCGGTCCTGGCGACCCCATCGACGGCGATGCTGTCGGCGCGGCGGCTGAACGCCAGCAGCGGATGCCGCGACACGGTGGCGGCGCGCACGCCGGGAATGGCCTTGATGCGCTCGATCATGCGTGCGTAGAGCATGGCGCTTGCCGCCGGTTCGTAACCGTTCAGTTGCGGCTGGACGCGGAAGAGCAGCAGGTCGTCGGCATTGAAGCCCTTGTCCACCGCGCGCAGGTTCCTGAGCGTCCCGGAGAAAAGGCCGGCCGCTACCAGCAGGACGAGCGACAGCGCGACCTGCGCCACCACCAAGGCGCGCGCAAGGGGCGCCGCCGACGCCCCTGTCGTGCGCCTGGTGACCTGGAACAGTTCCGTCCGCGCGACACGGATCGCGGGTGCGAGGCCGAACAGCACGCCCGTGCCCAACGCCATCGCGCCGCAGAAGCCGAAGACGCGCCAGTCGAGCCCGCTCTCGACCACCGCCGAGCCGCCCCAGGGCCGCCAGACGGCCAGGAGACTGGCCCCCCATTGCGCCAGCACCAGGCCAGCCGCGGCGCCGACAAACGCAATCAGCAGGCTCTCCGTGCACAACTGGCGCACCAGTCGGCCGCGGGCGGCGCCGAGCGCCAGGCGCGTCGTGATCTCCTTCTGCCTGGCCGCGCCGCGCGAGAGGAGCAGGGTCGCGACGTTGACACACGCGATGATCAGGACGAGCGCCGCGCAGCCCATCAGGACGAACAAGGGTTGCGCATAGCGTCGGCGCGAGTCCATGAGGCCCTGGCCACCGGGCTCTGCACGCAACGCCGACGCATCGGCAAGCGTCCGGCTGGTGTCCTCGGTGGCGTCGCCCGCATCTGTGGCGAGCGCCTGGTGCCATTCCTCGAGCATCGCCTGCTGCATCACGGGCGTCAGGTCGGCCACTGCTTGTTCTGGAGCGAGGCCCGGTCGGAGCCGGCCGATCATGTTGACCCACAGAAACGCGGGACGCGTGAGGTCGGATCGCTCGCCACCGAGCAGTGGCTCAGTCGCGAACGGCACCGTGAAGTCGGGCGACTGCGTCACGTCCAGTGTGCCGGCAAAGCCTTCACGCGTGACGCCGACGATGACGAAGGTGACCTTGTTGATGAGGATGGTCTTTCCCACGACGTTCGGATCGCGATTGAAGCGCCGGCTCCAGTGCTGGTACGTGATGGTCGCCACCGGCGGAGCGCCGGGCGTGTCGTCGGCGTCGGTCAGCGTCCTGCCGCGCGCTGCGCCGACGCCGAGCCCACGAAAGTAGTTGCCCGACACGTATTGCCCGGAGACCACATCGGCACTGCCGTCGACGACGACGTTGAGCTGCTGGAGCGGATAGAACGCGAACAGCTCGGTCAGGGCGCGGTTGGACTCTTGCAGCCGGCGGAACGTGGCATACGAGAAGGACGTGCTCGTGGCACGGCCCGTCGCCTCGTCCGTGGTCCTGACGCCATCCATGCCCTTGCGCATGCCCTGACGGCCCTCGAGCCAGTTGAACAGCACGAGTTCGTGGGGCGCCGGGACCGGCAGCGGCTTGAGCAGCAGTTCGTTCACGACGCCGAACAGGGCGGTGTTCACGCCGATGCCGATCGCCAGCGTCAGGATGGCGGCGAGCGCGAACCCGGGATTGCGGCGCAGTTGTCTCGCGGCGTAGCGCAGGTCCTGGACGGCGTCGCCGAGCCAGGGCAACGAATCCACGTCACGCGAGCGCTCGCGAGCGCTCGTCATGCTGCCGAACTGGCGGTGCGCCTCGCGCCTGGCCTCCTCCGGCGGCATGCCCGAGCGGATGTATTCCTCGATGCGCTGCTCGACGTGGAAGCGGGCTTCCTCGTCGAACGTCTCGTCCGCGTCCGAGTGCAGGAGCGTGGCGGCGAGCCGGCGAATCCATCCCATGGTGTGAACTCCTAGGCGAACCGCATGACCCTGCCGACGCCGTCGGCCAGGCGATCCCACCTGGCCTGTTCGTCACTCAGCCGCTTGTGGCCTGCACGCGCGAGGCGGTAGACACGCGCCCGCCGGTTGTTGTCCGTGATCTGCCACGACGCGGTGATCCAGCCAGCCTGCTCCATGCGGTGCAGCGCCGGGTATAGCGACCCTTCCTCCATGCGCAGGAGGTCGTCGGAGGCGCGCTGCACGTGCGCGGCGATGCCGTAGCCGTGCTCCGGGCCAAGGCTCAGCGTCTTGAGCACCAGGAGATCGAGCGTGCCTTGCAGCGCGTCGGGTTTCCTTGGAGGAGTCTGTCTCACCTAGCGATCTAGGGTAAGCCTGTACGCGGCCCGTGTCAAAGGCGTCAACGGCCTTGCCTCGGGCCTTCCCGTCTCAGGTCTCAGGTCTCAGGTCTCAAGCCTGAGACGTGACACCTGAGGCCTCGGGCGCTAGACGGATCTCACGGGAGCGTCGCTGCGAACGCTCGCACCTCCCGAAGCACGTCGGCTTCGTTCGACAGGAACATGTACAGGTTGGCGCCAGGCAGTTCCACGATCCGTGCGGAAGCAACGCCAGCGAGCAAGTCGTGTTGCCAACGCGAGAGAATCGCCCGGCGGCCTGCGTAGGCCAGGTCCAACGCCGCACGCTCTTCGTCGTTCTGCGGCGGATAGTCCAGCAACGCCTGTTCCTTCGTCACCGACCGATAGATCGCCAGGACCGGAACGCAAATTCGTGCGTAGTCGGGCCGGACCCTGTTGTCTTCGACGATCGCCTTGCGGATCGCTGTCGGTCGTCCCTGGCGTGGCGCCGCCCCGGCTTGTCTTGACAATCTAGAGGAGTCCGTTACGATGCAGGTGTCTCATCTAGTTTGTCTGGAGGAGTGATGACTGTTGATCCGGGCCCGGGAAGCCTCGTCCAGGGCACGTTGCACATGCTGATTCTGAAGACGCTGACGCTCGAACCGCTCCACGGCTACGGCATCGGCGTTCGCCTCGAACAGATCAGCGATGGCGGATGCCGCGTCAACGGGGGGTCGCTGTTCCCGGCGTTGAGTCGACTGGAGCGCGACGGCCTGATACGCGGAGAGTGGCGGGTGACCGAGAACAACCGTCGCGCGAAGTATTACCACCTCACGCCCCAGGGCCGGGCCCAACTCAAGCGCGAGACGCGACAGTGGGAAGCGCAGACCACCGCCATCGCCAGGATCCTCGCGGCAACACCGGGACAAGTGTGATGGCGGCCGTGCAGCGCTTCATTGGCGGCGTGAAAGCCCTCCTTGGCGGCAGGCGCGCCGAGCAGGACCTCGACGACGAGGTCCAGGCATACCTGGTCTCCTCCATCGAGGCGAAGGTGCGCGCGGGCATGACACCCGAAGATGCGCGTCGAGCGGCGCGCGTGGAACTGGGCAGCATCGATGCCGTGAAGGAGCAGACCCGCGAGGTCGGCTGGGAAAGCACTGTCGAACACGCTTGTCGGGACGTGCGCTATGCGTCGCGCACGCTGCGTAAGTCGCCGGCGTTTTCCGCGGTGGTCGTGCTGACGTTGACGCTGGGCATCGGCGCCAATACGGCCATCTTCAGCGCCGTCAACGCGATCATGCTGCGCGCGCTCCCCGCCGACCGGCCGGAGGAACTGATCTCCGTGACGGCGCTGTATCCAGACGGCCGAGAGCCGTTCTCTTACGCCGCCTACCGTACCATCGCGGCCGATGGGGCACATCTCGCCGACGCGCTCGCCGCGTCGCCGGCCCGCCGTGAGGCGGTCGCGTTCGACGGCCCGCCCGAGGCCGTCGATCTGAAGTGGGTGTCCGGTAACTACTTCACGACGCTTGGCGTGACCACGTCGGTCGGCCGGCCCTTGCTCGCCTCCGACGATCTGCAACCGCCTGGCGTCGGGGTGGCCGTCATCAGCGACGCGTTCTGGACGCGACGCTTCGGTCGCGACCCGGCCGTCGTCGGCCGTACCGTTCGCTTGAAAGGCACGCCCTTCGTCGTCGTCGGAGTCGGGCGCCGCGGCTTTGCCAGCGAGACTCCCGGCGAGAGCGTCGACGTGTGGATGCCGCTCTCGGCCCAGCCGAATGCGCCGCAGTGGTTGTGGACCGGGCACAGCACGACGTGGCTCAGCGTCCTTGCTCGCCGGCGCCCCGGTGTGGACCTCGTGCAGGCGCGCGCCGGGCTGGAACCCGTATACGAACGCATCCGGGCCGACGTGGCAGCGGGGACCGACAGCGCGGAGTTCAGGCGGAGCGTGCTCGAAAGCCGTCTCGGGGTATCGGAGGCAAGCCAGGGCATCTCGCGGTTACGCGACAACCTCACGACGCCGCTGATGCTCCTCATGGGCATCGTTGGACTGGTGCTGCTCGTCGCCTGCGCGAACGTCGCCAATCTCATGCTGGCCAGGGCTGTCGCACGCCGCCGTGAGATCGCCATGTGTCTCGCGCTCGGTGCAGGCCGGTCGCGGCTCATCGGCCAGGGCATGATCGAGGCCCTGCTGCTTGCGGGGCTCGGAGGGATTGGTGGGTTCCTGCTGGCAATCTGGGGGACGTCAGCCCTGTCGTCGCTGCTGTCCGGGGTCCTGCCCGTCGCGATCGACATCAGTCCCGACGGACGCGTCCTGCTGTTTGCGGGGCTGATCTCGTGCGGCACAGCCGTGCTGTTCGGCTTCATGCCGACACTGGCTGCGAGCAGTCTCGACCCGCTTGGCGTCCTCAGGAGCGGAGGAGCCGGCGGCCGCGGGGCCTCCCGCATTCCTTTCGGCCGTACACTCGTCGTGACGCAGATCGCGGTCTCGCTGGTGCTCCTGGTGGCGGCGGGCTTGTTCGTGCGCAGCCTGATGTCGCTGAGGGAGGTGGACCTTGGTTTCGATCCCGGGCAGGTCGTGCTGTTGCGCGTGAGCCCGCCGGCTGACCAGCAACCGGTTCCTCCCGAGACGAGGCGGCAGCTGTATCGGGAACTGCTGGAACGTGCGGCCCGCGTGCCTGGCGTGGCCGGCGCGAGCGCGACGTTCTCTGGCCTGCTGTCCTCAGACACGTGGCGCAACGTCATCGCCATCGAGGGCGTCACGCCACCTGACGGGCAGACGCTGCGATCGGTCGTCAACGCGGTCACGCCGGCCTACTTCGACGTCCTGCGGATCGATCTGCTCGGCGGGCGCCACTTCACGGACGACGATCGCGAGGAAGCGACGAAGGTCGTCATCGTCAACGACGCGTTCGCCCGTCGCCATTTCGGCGGCGTGGATCCGGTTGGCCGGCGTGTCGGCCTTTGCCGCAGCGAACCGTGCGTGCCCGCGACCACGACCATGATGGAGATCGTCGGCGTGGTGGAAGACGCGAAGCATGCCGATCTGCGCGCGCCCGCGGCGCCGATTCTGTACGTGCCCTTCGCGCAGACCGAGCAGAACCTCCGCGAGATCCAGGTTCGGACGGCGGGTGACGAGTCGACGGTGGCGTCGACCCTCTACCGCGCACTTGCCGACGTGGATCCCAGGCTGACGATCGTGGGGATGACGACCGCACGTGACCGTGTCGATGCCGCGCTCGCGACCGAGAACATGGTGGCCAGGGTCTCGTCCGCCTTCGGACTGCTGGCGCTGGCGCTCGCCGCGGTCGGCCTGTGCGGTCTGGTCGCCTACATGACGACGCAACGCACCCAGGAGATTGGCATTCGCATGGCACTGGGTGCGGGCCGACGGGACGTTCGCCGGCTGGTGCTAGGCAACACCGTTCGTCTCGTGGCGCTCGGAGCCGCGCTTGGCATCCCGGCGGCATTGGCACTGACTCGACTGCTGTCGGACCTGTTGTATCAGGTGGAGCCCTACGATCCCGTGGTCCTGTCTCTCAGCCTCGGCGTGCTGGCCTGTGTGGCACTGATCGCGGGCTACCTGCCGGCACAGCGCGCGGCCAGGGTCGATCCGATGAAGGCACTGCGGGTCGAGTAGGTCGTTCTGGCCTCCAATCACGCTGATCTCACGCAATGCTCACGCGTCCGTGAAGACCTGCCGGCGTCGCTGAGCCATCCTTCCGCACCTGACGGTGCCGCGGGAGCTTCGGCCGGCGGCATCGACCAGCAACCTGCCGATCGACAGGAGCGCGGGACCACACGTCAAGTGGCCCGGGTTTCGCGCCGGGAGCGTCGAATATCGCGGAGGGAACGTGTCGAAGAGTTGGAACCGGAAGGAAACCTGGCTTGCACTGATTGCGGTGGGCGTCGGGGGCCTGATTGCGGCGATCGCGGGGCTCCATCTCTACGTGACCGCCACCGCGACGCCGATTCATCCGGATCCGCACCGCGTGCCATCGTCGACGCAGGCAACCCCTTCGCCACCGTGGGCCGATGCCGTGCAGCGCAGCCGGGAATCGACGCGCGCGGCTCTCAGCGAACAGAACCTGCCGGGCCTGTCGGTGGCGATCGGGGTTGGCGGTCAGGTCGTGTGGGCCGAAGGTTTTGGCTGGGCGGATCTGGAGAGCCGCGTTCCCGTCTCGCCGGAGACACGGTTCAGGATCGGGACCGCCTCCACCGTCCTCACGTCGGCCGCCGTTGGCCGGCTGCTGGAGAAGGGCCGGCTGAAGCTCGATGACGAGATTCAGGCCTACGTCCCGGAGTTCCCGAAGAAACAGTGGCCCGTGACCGTGCGTCAGCTGATGGGGCACCTGGCCGGGGTGAGGAACGATGGCGGTGACGAGGGCCCGCTGTTGTCCTCGCGCTGCGAGCGCCCCGTCGACGCGCTGCAGGCGTTCGGGGAGCGCTCGCTGCTGTTCGAGCCGGGAACGCGGTACCGATATTCGAGCTACGGTTGGATCCTGGTGAGCGCGGCGATCGAAGCCGCATCGGGCGAGCCGTTCCTCAGGTTCATGGAGAAGCAGATCTTCGAGCCGTTGGGAATGCGCGACACCAGAGCCGACTCGGCGACAGAGTCGCTGTCGCATCGAATGACCCCCTACTTCCCGAGGTACGCCGCCGATCCGCGTTACGGCCCGGACGTCATGCGTCCGATCGACTATTCGTGCTACGCGGGAGCCAGTGCATTCCTGTCGACTCCGAGCGACCTGGTGCGCTTCGGCATGGCGATCAACGGCGGCCCGCTGCTACAACCCGCCACCGTCGAGTTGCTGCAGACATCACAGCGACTGGCCTCGGGGCAGGAGACGGGTTACGGCCTCGGCTGGGACCTCGAGACCGTGACCCTCGCTGGAGCACAAACGCGCGCGGTCGGTCACGACGGCGAGTCGCTGGGCGGCACCGTGGCGTCGTTGATGACATTTCGGGACCGCGGCATCGTCGTCGCCGTGATATCGAACGTCTCGTACGCAGACACGCCGTCCATCGCGCTGAAGATCGCGGACGCCTTCGCGGGTCAGGGCACGGCCCCCGCAGGCAAGTGATCCTCGTGCGTGGCTGAGGGTACGCGCAGCGCGCGAGTTCGCCAGCGTCGCGGATGCTCGCCGGACCTGGCGGGGACCGGGCGTCAACCATTTAGCGTCGCCGCGCGTAATAACCACCATGGCCCCCGGTGGCGCGCTGCTTGCCGCCCTGATTCAGGATCTCCGCTTCACGCTGCGCCTGCTTCAGCGCCAGCGCGGCTTTGCGCTGGTGACACTGGTCGTGCTCGGGATCGGGACCGGCGTGATGACCACGGTGGTCAGCGTCGCGAACGGCCTGCTGCTGCGTCCGCCACCGGTGCGCGAGCCAGCCACGCTCGTGCGCGTGTTCACCGGCCGCTACTCCGGCACGCCACTGCTCGACCTGCTGGCATACGACGAGGCGGCCGCGACGCTCGACATCGCCGCGTTTCGCGAGTCACGCGTCAGCGTTCGTGTCGGCAACGACGCGGCTCGCCCGCTGCTGGCGAGCTTCGTCACGGGCAACTACTTCGACGTGCTCGGTGTCGTTGCGACGCGCGGTCGAACCTTTCTGTCGCACGAAGGCCGCACGCCTGGGACCTCGCCAGTCGCCGTCCTCAGCCACCGGTCGTGGCAACGCCACTTTGGCGGCCACGACAGCGCCGTGGGCCGCGCGATCGTGGTCAACGGGCACGCATTCACCGTTGTCGGCGTGATGCCGGAAGCCTTCATCGGGGTGATGGGGCCGGTCGCCGCCGACATCTGGATCCCGGTCACGATGCATCCACTGCTGATGCCTGGCGCGCGGACGTTCACCGACCGCGACGCGTTCTACGCGCAGGCAGTGGCGCGCTTGTCAGCTGGTGTGAGCCTAGCACGCGCGCAAGCGGAAGCCGACGCGCGCTTCGTGCCGTGGCGCGACGACCAGGCCAAGGATGCGAGCGAGCCTGGCGGCTTGCACCTGCATCCCTTGCACTACCTCGTACCCGAACTCTGGAACCGGGCCGCGTTGTTCCTCGCCATCCTCGCGGGCCTGGCCACCAGCCTGCTCGGCATCACGTGTCTGAACCTGGCAAGCCTGATGGTGGCGAGCAATAGCGCCCGGACTCGCGAGTTCGCCGTCCGCATGGCCATCGGGGCGGGCCGTGGCCGGCTGCTCTGGCAGTTGTCGATCGAAGCGTTCTGCCTGGCGTGCGGTGGCGCAGTCCTGGGTGTCGGGGTTGCCGTGCTGCTGACCAGGATCATCGGCCGGTGGACGCCGCCGGTGGACGTGCCGTTGGTGCTCGACGTCTCGCCCGACTGGAGGGTCCTGGTCGCCGCAGGCATCGTGACCACGCTCGTGACCATCGCATTCGGGCTACTGCCGGCGTGGACGGCCACGCGCCGCGCCACTGCGTTTTCGCTCAACGGGAACTCCATTCGCAGTACCGGCGCTGGCCGTACCCGGACGCGTGCGACGCTGCTGATCGCGCAACTCTCGCTGTCGATGTTGCTGCTGACCGTCGCGGGGCTGCTGACGCGGAGCCTGCAGCATGCCGAACGGATGGACCTGGGCTTCGAGCCTGACGGCGTCCTGATGGCGGCGCTCGACCTCGACGTCAATGGTTATGAGGCGCAGCGAGGGCGCCAGTTCTACGCCGACCTCCTCGACCGAGTCCGCGCGATGCCAGGCGTGCGCCACGCGAGCCTGCTGGACGTGGTGCCGCTGACAGGCGCCAACCGTGGCTCGCAGATGCTCGCCGACGGCGTGCCGCCACCCGCGGCGGGACGCACCGACGGCCTCGTCAGCGTTGGCCGGAAGAGTGTGGCCGGCGGGCACTTCGCGACGCTGCGCATCGGCATGCTGAGCGGCCGGGACTTCAGCCGAGCCGATGACGCGTCGGCACCCGCGGTGGCGATCGTCAACGAGACGCTGGCGCGAACCTTCTGGCCCGGCGAGTCGCCGATTGGCCGGCGTCTCCGCTTCCACGAGCCGAGCGGAGCACCCAGCCCTCCCATCGAAGTCGTCGGCCTCGTCCGCGACTCCAGGTACGTCAGCGTCGGAGAACAGCCACGGCCGTTCATGTACCGGCCGGTGGCCCAGGAGTACCGGTCCGACGCCGCGCTGATCGTTCGCGTCGACGGACCACCGCTCGCGTTCGCACCACAGCTCCGGGCCGCGATCCGCGGCCTCGATCCGGATCTGCCGATCGTCGACCTGCGCACGCTGACCGAAGCCACCAGCCTCTCGCTGCTGCCGATTCGCGTGGCCGCCACGGTGGTCGCGGCCCTGGCTGCCACGGTGCTGGGCCTGGCCGCCCTCGGGTTTTACGGCGTGCTGTCGTTCCTGGTCGGACAGCGAACCCGCGAGATCGGCATCTACATGGCGCTCGGCGCCGACGGCGCGCGGGTCGGCCGGATGATCCTGCTCGAGGCGCTGCGCTGGATCGGATGGGGCGTGGCCGCGGGTCTGGCCATGGCGTGGCTGGTCGCCCCGCTTGCGTCGAGCCTCCTCTACGGTGTGGCCCCGCGCGATCCCGCGACACTGGCGGCCGTCACCGGCGTGCTGCTTGCTGTCGGCATCGCGTCTGCGTTGCTGCCGGCCTGGCGGGCCAGCACGCTGTCGCCGGCCGACGCGCTACGGCGCGACTAGCCGGAGTCGCGCTCGACTCGGGACGCCGATTCGTCTCGATGGCGCCACCAGCCCGGTGCCGGCGCGACAGCTAGCGAGACGTCTGTGTCTTCGGAAGCAGTCGTCGCAGGTGCGGCTCGAGTCCATCGACCATCCGCGCGAACCCCAGCTCCGTCGGATGACTATCGTCGACGGTGCCGTCACCATCAGTGCCAAGCAGTGTCGCGCTGGGCACGAGCGTGATGTGCCTGTCGCCGGCTTGCCGCCGGGTCTCGTAGATGCGGCGCAGCGACGCGTTCGCCGTCGCCACGTCCGCGGCCTTCTCCTTGCGGAACCGCAGGTTCGGGTAGAGCAGGTGTTCGACCAGGACGATCGGGGTGCGCGGACGTGCGGCACGGATGGTCGCGATGAACGCCGGCATGCGCTCATCGACTTGCTGAGGCGTCAGGTTGGGCAGCGCGTCAAGGACATAGATCGCCGGATCGAGCTCCGCCAGCAGCCGTGCGACCTCGGGTTCGGCCTTGCCGTTTCCAGAGAAGCCCAGGTTGATGACTGGCACATCGAGCCGGCGTCCGAGCATCGCGGTGTAGCTCATACCTGGTCGTGATGCACAGCACCCCTGTGTGATCGACGTGCCATAGACCACCACGGGGCGTGCCTTCGACGAGGGCACGAAGCGCAGGGTCGCCTCTTCCGGCACTCCGACTTCCAACCGTGAGACGCCGTTGTAGAGCGGGAGGTACAGCCGGAACTCGCGCGGCGTCGGCGACAGCCCGACGATGACGTCCGCGTCGTTGGTTGGAGACTCGGTAGGCCTGGCGCCGCCGACGAAGTACCACGCGCCACGTTCGTTGGCGTAGAGGTCGAGTCCACTGACTCCAGTCGTCGGCATGTGAGGCAGGGCCAGGCGGTCCTGCGTGACCGTCCAGCGCACGCGGATACGGGTGGCGTCGCTTACGAACTGCACGCTCAGTCCTGCCGAATGTTGCGAGAGATCCCAGACCGGCTTGCGCAGATCGTCCTTGGCTCGTGCCGGGAATCGGTCGAAGTCGCCTTCAGTGTCGGTCCACCCCTTGCCTTCGACGACTGCGGGCGTGACCCGGTGCCACCGCAAGGTCACCGGGGATTCGTCGGCAGTCGGCTGCGCCGCGGCAACGGCAGGCGCCACGGCAAGGAGAAGAACGCAGAGCGGGACAAGAATCATGGAGACTGTCTCCAACCTACTTGCGGTGGGCGGTCCACGGCGCCCGTGAGCCCCTCTCATTCGAGAACTCGCCCTCGATCTGGTTCCCCGTGATGGTGCCTGCGTACTTCGCGTAACAGTCGTTGAGCTCGATCAGCACCGCCGAGCCGTTCTGGCGCCAGTGGGCGCCCGTCTCCCGTGAGCGGCCCTTGGACTGATAGGCGAGTTCCTGTTTCGGCAGGAACTCGAACGTCGTGGTCTCGACAGGCTCCGGTCCATACTGCACCGGGATCGTGCCTTCCCACGTGGTCCCGGCCAGGCTCGGCGCGTCCTGTGCGGGCGCCTCCGCCTGGCCGGCGGCCAGCCACTGCTCGTCGCGTGCGCACCCCTTGCGATCGATCCAGATGTTGACGCTGCTCGCGATGGCCTGGTGACTGCGATATACGTAGGACACGCCGAGCCGCTGGCCCGGCTTGAGCCACGAGGGACCAGGCTCGCCTTCCACCAGCGGCGACCCCGGCCCCCGGAACTCGAACGTCGTGTCCTGTCCGAACCGAAATGACTCGACCTTTCCGTCAGTGAGCCGGATGTCGACTCGGCCGGGCGCCGCCGACACCACCTCGCCATCGCGCCAATAGGACCAGTTGGGCACGGTGTTGCCTGTGATCTTCTCCTGAGCGCGGGGATCATGCCGAGCAGCACGGGTCCGACGATCAGCAGCCCACCGATCGTGCCGACGGCGATGGCCGCGGTGCGTGGCGCCGATTCGTGGGGGCGCAGGCCGAGCCAGTAGGCGAGGCATACGAAACCGGCGATCGCCAGCGCGAATGGGTAGAGCATGAACGGCGCGAGGTACACCATCGCGCTGGCCCCGAGTGGCTGGACCCTCTCGACGATCCCGGTGAGGATCAGGAACACGATCAGCCAGACCGGCAACGCCACCAAAGCGGCGCGCCACCATGAACTGCCGGCGAGCGTGCGCGGCGTGTCCACGAAGGGATACGCGACGAGCGCCACCATGACGATCAGCGCGGCAACGTCACGCAGCAGGAAGATCAGCGGGATGGTGACCGCGGCAATCGCGATGCCGCTGCCGCCGGGCTTGCGGACAAGTTTGCGTCCGAACCGACCAGCTGCTGCCAAGGGCTTCGGAATCATTGGTGAGAGAGTCCGGCCCAGTATCGGCCACATCAGCTCGGATCGCGACGGGACCGGCGCCCCGGCCCGACCCGTGGTCTCCGTCAAGCGACACGCTTCGCGACGGCCCGTCGTATCCATGGCAACGCAGCTAATGCCTGATGCCTGATGCCTCATGCCCAGGCGTACCCGGAGAACACACGTGGCCACCACCTCAATGGATCGTGCCGAGTTGGACCGCCGTCACTTCCTCAAAAGCGCCGGTGCCGGCATGACCGCCGCGGCGCTCGTGCTCACCCCTGGCGAGGCCGCGGCTGCACAGGAGCAGGCCCGCAAAGCGGCGCTCGACCGGCTTGCCAGCAATTCCTGGCCGCTGCGTCAGTTGTTCAAGTCGCGCACCGCCCCGACCGCTGGCGCGGCGGCCCCCCGTCCGGCCGGCAGACGTGGTGATTTCGCGGAGGACGCCGAGGCGATCGCCAACAATCCCAACGCGAAGGAAGCGCTGGCCGTTGCGGAGAAGGCTCGCGCCGCGCGCGCGAACCTGCCCAACACCGCGGAGATGAAGAAGAAATACGGCGAGCTCACGGGGCTCGACTTCCCGCAGTTCACCAAGGACACGTTCCCGGGCGTGACGCGGATGGACATCCGCTCGTCGCTGTTCGGCGACATCACCGACGACTCGATGTTCCTGCCGCCGCAGGACGGGCAGCCGGGTTACTTCGATCCGATGAGTCCGTCGGGCCGGAAGTGGCTCGACACGCTGGCCGGCACGCTGGTCAAGACGGGGACGAAGGTGCAGCACATCTCCAACAACGCGCCGTTCGAGTTGGCCTCCTACGGCTCGCCCCAAGCCGATGTCAGCCGCAAGGCCGGCGTCGCCGTGGCGAAGCGCTGGCTGGAAGGCTGCTCTGTCCTCGGCATCAAGACGATGCGCATGAACTCGCCGCAGGCGTTCGGCGCGCCCATCCGGCCGAATGCCGTCCCTCGCGGACCAGGCGACGGCTACCCGCGCAACATCGACATGGTGCCGATGCTCGCCGCCGCGATCGAGTCGTACAAGGAGATGGCTGACTTCGGCGGCAACCTTGGCATCCGCGTGACGATCGAGAACCACTGGGGCCTGGCGGCCGAACCGGCCAACATCCGCACCATCATCGACGAGGTCAACCACCCGTATTGCGAGGCATCGCCCGACTTCTGCAACTGGGAGCATGAGTACATGCTCTTCAACGGCCTGAAGATGCTGGCGCCGTACGCACACACCCACGTGCACGCCAAGTACTGGGACCGCTGGGGCGACCGCAACGACGTGCAGCGCTCGACGCGGATCATGCTGGCGGCCGGCTTCCGCGGGACGTTCGCGCTGGAGTACGAACAGGGGCCGTGGGACGGCGTCGAGGGTGCCAAATACCTGTATCGCGAGGTCCTCATGGCGCTCACCGAGCCGAAGCCGGTGATCTGAATCCGGAAAGCGAGGGACCATGGATCTTCAGCTCGACCATCAGACCGCTGTCGTCACCGGCTCGACTGCGGGCATCGGACTCGAGATTGCCAGACGCCTGGCAATCGAGGGCGCCACCGTCATCGTCTCCGGTAGGACGGCCACTTCCGTCGACGCCGCGGTGGCCAGCATCCAGGCGTCCGGTGGTCGGGCTGTGCGGGGTGTCGTTGCCGACGTGACGATGGCTGCCGGAGCCGACCTGCTGCTGCGCGATGCCGGCCGCGTCGACATCCTCGTCAACAACCTGGGCATCTACGAGAGCAAGCCGTTCACGGAGATCACCGACCAGGACTGGATTCGCTTCTTCGACGTCAACGTCGTCAGCGGCGTGCGTCTGGCTCGGGCAGTCCTGCCGGGCATGCTCGCGCGAAACCACGGGCGCATCATCTTCGTGTCGAGCGAATCGGCGCTCTCGGTGCCGAAGGACATGATTCACTACGCCGTGACGAAGACCGCGCAGCTGACGATCGCTCGCGGCCTGGCCGAGCTGACGCGCGGCTCGCGAGTGACCGTCAACTCCGTGCTGCCGGGCCCGACCCGGTCCGCGGGCATCGAGGACTTCCTGCGGAGCCAGGCCAGCGACCCGTCCGCGCCCGCTGCCGCGATCGAAGCCGAGTTCTTCGCGACGGCGCGGGCCACCTCGCTGCTGCAGCGCATGATCGAACCTGGGGAGGTTGCGAGTCTGGTGGCCTACCTGGCCAGCCCGCTGGCGTCCGCGACCAATGGCGCTGCCGTGCGCGTCGAAGGCGGTCTCGTCCCGACGATTGCCTGACGTCCCGGTGCCGGCCGGCGCGAATCCGTGCAGTTGTAGCCGCGGGACTTGTCCCGCGGGCAGCGCGCCGGACATGTCCGGCGCCTACGAGATTGGTCGGAGTCCGACGGCTGCGGGAGCCGCGCTCCCATCATCAGTTGATGGCAGTTGACAGCCACCGTCCGCCTCTGTAGAGTCCCATCATCGACTGATGGGACTGACCAACACACCCTCCGACCTGCTTCCCGGCACGCTCGAGCTGTTGATCCTGAAAGCGCTCGCTGGCGGCGCCAGGCACGGCTACGGCATCGTCGAACACCTCCGCCGGACGTCCGACGACGTGCTGCGAGTGGGGGAGAGTGCGCTGTACCCCGCGCTCCAGCGCTTGCTGTTGAACGGTTGCGTGAAGGCCGAATGGGGTACCTCGGAGAACAACCGCCGTGCCCGCTTCTACACGCTGACGGCGGCCGGCCGCAAGCAACTGACCGCCGAGCGCGACGAGTTCGACCGCATGGTCGGCGCGATCCAGCGCGTCTTGAGCACGACATGACGGTCTCTCCCTCGACCACGAGTGATGCGCCAGCCGCGAGGGGCCGCTTGTCATGACCTCCCTCGTCCGCCGCCTGCAGCACCTCCTGCGTCGGTCGCGCCACGATGCCGACCTCGCCGAGGAAATCGAGGCTCACCGGGCGCATCGTCAGGACGCGCTCGAGCGCGACGGCCTCGATCGGACCGACGCAGTCCACGCGAGCCGGCGTGCGATGGGTAACGTGACGCTCGCCGTCGAGGACGCACGCGACGTGTGGGCGATGCGCGCGATCGACAGCGTGCGGCAGGACATCCGCGACTCGTGGCGTGGCCTGCGCAAGAGCCCGGGCTTCGCGCTCGCGGTCGTCGGGACGCTCGCGCTCGGCATCGGCGCCAACACGGCGCTGTTCTCCATCTTCAACAGCCTGATCCTGCGCCCGCTGCCCGTCCGCGATCCGGCCAGCCTCGCGCTGCTCACCAACGGCTCCTGGCCGTATCCCGTGTGGGAGGAGATCCGGGCCCGCGAGCACGAGCTGTTCGACGGCGCCCTTGCGTGGTCTGGCCAGCGCTTCGACCTCTCGCAGCGCGGCCGAGCCATGCCCGTCGACGGCGCATACGTAAGCGGGAGGTTCTTCGACGAACTCGGCGTGCGTGCGGTGCGCGGTCGTCTGCTCATGCCGGCAGACGATGGCGGCGCTGCACCTGATGGTCCCGTCGTCGTCATCAGTCATCGCTTCTGGCGTCAGCACTTCGGCGGCGCCGAAGATGTCGTGGGACGCCAACTGACCGTGCAACGCGTCGCGTTCACCATCGTCGGTGTGGCTCCGGCGGGATTCTTCGGCGTCGACGTCGGCCGGACGACGGACGTGATGCTCCCGTTCGCCGCGGAGCCATCGATTCGAGGGCAGGAAAGCTGGCTGAAGGACCCGTCCTCGTGGTGGCTGGAAGTCATGGTGCGGCTGAAGCCGGGACAGAGCATCGATCAGGCGAACGCCGCGTTTCGGGGCGTGCAGCCGCAGATTCGCGCCGCGGCGACGGGCGGCAATGCGGCGTTGGCCGGCTCACGCTATCTCGCGGAGCCCTTCACCCTGGTCCCGGCGGCGACCGGCACATCCTCGCTCCGGGGCCGGTTCGAGACGCCGCTGTTCGCGATGGTCGTGGCCGTGGGTCTCGTGCTGCTTGTCGCCTGCGCCAACATCGCCAGCCTGCTGCTCGCGCGCGCGCTGGCGCGCCGGCACGAACTCAGCGTCCGCCTGGCGCTGGGCGGC
This sequence comes from Luteitalea pratensis, assembly GCF_001618865.1. GTDB lineage: Bacteria > Acidobacteriota > Vicinamibacteria > Vicinamibacterales > Vicinamibacteraceae > Luteitalea > Luteitalea pratensis. The sequence continues at coordinate 178,521 of NZ_CP015136.1, forward strand.
TCTCGATGGCGCCTCGGCCGGCTCCTGTTCACCGAGAGCCTGATCGTGGCCGTGACAGGCGCGACCCTCGGCCTGGGACTGGCCACCTGGGGCGGGACGGTGCTCGTGCGGCAACTGAGCACGTGGCAACGCACCGTGTCGCTGGATCTGTCGCTGGACTGGCGCGTCCTCGCGTTCACGGTGGCGCTTGCGTGCCTGTCGGCGCTCGTGGCCGGCATCGCCCCGGTGCTCGGACTCAAGAGCGTCGCCCCTGGCGACGCCCTGAAGGACGCCGGCCGCGCGATCACGGGCGATCGTCGTTTCGCGGCACGCGGCACACTCGTTGTCGCGCAACTCGCGGTGTCGCTCGTCCTCGTCGTGGCGGCAGGACTCTTCCTGCGCACCTTCGCGTCCCTCAATCGACTCCCGCTCGGCTTCGTCCCCGAACCGCTGCTCGTCGTGGAGTTGAACCTGCAGACAACCGTCGAGTCGATCGAGGCACGACCCGAGCGCGTCGAGCGTCTGCGCGCCGCCGCGGCGGAGATCCCGGGCGTGCGATCGGCGACCGTGTCGAGGGTGCGGCGTCTGACGGGCGGCGGCTGGAGCGCCGGCAAGGTTGCGGTCGGCGAGGGTCCGCCACCCCAGGTGGTCCGAGGGCGGCCCTCGCTCTGGCGCGACGCCACCACCCCCGGATGGTTCGCGGCGATGGGGATCCCTCTCCGTCGTGGCCGCGACTTCGATGAGGGCGACCGCGTGGGCAGTCCGCCTGTCGCCATCGTCAACGAGGCCTTCATGCGCCGGTACGCGCCCGGTCGGCAGCCGATCGGCGAGACGGTCCGGCTCGCCGGCATGGGTAACGAAGAGTCGCGATGGGAGATCGTCGGCCTGGTGGGCGATACCGTCTACGCCACGACACGCGAGGGGATGGTGCCGACGATGTTCGTCCCGGTGGCACAGCAGGCACCGGAGAACTTCTGGCCGACCGTCCTGCTGACCATCAACACGCCACCTGACCGGCGGGCGGCTGTCGAGCGCGACGTCGCGGCGGCGCTGACGGCAACCGATCCGACCGTTGCTCTCAGTTTCGGGAACTTCGACGAACTCGTCGCTGCCACGATCACGCAGGAGCGCCTCGTCACCATGCTGGCGTCGTTCTTCGGCGGGCTGGCGCTGCTGCTCGCCGGCATCGGGCTCTATGGCATCGTCGCCCATGCCGTCCGGGCGCGGCAGACGGAGATCAGCCTGCGCATGGCCCTCGGCGCGCATCCGGCCGGTATCGTCCGAATGGTGTTCCGCCGCGTCGGCGTCCTGATCCTGGCCGGAGTCGCGCTGGGGCTCGTGGCCAGCCTCTGGGCTGCGCGATTCGTGGCGCCGCTGCTGTTCGAAGTCGACGCGCGCGATCCACTGACGTTCGTCGCCGCCGCCGCAGTGCTCGTCGCAGTCGGCGCGCTGGCGGCGTGGCTGCCGGCCCGCCGCGCCACACGTCTCGATCCAGCCAGGGTGCTCCGCGAGGGGTAACTGTCACGACGTCGGGCTGGGACAGCCCGACGCTACCTGGTCCGGAATCGCGGCCTCGACCAGCTGCGCCAGCCAGGTCCTTCTCCTCTGCCGGCGGGCCCATCATTCGGGCCGGCCCCCTGTCCCGGAACCGCGCTGTGGCGGGGGCCCTTCCTTCCGCCGAGCCTCGGATGCCTTGACTTCAGCCTCCATGCTCGTCATGGCCTCCCGAAGCGCCTGAAGTGCAGAACGCGCTTCCAGAGAAAGCCCGCTTTCCGAAAGCGGATTCTTCTCAGTCGGATCCGCAAGATAGTCGAAGAACCGGCCGTCGGCGTACAACTTGAAACGCCCGTCGTGCGCATAGCGGTGAGGCCTGCCCTCGCGCACGGTGTTGGGTCCGGATGTCCGGCCGCGATAGAAGTCCGTGAAGATCCACCTCCGTGGAGAAGGTGATCCCCTGGTCAGCGTCGGATACAGGCTGACGCCGTCGCTCTGGACGTTCAGAATCGTGCTCCGGCCGGCGTCCAGCATCGTGGGAAACAGATCGCTGACATCGACCAGGTCGTCGCGCACCTGAGCGGGTGCGATGGTGCCCTTCCAATGCGCGATGAAGGGCACATGATTGGACGCGTCCGTCGATCCCCACTTGTCGCCCTGGACGGGGCGACCGTTCATCATCGACGTGACGCGAACGTCCGTGCCGTTGTCGCCCATGAACAGCACCAGCGTGTTTTCCCGTAGTCCAAGCTTGTCGAGCGTTGTCATCAGCTCACCGACGTTCTTGTCCAGATGGCTGACCATGGCGCCGAAATACTTCTCGTCGTTCACTTTGGTTTCGTCATGGCTCTCGTAGTCGGGATGGCCAGGGGGCGGCTGGAACGGATCGTGTGTGAGGTGCTCGGCGTAGTACACGAAGAACGGTCGCTCGCGATTCCGCTGCATGAAGTCAAAGACAAATTCCTTGACCATGTCGGGACCGTACGCACCCGGGTGCTGTTTGGCTGGCTCGCCATTTCGCGTCAGGATCGGGTTCTTGTAACGGTTCCAGAAATCCGGAGACTCGAGCTGCCAGATCAAGTACTCATTGAAACCGATCAGGTGCGGAGTCTGGAAGCTGCCGCCGAACTGCCATTTGCCCGCCATTGCGGTGGTGTAACCGGCCGCTTGCAGGTAATTCGCGATTGTGCGGAGGCTCGTGTCGAAGTAGCCGAAGTGGTCGTAGTTCCTGAAGTTGTACTGGCCGGTAAGAAGTTGCACGCGAGTGGGCGTGCAGAGCGCGGTGGAATACGCGCGAGTGAACCGCATACCGTCAGCAGCAAGCCGATCGATGTTGGGAGTCTTGTACGAGGTCCCGCCGTAGCTGTTGACCGCCTCCCTACCGATGTCGTCGGCAAGGTACATGATGATGTTTGGCGGGCGCTCGGATCGCGCCGCCGGGGCCTGCTCCGCCGACGAGTCGGTCAGGAGGAGCGGCCACATCAGCAGCAATGCAGACGGCAGCCAGACCAACGGCGTACGAATCGTTCGTGTCGTGAGCATCCCAGGCCTCCGGGTGTGCAAAAGCATATGTCCAACGCGGTCCCGCCGCGCCACGTGCGTCGACCCCGCAGGCGTACTCCGCGAGGGGGTAACTCCCACGCACCGCCGGGCTGGGACAGCCCGGCTCTACCTTTCGCTACGGATTGGCAGCGGCCCGCTGTTCCAGCGGGCCAGGCCACGACCTCGCGACTCCTGACGCAAAGCTGGGACAGCCCGGGCGCTGCCTAGCCCGGAACCGCGGCCTCCACCAACTGCGCCAGCAGCGTGAGTGACTCCTGCCAACCAAGGACACACGCCTCCGCCGGGATGACGTCGGGAATGCCGTCCTGAACGATGTGCACCTCGGTTCCGACAGAGACCGCCTTCAGCCGCACCGTCACCGTCATTTCGCCCGGCAGGTTCGGATCGTCGAACCGATCCGTCCAGCGCAGGAGTTCGGGAGGCACCAGCTCTCGGTACTCGCCACCGAACGAGTGACTCTTGCCCGAGGTGAAGTTCGTGAACGACATCTTGTACGAGCCGCCCACCCGCGCATCCATGTGGTGCACCTTACCGGTGAAGCCGTGGGGCGGCAGCCACTTGACCGTGGCTTCGGGGTCGAGGAATGCGCGGTAGACCCGGTCGGGCGTCGCTCGCAGGACACGGTGGAACTGAACACTGTTCGGCATCATCTGCTCCTTTTCGTCGGCCGAGTGGCCTCGTCGCAATGGCACGGTGGTGCCGTTCTTTCTGATCCCTAGACCGAGTATCGTCGCAGGAATCATCGGCGCACGTTCCTGGCGTTTCTCGTGAGGAATGCGCGGAAGATGAAGAGCTTCGCGGTCGCCGCTCATTCGACCCAGCTCGTCGACACTGCGCAGCGGATGCCGGGAAGAGGCAGCGTTGCCACCTCTTCTTCGACCGCCGCTCGTTCCGATTGGGAGAGGCGCCGCCAAGGCTGCACGGACACGGTCCTTTCCGATCGACGCCACGTGCCGGCGATCTCGACCGCGGACCAGCAAGGCGCCCGGCCAGACGCGCGACGTCCAGAGACCACCGCGGTGCGCTGCATTCTCCACCAGCAGCGCGCGTTCCTCGGGACGCTGGAAGAGGAAGTACGCATCGCCACTCGGCAAGAGTCGCGCGGGCGCCACGGCACCAGGTCGGCGCCGAAACAGCGGCTCATCCGACGCAAGGATCGACCCGTCGCCGCTCGGCGTACGGACGGCCACCAGGGACGCGCCAAGCTCGTCGAAGGCTGCCGTACCTGATCGCGGCGCAATGCCGGCCCATGCGGCGAACGCCTCGGGCGTTGCCGGCCCGAAGAAATGCACGTAGCGCCGGGCGAGTTCGCGGCGTGCCTCGCCCGCGCCGATCACGGGCGGTGGCACCATCCAGATCTTCGGCTGCCTGGCGCCGTCCCATCGCATGCGCACGCGGCCCGTGAGGGTGGCGTACCGCAGCCGGTTCGGCGGCTCACCGAGAGCCCGCCCCGCAGCATCATGCGCCACGCGGTCGTCTCCCAGCGTGCGTGCCAGCCGGTCGGCCAGTGCCTCGGCCACGCGCCGGGTCGAGCCCGCGTCCGGCAGCCGCCCGAGCGTGAAGGCCGGCGCATCGCCTGCATCGACGATGTAGGCACTGTAGCGGGGTCCCCACAACTGCACGAGGGACGGCGCTTCCCACGTTGTCGACGTCGTGCCCTCGACGCGCGCATGGATGGAGAGCGACGCGGCGCGCGGCATGCTGTCCTGCAGGCCTGCCCACGCCGCGTGCCGAAGCGCTGACGGCTCATGCGGCAAACGTGTGTCGAGCGCCTGCACGGATCGCCGGAAGGCGAGGATCTGCGTCCGCGTCAGCTGCAGCCGGTTCGATCTCTCTACCATGGCTAACGCAGGTCGTCGTAGCGCACCGAGATGATCTCGAGCTTCTCGGGCCCCCGCGGGGCGAGCACCGTCACCGTATCTCCGACCTTGGCCGTCAACAGTGCCTTGGCCAAAGGTGATCGCCATGACACGCGACTGTCGCCGGCTTCGATCTCGTCCACGCCGACGATGGTGACTTCGCGTTGCTCGCCGGTCTCCTCGTACTCGAACGTCACTGTCGCGCCGAAATGCACGCGGTCGTGCGCCTTGCCCGAGTTGTCGACCACCACGGCGCGATCGAGACTCTTCGACAGGTAGCGAATGCGGCGATCGATCTCCCTTAGTCGCTTCTTGCCGTAGATGTAGTCGCCGTTCTCGGAGCGATCGCCATTGCCTGCGGCCCACGCCACGGTCGTGACGACAGGCGGCCGCTCGACCTTCCACAGCCGCGCAAGCTCCTCCTGCAGTTGACGGTACCCGGCAGGCGAGATGTAGTTCTTGACGTCGTCAGTCATGCGGACACATTGATCATCGCGGCTACTGGCGACACGACGATGCGAGGACGTCAGCGCGCCAAAGCGGTCGGGTCGATGCCCACGCCGTGCGTGTAGGTCGCACCCACGCCGGCCACGGCGGCGGTCGCGCGCGTGAGCCCGACGAGTTGCCGCAACTGGTACACGGCTTCGATCCCCGTGCAGTGTGCGCCGAGCAGGTGCTGAAGACCCAGCGCCTTCATCTTGCCGGCGGTCCACGCCAGGGTCTCGGCCGTGGCGGCAAACAGGTGGAAGCCGCCGATCGTGGCGACGACCGGTGCTGCCCTGACCGCTGTGCGCGCGTACTCCATGGTGTTGATGATGCCGGCGTGCCCGCAGCCGCTGATCAGCACCAGCCCGTCCGCGGTGTCGACGACAATCGAGGTGTCCTCGGGGACAGTGTCCTCGACGACGCCGTCGGGCGTCTCCACACGACCAGCAGGCCCTCCTCGAGGAGCGCCCCAGTTCCGTTCCGGGTGCACCCGAGGCACGGGACCGAGCATCGTCACACCGGGCATCAGCACCGCGGGGCCGGCATGCTCGATGAACACGCCACCCGTGGCCTCGTACTGTGCCTTCAGTGGAAGCAGGCCATTGCCCTCCCGTCCATCGGGGCCTGGCCGCGGGTAGAAGATGCCCTTCGGCACGTGCACGCGCGACAGGGCCTGCGGGTTCCGTTTCGCCAACTCGCGACGCAGCACCAGCAGTCCGCCGGTGTGGTCGGCGTGGTTATGCGTGATCGCCAGGTCCGTGATCGAGGCGAGGTCCACGTTCAGCTCGATGGCGTTCTTCAGCACCGTCTCGGCACGTGCCCCCGTGTCGACGAGCAACCGGCGGCCGTCCACGTCGAGGATCGCGGCGAACCCCCATTCGCCCACGCCGGCATTCTCGTTGCCGACGAGCATGGTCGAGAGCATCGTGACCTTGACCTGCGACGCCCGTGCCGCTTGCACCGAAGCGACATCCGCGACCGGGCCGGCGATCGCAGATCGCGGGTCGCAAATGTCGCACACGAGCAAGGCAGCGGCCACAGTGAGCCAGGACAGGCGCGACATCGGGTACCTCCAGTGCTTGCCAACTAGCGCCGCGGCGCCGCGGGTGGCTTGAACAGCAGCGGCAGCAGTTCGGCGAGCTCCAGCCGCGCGACCGCCAGGCTGTGCGGGCCGTTCAACTGCCGGAACACATGCTTGATGCCTGCGGCCTCCAGCCGTGCGGCGAAGGCCTTCGTGCCGTCGAGGAACACGTCCTCCGACCCGCAACCCAGCCAGATCAGGCTGTAAGCACCACGGCGAGCTTCAGGTGTCGTGAACCACGGTACGAAGCGTGAGTCGAACGAGTTCTGGACCAGCGAGCCGCTGAGCGACCCGATGCTTCGGAAGATCTCGGGGTGCTTGAGGCCCACGTGCATGCCGAACTCTCCACCAAGCGACAGGCCGGCAATCGCCCAGGATTCCGGTTGTGGGTCGACGCGATAGCGTGCCCGGAGCAACGGGAGGACTTCGTCGACGAGAATCACCTCGAACTCCTGGAGGTTCTGGTCGGATCGGCGTCCGCCGGGGCGGTCCAGCGCGTCGGACGCATGCATGACGACGAACATCGGCACCATCTCGCCGCGCGCGATCAGGTTGTCGAACATGACCTCGGCGAATCCTCCGCCGCTCGTCCAGTCGTTCTCGTCGCCTGGTGTCCCGGGCAGCAGCACCAGCACCGGATAACGACGCGTTCCCGCCGGCTCGTAGCCTGGCGGCGTGTACACTACGAACTGGCGCGTGCGCTGCTGGCGGGCCGAGCGAAAACGCTCGTGGTGCAGCGTTCCCGCCGGACTGTTCTGCGCCTCCCACGCGCGGGGCGTGTCGCCAGGAATGCGCAGCACGCTGTCGACGAACCGGCCGGCCGACGCGAACGTGCAGCGACACGACGGGTCGGCGGTACGAATGCCCTCGACGATGAAGCCGTAGGAATAAATGTTGGGCTCGAGAGGCGGGATGGTCACCGTCCAGACGCCGTCCGCCCCTTTTGCCAGCGGTGCCGGCGGCCGCGCTCCCATCCAGTTCCCCGAGAGCTCCACCGCCGAGGCACTGGGCGCCCAGAGCCTGAACGTGACCGCGCGATCGACGCCGATCTCGGGGGAGACCAGTGTCGGTGGCGTCTGGCCGCTGGCGGGGCACGCGAGGGCGACGGCCGACGCGAGCGCGAGCCGCATCGCGGCCGAATGTGGCGTCACCGATCGTCGGTTGAGCGAGATGCGCATTGGGAGCCCTCAACCAGCCGAGCGTTCGTCACGCGCGTGCCGCCTGCTGACGATCGCACGGACACTCGGCGCTGGCCGCAGCGTGATCAGCGGCTCGGGCCGGATCTCCTGACCTGGTACGAGCTCGATGCGATAGCGCTGGGCAATGGCCGCGACGATCAGCACGGCCTCGGTCATCGCGAACTGGTTGCCGATACAACCCCGCGGCCCGCCACCGAAGGGCAGATAGGAGAATCGTGGTCGCGCCGACACCTGTTCCGGTGTGAATCGGTCTGGATCGAATCGATCCGGATCCGGCCACAGAGCCGGCCTGCGATGGACCACGAACGGGATCATGAACACGAGGAAGCCGCGCGGGAGGTGATAGCCGCACACGTCGTCGTCGCCGAGCGCTCGCCGCGAGAAGCCCCATGCAGGCGGATAGAGCCGCAGGGACTCCTCGATGACGCAGCGCGTGAAGCTCAGGCGATCGATGTGCGCGAACCCGAGCCGCATGTCTCCGACGACGCGATCCACTTCGTCCACGAGGCGTGCCTCGACGAGTGGATGCTGCGACAGCAGGTAGTACGTCCACGACAGCGCCAGCGACGTCGTCTCGTGCCCGGCCAGCAGCATGGTCACGACCTCGTCGCGCAGCTGACGGTCCGTCATGCCGGTGCCGGTCTCCTCGTCGCGTGCCGACAGCAGCATGGAAAGCAGGTCCGCTTGCTCGCGCCGGGCCTGCCGCCGCTCGGCAATGATTCGATAGACGACCGCGTCCAGCTCGCGCAAGGCGCGCCAGAAGCGGCGATTCGCGGCAAGCGGTAGCGCCGTTTCCAGCTTCGTCGACCAGAACGTCTCGCCGATGCGGCGATTGATGATCGGCCACGTGCGGTTGACGATCTCGGCGGCCGCGCCGAGATCGGTGCTGAACATCGTCCGGACGATGATCGCCTGGGTCAACGCCATCATCTCCGAGACGAGGTCGATCGTCTCGCCGCGCGAGGCCAGCCCGTCCCATCGCGCCACCATCAGCTCCGTGCAGCCGACCATCACGTCCGCCATGTCCACCAGCCGTTGCCGATGGAACGCGGGTTGGGCGAGACGCCGTTGCCGCAGCCACGACGTGTCCTCGCTCGTCAGCAGTCCGTTGCCGAGATTGTCCCTGAGGCGATCGTAGAGCGGGCTCTTGTGGTAGTTGCGCGGGTTGTCCTGAAGGACATGCTTGATCCCGGCCGGATCGCACACGAGGAAGCCACGATAGGGGCCGACTCTCATGTGGACGATGTCTCCGTAGCGATTAGCGGCGTCGAGAAACGTGCTGATCGGATCCGCGCGGAGATGTGGAAGGACACCGAGGATCGGGTACCCGCGTGGGCCCGGGGGAAACGCCGACGCAGGCAGGGGGCGGCTGCTCACCTCGGCGCGATTATAGGCACGCGACCCTCACTACTGACAGGCCTCCGCGTAACACGTGGCGCAATCGCGACACTTCCACTCAGGACGCGCCGACAGGGGCCGCGTCAGGAGGTGGCCGATGGCCCAGATCGACGAAATCGCACCGGACTTGTATCGAGTCTCCATCTATGCGCCGCAGTTCGACCTGCAGTTCAATCATTTCCTGATCAAGGATGACGAGCCGCTGCTGTTCCACACCGGCATGCGGCGGATGTTCCCGGAAGTCCGCGAGGCGATCGCCACGCTGATCGACCCGGCCGATCTGCGCTGGATCAGCTGGAGCCACTTCGAGGTGGACGAGTGCGGCGCACTCAACGAATGGCTCGCCGTCGCACCACGCGCGCAGGCGGTCTGCAGCCAGGTGGGCGCGGCCGTCAACATCGACGACTTCGCCAACCGCCCACCGCGCGGCCTCACGAAGGACGAGGTGATCGACACCGGCCGGCATCGGTACCGCTTCGTGCCGACCCCGCACCTGCCGCACGGGTGGGATGCCGGCGTGCTGTTCGAGGAGAACTCGGGCGTCCTCCTGTGCTCCGACCTGTTCCACCAGATCGGCGATGTCGAACCGGTGACGTCCACCGACGTCCTGGGCCGTTGGGATGCCGCCATCGCGGCGTACCAGCAGCATCCGGTGCTGATGGACTACGTGCCGCTGACCCCCAATACGCGACGCCGCCTCAACGAACTCGCCGACCTGCAGCCCAAGGTGCTCGCCGCGATGCATGGGTCGACGTTTGTCGGCGACGGTGGGGCGGCGCTGCGAGCAGCCGCCGACGTGCTGCAGCGGCGCCTGGGCGCCGTGCCGGCCGGTGTTGACGCCCCGGTCGTCGCCTGAGTACTGTCCGGCTGATGCCGGACACGCGCGCCACCCTCGAGGCCGTCAGCGACGAAGCGCTCGCGCGCCGAATCGCGGGCGGTCCACAGGGATCGACCGACACCGAGGAGGGCGAACTGTACCGGCGCTTCGCACCGCGCGTGCGGTTGTACGGCCGTCGTCACCTGCACAACGACGCGGCCGCCGACGATCTCGCGCAGGACGTCCTGCTGCTCACGATCGAACGGCTGCGCGCGGGTGAGGTGCGCCGGCCCGAAGAAATCGGGTCGTTCATCCTGGGTACGAGCCGGATGATGGCTCAGGCCGAACGCCGGGTTGCCCAGCGGAGGGAAGCACTGGCAGCGCGATTCATGGATACCCGCGTGGAGACGGCACCGTCGTCCAGTGCCACACTTGACGCACCGCGCATGGCGGCGTGCTTGCGCGCACTCGCCGAGCGGGACCGGCTGGTCGTGGTGCTCACGTTTTACGCGCACCATGAAGCGCCACGGATCGCGAAGGATCTCGGGGTGTCGCCGGGTGCGGTTCGTGTAATCCGGCATCGGGCGATGGCTCGCCTGCGAGATTGCGTGCTGGGAGGCGCGCGACGATGACGATTCCGGGATGCGATCGAATCGGACTCGTCGAGCTGACCGACTACGCGGCCGGCGAACTGGCCGCGGCCGACGCTGCGGCGATCGAGGAACACCTCTTCGCGTGCGCCGACTGCGGTGCGCGGGCAGCGGAGTTCGATGCTGTCGTCCGCGCGATTCCACCGGCGCTGCGATCGGCGGACGTCGGCGGATTCGTGACTGACGACGTCCTGAATCGACTGGCGCGCGAGGGCGTACGCGTACGCACCTTCGCGCTCTCACCCGGTGCCATCGTCCCGTGCGCGGTGTGGGCAGACGATGAGCTGATGGTGCTGCGGCTGCGGGGTGACTTCGGAAGCGCCACGGAGTTCACGCTGTCGGAACGCGCAGCCGGCACCGAGCTGGTCCGGGTCAGCGGTCAGATCGTCCCCAGTGCCGACGGCGAGGTCATCTACACCCTGCCGGCCAAGTCGATCCGTCACCTGCCGGTCGTGAACGTGGAGATTCTCCTCACCGCGGTCGACGCCGGCAAGGAGCGTGAGGTCGGTAGCTACACACTCGTCCACGGCGGATCGCTGCACCGGTGATCGCGGTCGGCCGCGTTCGGCGAACGGCCCTGGATCTCGCGACGATGGTAGGGCCGGCTCTCCTTGGGCGCCGGAGCGCGCAGCGCGAAGGTGGCCGAGCCCGGCCAGCCCCGCCGCCTACTCCTCTCTCAGCGCGCGCGACGGGTCGAGACCGAGCGCCCGACGAGCCGGCACGTAGGCCGCCGCCAGACCGCCCAGCACCAGGGCCGTCGCTGCACCGAGATACGCCGTCGCGTCGTCGACCCGCACGCCGGGGACTGCCGTGATCGCGGCGTTGGCGATGACGACGGCGACCAGGGCTCCGACACCCAGCCCCCACGAGGTCGCGCGTGCGACGGTGCCAAGCACCACGGACAGGACATGCGAGGGCGTGGCTCCAAGCGCTACGCGGATCCCGATCTCGCGCGTCCGCTGCCGGACGAGATAGCCGCAGACGCCCGAGACACCGAGAATCGCGAGGACCAGGGCGACAAGGCCCAGCGTCGCGGCGAGGCGGCTCGCGAGCCGTGCCTCGTCGAGGTGTCGGTACACGACCTCCTGCATCGGGGTCGTGCGGACGCGGATGCGCGAGTCGAGGTGCTGAACCGCCGCGACGACCGAGCCCGCCAGACCGGGCGTCGACGGCAGGAGAAGCCGAGGCACGGTTGTCGGCGACAGCGGCTCGAACACGACGGGATCCACGGCGTCGAGGCGTCGCAAGTGCGCGTCGCGAACGACGCCGACCACTCCCCGCACGTTCTTGCCGCCGAGGACGATCGCTGTTCCGACCGCGCCCGATCCGCCGAGCCACCGCCGTGCGAACGTCTCGTTGACGAGGACGGCCTCGTCGCTCCCGGAGGTCGGAAACAGGCGTCCGGCGACGAGCGGCATGCCGAGGACGGCAAAGTAGCCCGGGTCTACCTGGTGGACGTCGGTCGAACGATCGGCCTCCACAGGTTCGTCCTGCCGCCGTACGCTCGTGGAATAGCGGGCATTGGCGAGCGGCGGCGTGCGCGTGAGCGCCGCGTTCACCGACCCCGCCCGCTGCCAGGCGCGCAGCGTCTGCACGAGGGCGCCGACCTGCGCCTCGCCGTACGCACTGGCCGGGACGTCGAACTGCATCAGGTCGATGCCCTCGACACGGAAGCCGGGATCGGTGCCGCTCACCGCCTGGATGCCGCGGAGCATGAGCGCGGCGCAGACCAGCATCACGACGCAGCCGGCGACCTGTGCGGCCAGGAGTACGCCGCGCAGCCGCAGCCGCGGACCCCACGCCCGATTGCGCAGGGCCGATGTCAGGTCGGGCCGGGTCGCGTGCAGGGCCGGCGCCAGGCCGAACGCGAACACCGAGCCGACCGTCGCCACCATGGTGAAGGCGATGCTTGCGACGCCAGGCGTCAGCTGGATGTTCGGCGCCGTGTCCATCATCTGGCTGAAGAGCCACGCAGGGGCCACCTGCGCCACCGCCAGCCCGAGGGCACCACCGGCCGCCGCTGGCACGACGCTCTCGACGAGCAGTTGCCTGACCAGCCGCGCCCGTGTGGCCCCGAGAGACAGTCGCGTGCCGATCTCGTGCTGCCGCTCCACCGCGCGCGCCAGCAGCAGGTTGCCGACGTTGCCACAGGCCACCAGCAGCACGATCAGCATCGCTGCCTGCAGGAGGCCGAACACGAGCGACGCCTTGTCCCAGAATCCCGGGTGCGACAGCAATGCGGTGTCGGTGAGCGCGATGCCCTGGGCCTCCAGCCCGTGCTGGCGCGCGAAGGTTGCGGAGACGGACTCGAGTTGGGCGGCCGCCCGGCCCGCGGTGACGCCGGGACGAAGCCGGCCGAATACCGACGAGCAGCACCAGGCCGGCGCGACGAGCAGTGGTCCGACAGACTTGTCGAGCGGGCGCAGCAGCTGCAGGGAGGCGAAGGGCACCCATGCCGACGCCTCCCGGTCGCTCGTTCCCCCGAAGCCCGGCGGCGCGACGCCGACAACCGTGAACGGCACGCTGTCGAGCCGTACACAGGTGCCCACGATCCCTTCGTTGCCACCGAACCGACGCTGCCACGTGCGGTGGCTGAGGACGACGACCGCCTGCGGGGACGAAGGCACGTCCTCCTCGGGGAGGAAGCCGCGGCCGCGCGCCATGTCCACCGTCAGCACGCGGAAGAAATTGCCCGTCACCATTTGCGCGGGTGAAGCCGGTGCCTCGTCGCCGTCGGCAAATTGCAGCGACAGCTCGCGGGTGGCGGCCACGCCGTCGAGCAGCGTCGCGTCGGCGTCGAGTAAACGGACGTGCGCAAGCGACGCGCCAATCGCTGCAGAGCCTCGCGGCCGGTCCGGCGGTGAGGTGTAGATGTTGACGAGGTGGTCCGCGCCCGGCACTGCCCACGGACGCAGGGCGACCGCTTCGTAAATGACGAACACGCTCGCGTTGAGGCCAATGGCCAACGCCAGTGTCGCGCCGATGGCCAGTGCGAGCGCCGGGTGCCGGCGGTGGCGCCGCCAGGCATACGCGAAGTCTCTCCAGATGCCCTCGAGCACCGTGCCTCCAGTTCGGGTCATTACGCGGCGGCGGGCAAAAGGTTGACAAAGTGAGACGCTGCTGACGAGCTCGACCGGTGAGAACCGTTGTGGGAGACTGACGTCCTCGTCAGCGCCAGTGCCAAGCCGCGCGTCCGTCGCCAGCAAGTGGCCTGGACGAGCGTATCGTTCTTATCGGAAGGACACAGAGATGCGTGCTGTTGCGTGGCCGCTCGCGCTCGCCCTCCCGCTTCTCGTGGCCGCGTGCCAACGGGATACAGGTGCGCCCAAGGCCGCCGAGGCGGCGACAACTGCGCCGGCTGCGACGCCAGCGGCTGCGCCAGGTCCGACGTCCACTGCGCGCGTCGCCGTCACTCCGCCACCCGAAACACCGTCCGATGCCTTGGCATCACACCTGACCGACTGGGATGGCGTCGTCGCAGACGTGACGGAGTTCCGGCGCAAAGGCAATGTGCTCACGGCACTCGTACGGCTGCGCAGTCAGGGTACGCAGATACAAGTCATCGAGGTGTTCTTCGACAGCATCTACGTGATCGACGAGGCATCGGGGAAGAAGTACCAGGTCTTGAGGGACGAGAAGGGAACACCCATCGCCAGTTCGGGCGCGGCCGAGGGTATTCTCGGGGGTGCCACCAAGCTGATGTGGATGAAGTTTCCCGCGCCTCCGCCCGAGGTTCGGAAAGCAACCCTCGCCCTGATGAAGATGCAGCCCTTCGAAGACCTCCCTATCCAAGATCGGTGAGACGGGACGCCACTGCATTGATCGTCGCGATGTGCCTCTGCACCAGCTCCTCGCCGGTGCCCGCGCAGACCGCACATGCCGGCCCGTGGGACCCGGCGGCAGAAGCCGCTGCCGAGTCTGCCGTCGCGTTGATCGGCGCGAAGCGCGCGCTCGACATTCATGCGTCGGTGCTCTCGATTCCGGCACTCGCTCCACAGTAACGAGGAACGATTTCGGCGAGAGAGGGACGCATGCTGTTCCGCGCGGACATCCTGCAGGGTATCGCCGAGGGCCGTGTCACTCTCGCATTCCGGCGCTGGCGCAAGTCGCCGCCCGTCGATGGGTCCACGCTCCTCTCGCCCGTCGGCGTCCTCTCGCTCGATCGCGTGGCCGTGATCGAGAACGGCGACATCACCGCAGACGACATTCGACGGACCGGCATGACCGCGGAGTCACTGAGGGCATCCATCGCTGGCGACGGCACGTTGATCCGGATCGAGTTGCGCCTTGTCGGCGACGACCCAAGAATCGAGTTGCGCGAGCATCTTCCAGTGCAGGACGAACTCGCCGTCATCGCTGCACGCCTCGCCAGGACTGACGCCGCTTCGGACGCGTCGTGGACGCAACCCTACCTGCAACTGATCGCTGACCAGCCGGCTGTCGTCTCGCGCGTGCTGGCCGCGCAGGTGAACGAGGAACTCCCGACCTTCAAGCGCCGTGTCCGGCAACTGAAGGCACTCGGCCTCACCGAAAGCCTCGAGGTCGGCTACCGGCTCTCGCCTCGAGGCCGGCAGGTGCTCGCGTAACCTGGTCACCCGTTACTGACGGGCGCCTTTCGCGACGACTCGCGTGGTGTAGGCGACACCATCGGGAGTCTCGCCAACCGCGAGATGGCCGACCACGGTTCGCTTCGCCGGATCGATGATCGCGACCCGCCCCTCGGCACTCAGCGACTGGAACACGTGACGCCCGTTCGGGCTGATCGCGACGCCCTGCGGCGCACCGGGCAGGGTGAGTGTTCCTATCTCCTTGCGAGCCGCCCGGTCGATGAAATGCACTTCGTTCAGCGTCGGATCGGGGACGATGACCTGCCGGCCGTCCGGCGTGAAGAGCATGCGATAGGGCCACTTCAAGCCTTCGGCGGCCCTGGTGACCGTGCCGGTGGCTGGATCGAGCACGCTGACCTGCCCGGTCTGATTGCTCCCGACCCACACTTCCTTGCCATCAGGCGTGACGTTGATCGCCTCGGGCACCGTCGGCACGGGAAAGCTCCGTACGAAGCGATGCGTGGTGAGGTCGAGCTCCGACACGGTGTGATCGCCCATGTTGCCCGTGTAGCCGCGTGTGCCGTCGGCGGTGACGCCAATCATGTGCGAGCGACCGGCCTCCGTTGAGACCGCGTGGCGGACGACGCCCCCGACAACGTCGACCAGCACGACGTCACGAGTCTGCTCGCAGGTGACCGCGACCACGCGATCGCCTGGCAGGAAAGCGATGCCGTGCGGCGCCCGGTGCTCGCCGAGATCGACCGTACGCGCGACACGCAGGCCGGGCACATCGATCACCGTGAGCGTGCGTCGTGCGCCGCCGTAATCGGTGGTCACCGCGAGCGCGCCGTCCGACGAGAGGGCGATCTCGTGAGGCGTGGTGCCCGTCGGCAGCGTGGCGAGCGTACGCCCCGATGCGACGTCGACGATGGTCGCGGTGGACGGTGTCTTGTTGGTGACCACGAGCGTCCCCGTGAGCCCTGCCACCTGCGCGCGCGCCGCAGGAACACCGACGAATGCCAGCGTGAGGCCCAGGGACACGAGGCGCTTCGCACAACGGAACGACGGGGCGGACATGGGCATCGGCGTCTCCTCGCGTGCGGCTGATCGGCACGGCAGATGTCAGTGTACCGGGCCAGGCGAAGCCTATCTCACGATATGAGTGGCGGCCGGATTCTGTCCGGCAATTACGAATGACGTAGGCGTCGAGCTTGCTCGCCGCTGACGCGTGGGCCGCCGCTGACGCATTGTCCTGCCGACCAAGGTCGGCAGCTACGCCCAACACTCGACCGACGGACAAAGGGTCGTTGGGCGAAAACATCTTGACGCGACGACGGCTCGGGCCTATTTTGTCAAACGAACAAACAATTGAACCCGACCGACGTCGGTGGAGGGCCATGCGCCGGATCAACCCGGACCGCTTCCAGGTCGCCACTCGCGGCACCAGCCGCGAGATCAACAGCCGTATCGTGCTGAGCCTCGTCCGCGAGCGCCAGCCGATCTCGCGTGCCGACCTCGCGCGTGCGATGGGCGTCAGCCGCGCCGCCGTGACGCTCATCGTCAACGACCTGCTGGCGCAGCGGCTCGTCGTGGAGCAGCCCGCCACGAAGACGATGCGCGGACGCCGCCCGTTGTACCTCTCGATCAACGCGCGCCGCCGCTCGGTGGCGGCAGTGGACATCCGCGCGACCGAGACGTTCCTGCAGCTGATGGATCTGAACGGGCACCCGATCAGTCCGGTGGTCGCCGTGCGATCGGCCCGCGACCCGAAGCGCCTTGTCGCCACCATCGCCAGGCGCGTCGCGTCCCTGCTCGCCGAGTTCAACGACGTGGGCGGCTGTGAGGGCCTCGGCGTGATCGTCCCGGGCATGGTCGAACGGACGACGATGCGCGTGCTGCACGCGCCGACGCTCGGCTGGCGGGATGTGGACATCCGCGACCCGCTCGCGACGGCGACGGGCCTGCCGGTCCAGATCGAGAATTCCGGCCGTGCGTGCGCGTTGGCCCAGTGGTGGTCGCTCCGGGAGCGCCGGTCACCGGTGCATGGCGACCTCGTGTTCGTGAGCGTGTCCGATGGCGTCGGCGTCGGCGTGGTCATGGGTGGCGAGGTACTCCGCGGCAGCCACAACATTGCCGGTGAGTTCGGGCACGTGCCGCTGTCGCTCGACGGCCCCCGCTGTTCGTGTGGCGCCAACGGCTGCTGGGAGGCCTACGTGTCGAACCTCGCCACATTGGCGCGTTACTTCGGCCGGCCGGCGCGTTACGGCCCGCAGCCAGCGGAGGAGCGCCCGTTCAGCGTGAGCGACCTGGTGGTCTGCGCTCGCGGCGGTGACGTCAAGGCTCTCGCGTCCCTGCACGCGACCGCGCGCTACCTCGGGCTCGGGCTCGCGTCCGTGATCAATGCGCTCAACCCCGGCTTCGTGGTCATCGGTGGCGAGATCACGGAAGCCTGGGACCTAATCGAGGGCATCGTGCGGTCTGCGCTGGGCGAGCGGGCCCTCACGCCTGCGGCGGCCGCCACCGACATCCGCACCGTGGCGGCGTCCGAGCATCCACGGTTGCAGGGCGCTGCGGCGCTCGTCATCGCGCCCTCCTTTGCCGCGCCGGTGGTGGCCTGAGACATGGCCACGGCGCAAGCCATGCCCGCAGGGCGGGGACGTGTCCCCCGATCCACCCGCCCAGTTCCGCCCGATCACGTCGAGGAGGTCTCATGACGACATACCGTTCCGGAGTTCGCTGGCTGGTGTTTGCCGCCGCCGCGTTAGCGTTCACGCTGGCGGCGCCAGCCGCCGCCCAGGATTACCGCGCTCGCGTGCAGGGCACCGTGCGCGACAACAGCACCGCTGTCCTGCCCGGTGTCGCCGTCACCTTGACCAACGACGCCACCGGCGTCGTTGCGTCGCGGACCAGCGACGGGAACGGTCACTACCTGTTCGATTTCGTGGACCCGGGCGTCTACACGGTCGGCGCCGCCCTCGATGGCTTCAAGACGGTGCAACAACGCGCCGTCAGGGTGACCCAACGCGGCGACCTGACCGTGGACCTGCAGCTCGAGCTCGGGGCGGTCACCGAGACCGTCACCGTGGAGGTGGCTCCGGTCACCGTCCAGTTCAACACCAGCAGCGCACAGCTGACGGTGGAGCAGCAACTGCTCGATCAGATGCCGATTCCGGGCCGCAACCCTTACAACATCTCCGGACTGGATCCGACGGTCGTAGTTTCTCCGGCCACCAACGAGAACCGGCCGTATCACCACGCATACGCCAACGACTACGACGCCGGCGGCGGCACGCGCCGCGCCAACGACGTGCTGCTCGACGGCGTGCCACTCGGCGCCAGCTACAAGACGTCGTACACGCCGGCCGTGGACGCGGTCGAGCAAATCACCATCTCCAAGAACAGCGTCGATGCCGAGAACGGCAACAGCCTCGGCGGCATCATCAGCCTGAACATGAAATCGGGCACCAACGTGTTCCGCGGCTCGACCTACGCCAACTTCCGCTCGCCATCGATGAACGCACGTACCGACCCGACGCTGGTGACCGCACCCGGCGCCACACCGCTGCGCGGTAGTGACCTGAAGATGTACGGCGGCACCCTCGGCGGGCCCATCCTGAAGAACCGGCTGTTCTCGTTCACGTCCTTCGAGCAGTGGGACGACAGCCGCCCGCTGTCGATCGTCCGCACCGTGCCGACTGAACTCGAGCGCGGCGGCGACTTCAGCCGCTCGGCGCTGAACGGCGCCATCCGGACCATCTACAACCCGTTCACCTCTTCGCTCGATCCCGCCAACGGACGCGTCATCCGTTCGCCGTTCCCCGGCAACGTGATCCCCTCGTCCCTTTTCGATCCCGTGGCCGTCAAGATGCTTGCGGCCATTCCGTTGCCCAACCTCGCAGGCAACGTCGACAACTGGCAGGGCAGCGTCGACGAGAAAGTCAACTACTGGAACTTCTCGCAGCGCGTCGACATGACGGTCACCGACGCCGTCAAGGTGTTCGCGCGCGTCGGCGTCTTCAAGGCCGACCTCTACCAGGAGAACCCGATCAGCTCGGGCGCGGGGTTCTTCCCGCTCTCCGGCAGCAACCGTGACGGCATGAGCCTGGCGGGCGACGCGGTGTGGGTGATGTCGAAGAACACCACGCTGAACGTGCGCGGCAGCTACTACAACATGGTCGACGAGTTCTACAATCCGTCGCTGCTGCTCGGAGAAGAGGGCCTCAACAATTACTGGTCGAACAACTGGTACTCGTCGCTCTACAACAGCGGCTACGTGTACTACCCGGCGCTCGACGTCACGTCCGGCACCGGCACCGGCACCGGCAACCGACTCGGCCGGCAGGGCCGCGAGTGGTATCAGCACCCCGATGCCTGGAACCTGTCGGCCCGCATGAACTGGTACGCCGGCACGCACAACCTGAAGTGGGGCGGCGAGACGCGTGCCTACTTCGGCGAAGCGGCGCGATTCGAGCCGATCAACCTCGTCTTCAACTCGACGCTGACGGCCAACAGCTCCGACTCGCCGCTGGTGGCCACCAGCGGCAACCAGTGGGCGACCTTCCTGCTCGGCGCGCTCGACAACCAGACGTCGGCGCGGCTGGTGCCACTGCAGACGACGAACCTGCGCGGCTATTCGGCTTACCTGCAGGACGACTGGCGGGTCAGCGACCGCTTGACGGTCAATCTCGGCGTTCGCTGGGAATACGAGACGGGCGCCACCGATCCCGACAATCGCCTGTCGCAGGGGCTCGACCTCACTCAGCCCATCCCGGAGATGCAGTCGACGCCGCCGGCGATGCCGTCCAACGCGGCACAGTTGATGGCCAGCAAGGGATACGGCTGGACCTACAACGGCGCCTGGCAGTTCGCCACCGAGCAGAGCCCGCGCGCCTGGGACACGGCGTGGGCCAACTTCATGCCGCGCTTCGGCATCAACTACCGCATCGGCGACGACGCGGTGCTGCGCTTCGCGTACGCGCGCTTCATGATGCCGATCAGCAACGTCCGCGATACGCTCGGCGACTTCGTCAGCCAGTACACCGGCTACGCGCAGACCACCACGTCGCTCGGGCTCTCCAACGGCCAGCCGCAGCAACTGCTCGCAAATCCGTTCCCGGCCAACAACCCCGTGCAGGAGCCGACGGGACAGGCCCTCGGCCGCTATACCGGGCTGGGCGGCGCGGTCAGCTACGACCAGTACGCGCTCCG
The DNA here is from genome assembly GCF_001618865.1 of Luteitalea pratensis. Taxonomy (GTDB): domain Bacteria; phylum Acidobacteriota; class Vicinamibacteria; order Vicinamibacterales; family Vicinamibacteraceae; genus Luteitalea; species Luteitalea pratensis. The sequence goes on from NZ_CP015136.1 coordinate 198,802, forward strand.
GCCGCAGATCAACGACCGCCTCAACCTGTCGTTCCAGAAGGAAGTGTGGGGCGGCACGGTCCTCGAGGGCTCGTACTTCTTCAATTACGGGACGCGCGTGCCGTACACCGTCAACCTGAACATGCGCGATCCCGCGTTCACCTACGAGCAGGGCGCGGCGCTGAACGCGCAGGTCACCAATCCCTTCCGCAACTACCTGACGCCCGAGACGTTCCCGGGCCCATTGCGCAACAACGCGACGGTCACCCTCGGCAGCCTGCTCGTGCCCTATCCGCAGTACGGCGCGATCACGCAGACCAACACCAACGGCGGCCGCACGATGACCACGCACAGCTACGAAGTGCGCGCGCAGCATCCGTTCAGCCACGGCGTCAGCTTCCTTGTCGCCTACGCGTTCCAGCGTGATCGCATCCAGAATTGGCTGGGCGACGTCGAGCAGTATCAGGTGATGACCACCAGCGGACAGGAAGGCTGGGAGTGGCAGCCAGCCAATCCGGCGTTGCCTGAACATCGCCTGACGGCGGCGCTGACATGGCAACTGCCGGTGGGACGTGATCGCGCGTATCTTGCCGACGCGCCGCTGCTTGTCGACTACATCATCGGCGGCTGGCAGTACACGACCTCGCTGCGGGCGTACTCGGGCCGCCCGGTGCTTTTCACGAACGCCAACGCCGTCAGCGGCGACCCGACGCTGGACGATCCGTCCCGCGCCCTCTGGTTCGACACGACCAAGTTCGCCACGCAGCCTGCCTTCACGCCGCGCACCAACCCGGTGTTCTACGACGGGCTGAACGGCCCGGGCGCGTGGTTTGTCGACATGACACTCACCAAGTCGTTCCCGATCGGCCATTATCGTCTCGAGGCGCGCGCCGAGGCCTACAACGCGCTCAATCACAACGTGTGGGACCAGCCGGACACGACGTTCGGCGGCGGGACGTTCGGCCAGGTGACGCGCAAGCGCACCGACGCCTCTGGCCGTGAGATCCAGCTCGGCCTGCGCTTCGTGTTCTGATCGATCCGTTCTGCGACGACGCCGTTGATGACGACGCGAGAACTGCCCTGGCCGTTTCTTCGCGTCACCATCGCGGCGTTGGCCGCGCTCGCGGTCATCTCCGGCGCCGTCGTGCCAGGCGGCGCCGCGGTGACACGACCACGCGTCATCGTCTCGACCGACATCGGGGGCACCGATCCCGACGACTTCCAGTCGATGGTGCACCTGTTGCTGTATGCAGACGTCGTCGACCTCGAGGGCCTCATCTCGTCGCCGTACGGGCCTGGACGACACGAACACATCCTGGCCGTGATCGACACGTACGCGTCCGATTACCCACGATTGAGGACACACGCCGCAACCTATCCCGAGCCGGAGCAGTTGCGTCGGATGGCGACCCAGGGCGCGCTCGACCGGGTGCAGGGCTCCGGCGTCGCTGGCGCGACGGCGGGGTCGGCGTGGATCGCCAAGCAGGCGAGGCGCGACGATCCACGGCCGTTGTACATCCTCGTCTGGGGTGGGCTCGAGGACGTCGCACAGGCCCTGCACGACGCCCCGGACATCCTGCCGAAGCTCCGCGTGTACTTCATTGGCGGGCCGAACAAGATGTGGAGCGTGGATGCGTTCGACTACATCGAGCAGCACCACCCGACCCTCTGGATGATCGAGGCCAACTCGACCTATCGCGGCTGGTTCGTGGGCGGCACCCAGACTGGCGACTGGGGCAACCGCTCCTTCGTGGCAGCGCATGTCGCCGGCCGGGGCGCGCTCGGCGACTACTTCGCGACGCTGCTCGACGGCACGATCAAGATGGGCGACAGTCCATCGGTCGGATACCTGCTGCGCAATGCGCTCGAGGATCCCTCCAGGCCAGGCTGGGGCGGCCAGTTCGTGCCCGTGTGGGCGGGACGCAAGACCGTATTCAATCGCCTGACGACCGCATCGGACGTCGCCGAGGCCTTCGGCGTGGTGGAGTTCGCCCTGCCGATCCCGGACGGCATGACGGCCCGGCACTCGGCGCGGATGATCGTCGACCGACGCATTCGTGTCGACGGCCAGCGCGAAGGGAACGTAGTGCGGTTCCGGTTCTCGCCGCGCGACGCGAAAGTGTGGCCGTACGCGATCGAGAGCGACGTGCCCGCACTCAACGGAAAGGCCGGGCAGTTCTCGGCAGTCCTTCCTGCTCTCGAGCGCACGCGCCGACGTTCCACGCGTCATCCGCACTGGTGGACCGACGAACCCGATCCCTCGGCTGCCGAAGGCGTCCACGCGGGCGCCCGGTCCGTGAACCGCTGGCGTGAGGAGTTCCTTCGCGACTTCGCGGACCGCCTGCTACGCACGAAGGCGTCCGGACCAAGCCAAAGGTAAGCAGTCTCGGACGCGGCGCGCGAGTCGAGGCCCCTGGCAGAGGGCGCTCTCGGACGGAGTGCTTGACGCTGGGTAATCCTGGTAGCAGAGTGAGGGCCTCAATCAGGCAGTTCTCGACAAGGCCGGTCCTGTCACATATGACCCACGCCTCACTGGCATTCGCTCTGTCCGCACCGGTCCTCGTCCTCGTGGCCTGTGCGCCGCCGCCGCCGTCACCCGACCTCGTGCTCATCAACGGCCGTATCTTCACCGGCGCCAGTGCGCAGCCGTCGGCCGAGGCTCTCGCCATCACGGGCGAGCGGATCTCCGCGGTCGGCTCGTCGGAGGCTGTGCGAGCAATGGCAGGCAGCGCGACCAGGGTCATCGACCTGCATGGGCAGCGCGTAATCCCAGGGCTGAACGACGCGCACACGCATCCCGGGGCCCAGCCGCGGATGGAGGAACTGCGCGGACCGTCAGTCATCGAGCACGATCCGACTCTTCCCGAGGTCCTCGAGCGCATCAAGGCTGCCGTCGCTCGCGCTCCCCGCGACAGCTGGATTTCGGGCGAAATCGGCGGAGCCGTTCTCGATGACCCGGGCGCGACGCGCTTCGCCGTCGACGCCGTCTCAGCCGACCATCCCGTGATCCTCGTGGCGTGGACCGGCCACGGGACGCTGTTCAACACTGCCGCGCTGCGGCGGCTCGGCGTGCGCGACGACGAGGCCGATCCGCTGGGAGGTTCGTTCAGGCGCATGCCGGGCACGACGACGCTGTCCGGGTTCGCGCAGGAGTATGCCGAGTTCCGCTTGCGCAGGCAGCTTGCCGACACCGTCACCGACGACGAACAGCGAGCGGCGTTCGCCGCGTTCACAAAAGAAGCGGCGGGTTTCGGCATCACGACGGCCCAGGCCATGATGTCGACGGTGTCAGTCGAGCGAGCCCCGGCGCTGCTCGCCTCCGCCACACTCCCCATTCGGGTTCGCCTGATCGACTTTCCGCTGGGTCCGGAACCATCGCCTCCGGCCCCGGCTCGCCCGGCGGGCCGGCTGACGATTACAGGAACGAAGCTCGTGTTCGATGGCACGCCTGTCGAGCGGGGCATGTGGCTGCGAGAGCCCTACGCGGATTGGGACACGCGGGGGCGTGCCAACTTCGCGCCAGAACAATTGCGCCGGTTCCTCCAGCGCGCGCGTGATGCGGGCGCGCAACCCATGGTGCATGCCGCTGGCGACGCCGCCATCGATGCGGTGCTCGACGCGCTCGATCGCACGGGCGGCGAGGCCTGGCGCCCGCTGCGGCCACGGATCGAGCATGGCGACCTGCTCGGTCCCGACCAGTACGAACGCGTGCGTCGGCTGGGTGTGGTGGTGGTGCAGAACCCGTCGCACTTCATGATCCCGGACGTGATCAACACCCGCTTCCGAGGCGACACGAGAAGACGCACGGCGACAGTGAAGTCGCTCGTCGCCGCTGGCATCCCCTTCGCGCTCGGATCGGATGGACCGCTCAATCCCTTCCTCAACATGATGTTTGCGACGATCAACGCCATCCAGCCGTCTGAGGCGCTGACGCTCGAGCAGGCACTGCGTGCCTACACCGCCGGCGCCGCCTTCGCCGAAGGCCAGGAATCGACCAAAGGAACATTGGAAGTGGGCAAGCTCGCCGACCTCGCCGTCCTCTCGCAGGACATCTTCGCGGTGCCGCCGGCTGCATTGCCGGGCACGACCAGCGTGATGACCATCGTCGGCGGCCGGATTGTCCACGAACGGAACTCGTCCGGGTCGTCTGCCGGCGAGAGGTGATCGATGTGTCGCATGCTGGCAGTCGCGTGTCTCGGCCTGATGGTCGTCGGCCTGGCCCCGAGGCAGGCATCGCGTAACGATCCGGTGACGATTGCCGTCGACACGACCGCACCGATCGGGCCGATGCATCCCTTGTGGGCATGGTTCGGCCACGACGAGCCGAACTACACCTACACGCCCAACGGCACGAAGCTGCTGTCCGCGCTGCAGGAGCTCAGTCCGGTCGCCGTGTTCATGCGCGTCCACAACCTGTTGACGTCTGGCGATGGCCGTCCCGCGCTGAAGTGGGGATCGACCAACGTCTATACCGAGGACAGCCAGGGCCGTCCCGTCCACGACTGGACGATCCTCGATCGCATCGTGGACACCTACAGGGCGCGCGGGATGAAGCCGTTCGTACAACTCGGCTTCATGCCCGAGGCGCTAACATCGGCGCCGCCGGGCCTGCCTTACCGGCACTTCTGGAAGCCGGGTGATTCGTACAACGACATCTACACCGGATGGACATACGCGCCGAAGGACTACCGGAAGTGGGAGGCGCTCTGTTTCGAGGTGACGCGGCATCTCGTGCAGAAGTACGGGCGCGAGGAGGTCGGGAGCTGGTGGTTCGAGGTCTGGAACGAACCGGACATCGGCTACTGGAGCGGGTCGGTTGGGCCGAGCCGTCCCGGCGATCCGTTGGCGGCGGAGAAGTCGCAGACGCGGCGCGACGAGTTCAACAGGCTCTACGACTTCGCGGTGGAAGGCGTGCGCCGGGCATTGCCGACGGCACGGATCGGCGGCCCGGAGGTGACCGGCGGTGCGCAGGGCATGCTCCGCACCTTCCTGCAGCACACATCGTCTGGAACCAACCACGCCACCGGACGGACCGGCACGCCGGTCGACGTCATCACCTTCCACGCCAAGGGCAGCCCGACGTTTGTCGACAACCGGGTGCGCATGGGCGTCGCGAACCACCTTCGCAGCATCGATGCGCACTTTGCCGTCGTCGGCGAGTTCCCCATGTATGCCAGGACGCCGATCGTGATCGGCGAGTCGGATCCCGAGGGTTGCGCGGCGTGTGGCGTGAGCCACTATCCGCACAACGGGTACCGGAACGGCGCGATGTTCCCGACCTACACCGCGCTGCAAATCGCCCGCACCTACGAGCTGGCCGACCGCCACGGCGTGAACCTGCTCGGCGCCGTCACGTGGGCGTTCCTGTTCGAGGATCAGCCCTACTTCGACGGCTTCCGTGACCTGGCGACCAACGGCATCACCAAGCCGGTGCTGAACACCTTCCGGATGCTTGGCCAGATGTCTGGCGATCGCGTGAAGGCCGTGAGCTCGGCCGGGCTGACGGTGGACGAGATTCGCGACAACGGTGTCCGCGACGCTCCCGACATCTCGGCGCTCGCGGCACGGTCCGCGCGGTCGGCCACCGTCCTGATCTGGAACTATCACGACGACGACCTGCCGGCGCCACCTGCAGCGGTGACGCTCACCGTTGACGGCCTGCCCGCCGGACGAGCCTCCGTGACCCACATGCGGATCGACGATACCCACAGCAACTCGTACGCGGCATGGCTGACGATGGGCTCGCCGCAGAAGCCGACGGCGGCGCAGTACGCGGAGCTGGAGCAGGCCAGCGCGCTGCAACCCCTGCGGCCCGCCCGCCAGGTGACGGTCGGCCCCGAGGGTCGGGTCATCGAGACCTTCGAGTTGCCCCGCAAGAGCGTCTCCTTCGTCAAACTGACCTGGTAGGTGGCGAGGTCGGCTATCCTCGGTGTCGCTACGGTGAGGTAGGGCCGCTGAGGGTAGGGCCGGCTCTCCTTGGGCACCGAAGCGCGCAGCGCCAAGAGGTGGCCGAGCCCGGCCAATGGGTCACGTCAGAGGAGTCCGTCGTGAACAAGGTGCAGGTGCAGGGCGTTCATCACATCACCATCGTCGGATCGACCAAGCAGAGCGCCATCGACTTCTGGCAGGGCGCGCTCGGCATGCCGTTCGTCATGGAGCAGCCCAACCTCGGCAAGCCGGACGAGAACCATCTGTACTTCGATCCGGGTGATGGCCGGCTGCTGACCGTCTTCACGAACGAGTCCCGCGAAGACGCCGGACGGGACGCGCCGCGAGAGGTGGGTTGCGTCGAGCACATCGCCTTCAACGTGTCGAGGGCGACGTTCCAGCAGGCGCCCGCGCGCCTTGGCGCGCGGGGCATCGACTTCATCCAGCGCGATCGCGGCTTCATGGACTCCATCTACCTTCGCGATCCGAACGGCCTGAAGGTCGAGCTCGCGTGCTACAAGTTCGAGACGCCCGCAGGCTTTCGCGACGTCGACGTGCTGATGAAGGCGCAGTTACTGCGCGTCGAGCGCGGCGACCATCACATCACCGACGAGCACCTCGCCGATGCGATCGAGGCGTTGATGACGTCCCGGCCTCGCCTGGACTCCATGGAGAAGGTCGCGACTCCGGGCTGAGCCCGGCGGCCTCGATTGCGATCCTATCCTGGGACCGTCACGACCGCCCCTGGCCAGCCGCACGACATGTCCGTGAACGGCCGTGACACGGCGCCCGAAGCCGCTCCCGCGGGCGTGCCGCTCCGCGAAAGCCTGGCGGTATCCCTGCTGGTCACGCTGGCGACGCTGTGGTACGTACAGCCGGTCTTCAATCTGCGGGCGATGGACCGCGCCATCTACTGGGGCGACGTGCGCCTCAACGTCTGGGCGCTGGCCTGGAACCATCGCGTGTTCACCGGTCATGCGTGGCCGTATTTCGACGGCAACATCTTCTACCCGCACCCGGCGACGCTGGCCTACTCGGAGCACCTGTTCGGCATCGCGCTGCCGATGCTACCGCTGCATCTGATGGGTGCGCCGGCGCCGCTCGTCTACAACATCGCCTGGCTCCTGTCCTTTCCCCTGCTCGGCCTGGCCACCCACCTGCTGTGCCGTCGTGCCGGCCTTGGCCGGGTTGGCGGCGCCGTGGCCGCAACGCTCACGGCCTGCAGCTTCGTGCGGATCCACCACACCGGGCACCTGCAGCTCCTCTGGCTGTTCGGCCTGCCGCTGGCGGTGTACCACCTCGATCGCTGGCGTGAGCATCCGACACCGGCTCGCCTAGGTGCGTGGGCGCTGTCGGTGCTGACCACGAGCCTCGCCTCCTGGTATCTCGCGGTGCTCGTCGTGTTCGTGCACCTGACATGGTGGCCACGCTGCGTATGGCCGCATCGCCGCCATCGCCCGGCCGTACATGCCGTGCTCGCGGCCCTCGGCGTTGCGGTGGTCCTCGGGATGTTTGCCCGCCCGTACGTCGGGACCAGCCGCGGCTCGCTTGGGGAGATGCGCGCCAATGCCGCCGATGCACACGCGTACCTGGTGCCGGCGGCGGCCACGAGCCTTGGCCACGCCATGAAGACGGCCGGGAGCGCGCTTCCGCGCTGGAGCTTTGGCGAGCAGACGCTGTATGTCGGCATCGTCGTGGCCGGGCTCGCGATGGTGGGGATCGTGCGGGTGCTGCGGGGTCACGCGGGGCGACCGGATCTGTGGGCACAACTCGTCGTCACCGGCATCGCCAGCCTGCTCCTCAGCCTGGGGCCCTCCGCGGACGGCACGCCACGCTTGTTGCCGTTCGATCTGCTCGCGGGTACGGAAGGGCTGTCGCTGTTTCGCGCGCCGGCGCGTTTCGGGTTGCTCGTCTCGCTGACGCTCGGGTGCCTCGCCGGCGCGGCGGTCGACGGCTGGAGACGGCCGTACGCGTGGGTGCTGGCGTCGGCGCTCGTGGTGGTCGCCCTCGTCGACCTGCGGCCGAACCACTACGAACTGAAGCCACCGCAGCCCGAGACGATCTCGCCGCTCTACGAGCATCTCGCCAGGCTTCCGCCAGGCGCCGTCGTGTCACTGCCGATTGCCCGTAACCATCCGCTGCCGTGGTACGACGCGGACTACGAGTGGTATGCCACGCGCCACTGGCAGCCCATCGCCAACGGCTATTCACGCTTCGAACCGCCCGGCTACGCGGACCTCGCGACGCATCTCGCAGGCTTCCCCGGCAGCGAGGCACTGGACGCGATGTGCGCGCTGCAGGTGCGCTACGTCGTCGTGCACGCGCGACGGCCCGTTGCCGATCTGCGCGCGGCGATTGCGGCCGCAGGCGAGGTGACACGCCTGCGTCGCATCTCGCGCGCTGGCGAAGACGTGCTGTACGAGGTCGCGTGCCCGAGTTGACCTGAACCGGCAACGGCTTGCGCGCCGCGGCCCTGGCGCAGGCGAGTGGGCCGGCTTGCCGTTACTTCTTGCGCTTGCGTCGAACCACGTCGTAATCGAGCCGCACCGTGCCCGTCTTCTCGTACACACGGTGTGTGGTCAGCGTCAGCCGGGCGCGGTCGGCCGGCACCGGCAGCAGCGGCACGCCACCGCCGAGCAGCACCGGAATGACCGCGACGCTCACCTCGTCGACCAAGCCCGCCGCCAGCAGGCTCCTGAAGAGCTCGCCGCCGCCAAACAACGAGATGTCCTTGCCTGGCTTTGCCCGGAGGTCGGCAACCGTCGCCACCGCATCGTCACTGAGCGTTGCCCCGGGACAGTCCTCGGGTCGCAGTGTGTGCGAGCACACGATGTTCCGGATCCCCCTGGCCGACTTACCAGCGCCACCCATCCCGCGCATCGCCTCGAACGTCTTGCGGCCGATCAGGAACGTGTCGAACCGGCCCATCAACGCCGCGAAGTCGACGTCGGGATCCATGACGATCCAGTCGTACTCGCCGTTGGGTCCGGCGATGAAGCCGTCCAGGCTCATGGCGCCGCCATAAACCACTTTCCGCATCGCGCCCTCCTGACCTAAATTGGTATTTAGCACAAAGCTAAACCCACGTTTAGCTCTTGTCAAACCACCCATGTCCGCCCGACGCCAGAAGGTGACCGACGACGACGTGTTCGCTGCGGCGCAACGCGTCATGGGCCGGCGCGGGCCGCATGAACTCACGTTGGCCGACATCGCCGTCGAGGCCGGACTGACGCCGGGCCGGCTCGTGCAGCGGTTCGGCAGCAAGCGCGCCCTGCTCGTCGCCTTGTCCGAGCGATTCGCCAGTAGTGCCGGTCCGGTCTTCGCCGCGTTGCGCGACGAACACGGCACCCCGCTGGCGGCGCTGCGGGCCTACGCCACGTGCATGGCGGACCTCGCCCCGACACCGGACGCCCTGTTGCGCAACCTCGCCTACCTGCAGGGCGATCTGGCCGACGACGTGCTGCGGGGACACCTCGTCGAGAACGCGCGTGCGGCCCGCGGCGAGATCGAGACCCTGCTCGAGGCGGCCATCGCGGCCAGGCAACTCCGCCCCGGCGTGGACGTGCAGGCGCTTGCCCGGATCGTGGAGGTGGTCATCAGTGGATCACTGATGACCTGGGCAACCTATCGTGAAGGTGCGGCTGCCGACTGGATTGCCCGCGACGTCGACGCGGTACTGATGCCTTATCTGACAGGTCCTTCATTGGCGTAGCCACCGGACTCCAACGAATCGCGCGGGCCCGCCCGCCGTGCGCCCGCGAGCCGCAATGCTTGAATGCGCCAATGCGGAAATGTCGAGAGCTTGCAGATTCGTTTGGGCCGGCGGCAACGCCACCGACCGGCGCGAATCTGGGAAGTTGTAGCCGCGGGACTTGTCCCGCGGGCAGCGCGCCGGACGAGTCCGGCGCCTACGAGACTCGTTGGAGTCCGACGGCTACACGTGTCGGTATCGCCGGCGCCAGAATTCGGAACCGCGCGCGGATGTCGTCGCCGCGCCGTACATGGCAGTTCGGGCACGTCCGTAGTCCACCACGGCATCGTCGTACCACTGCGCGTAACCGGCATAGGTTCGTTCGTCGTGGCCAGCCAGGACCGCCTCGGCTGCCCGCTCCGCGCCTTCAAGGGCGAACCGCATGCCATGACCCGAGAGCGGATCCCACGACAGGGCGGCGTCGCCAACGGCAAGCCACCCTTCACCAGCCGCGGCCGCGCGGTGACCGCTGCGCGCGTCACGACTCGTCAACGCTCCGAAGTCCGGACTGTTCTCGAGGTGCTGCGTGATGAGCGTCGCCTCGCGATACTCGTCGGCAAGCCAGGTCGCGCGTTGGCGCGCACGTGGCAGCAGATCCGCATCCGTCACGAATGCCACGTCGGTCGCGCCTTCACCTGCGCCGATGGCATACCACCAGCCGTGCGTCGATCGATCCACCAGAAGTATCGTGGGATCGAGGAGCGGCCCGGCGTGCCTGGTGGAGAGGCAGACCGCGCGGTCATGGTGGTAACGCACCGGAAGCGCCGCGATTGGACGGCCTGAGCGCCCGGTCGCGTCGATCACGTGACGGCAGGAAATGCGCTCGCGTTCCGTGTGTTGGCCGGCGATGAGCGACCAGCGATCCCGCGCCCGTTCGCCGCTGACCAGACCGGTCGTGATCACATTCACGCCCGCGCGCATTGCCTGCTTGGTGAGGCATCGGGCGACGGTGCCGCGCGTGACGGCACGTGCGGGCGTGCAGCCGAGGAGTTCGTAGTCGGTGAAACCGGCCTGGTCGCCTCGCCAGCGGCTGAGGACACCGCGGCAGGTGCCGCCGAGTGTCCACACGTCGTCGACGCCCAATGCCGCCAGTGCGTGCACCGCCGCCGGTGGCAACACTTCCGCGGTATCACCGGATGCCCTCGCCGGCGCATGCGCCTCGATGAGGGTGACGCGCATCCCGCCACGCGCGAGCCGCAGGGCAGTGGCAGCGCCTGCGACACCAGCACCCACCACGCACGCGTCCACGCTGCGCTGCATTGACTTCCAACCCGTCAGAGCGTTGGATCGCGACCCACTTCGACCTGCGAGTCGCTGCCGGCCACGGGTGTGATCACGCCGAGACGCATCACGTCGCGGACCAGCCGCGCGTGGTTCATCGACGGGCGCAACCACGGCGGCCGCGCGCCGCCTGCCTGTGGCGCGACATCGGGACGCTGCGCCGGCCACCAGCCGCTGTTGCACTTGAGGAAGTCGGCCTGCCAGGGCAGTGCCATCAGCGCCGTGAGGTCGCCCGCCTTCACGGCCGCGTGATCGAAGCGGAACTGGAACGGCTGCAGATAGAGCTGCGGGTCGGTGACGATGATGCCGGCCTCGATGCCGGGGAAGAACCCCTGGCCGACCGTGCCGTCGAGTGCGGCACGCGTGAGCTGTGCCGAGGAATCTGCCTCTCCCGGTGGGGTTGGGTCGAAGTCGCCTGCCTCCCACGCGCTCAGGCACTGTCGCTGCCAGTCGCGCAGCTCGGTCTGGTGCAGCAGGGCCTCCGCGCTGCGGACGAACTCCGCGTTCTCGGCACGCAGCGTCGCCGCCGACGGCGACGGATCCGACAGGGCGGCCCAGTCGGTGCTGACGAGCGGCCACGTCGCGTCGTTGGTGACCCACTGCAGTGTGGAGGCTCGATGGATCATCGGCTGCACGTCCCGCCAGAAATTGGGGGGTGCCGGCACAACCACCTGGCCGAGATCGACGCCCACCTGGAGCAGCACGTCGTACAACGTGACTACGCCGCCGCATCCCGGCGCGAAATCCGGAGGCGCCACGATGACCCATGCGGGCTCGGCGGCGTGCACCGTGCCGTCCTCCAGCACGACCTCGGCGCTGACCGGCCCGTCGGAGAGGTCGTCGAACCAGCCGGGGTTGTTGTAGAAGCTGCCGCCGATGGGCGCGTTGGTGGGCGATGCCGCTCGTCCCGTGCCGCCAAGGACGAGCAGCCGCTGCGACGCATCGACCCGGACATCACCAAGGTGCACGGGTGTGCTGCGATAGGTGCCGTCCAGCGAGGCGGCACCGACCGCGTCGACGCTGACGTTGCCGCTGTCGATCACCCGATCCTCCGCACCCGCGGCGAGTACCGGCCGTGTCGGCTGCGACGGAGGCGACCCCGGCCGGACCACGGCGTCCTTCTTGTTCACGAGGCGGACCGTCCAGCGCACCGATGCGCCGTCTGGCAGCACCGCAGGCCGCTCCAGGCCGGCGGCGTCCACCTCGAACACCTGGAAGCGAGCGGCCTGCCGCTTCACGCGATGCTGGGCGTCCTTGGTGGACTCGACCTCCCGCTCGGTGCCGTCGGGCAACGGCTCGACGCCGAGGGAATCGGGCCGTTCGGGGCCGACGAAGAAGTCAGTCGCGCTGTTGCCGATGCGCGCGATACCGATCGGTGGGAAGACGGCGTACGACATGGAAGTCCTCCTGGAAATCAGTGCAGCAACAGCCGGATGCGGTCCTGCAGTTTCTTGACGGCGTCGACGGCCACGCGGCCCTGCGCGTCGCCTGCATGTTCCGGCCTGGCCTGGATGGCGGCGATGGCGCTGTCTTCTGTCGCCAGGAGGTGCCGGTGGACGACCTCGAAGGCGGCCGGATCGACGGGCCAGTCCTCGCGCAACAGCCCGAACGTCGGGCCTGCCGCCGGCGCGCCCGGCGAGTCGGCGATCGGCAGCTTCACGATCTGTCGCGTGAGCAGGGTCAGCACCGGTCGCATCGCGGTGAGCGCGATGTCGATCAACTCGGCCCGCGTCTGGTCGCCGAACGGACGTGCGAGCCCGTTGGCGATGCAACCCACCACGTGGGTATACACGAGGTTGAGCAGCTCTCCCCATGCCGTGGTGTACGGGTGGGTCAACTGCACGGCACGCGGGTCTGCGGGCCGGGGTTGCCCTTGTACGAACGGCGAACACGGCAACGGCGCGACGGTCACCCGCCCGGCTTCGATCGCGTCGAGCACGGCGAGGAACTCCTCGAAATGCGAGTCATCGCTCGCCGAGACCCCCTCGCCCTGCGCCATGATCGCGTGCACCGTCTCGCACGCCGTGAGCGCGTCGGTGGCGACCGTGGCGATCAGCCCGGGGAAGTTGCGCCACTCGTCGATCGTCGTCGCGAACGTCGTGATCTCGTCCGCTCGCTGGAAGTCTGTCTCGCGCACGTGCCAGCCGCGCCGGAAGCCGTCCTCCACCGTGAACGGCTCCGGTCCGAACGGGTCGTCCGACGGTTGCAGGAGCCAGTAGATGGCGGCATACAGCGCCCCGACGCGGTTCGGGTCCAAGCCCGTGGCCGCGCGCACGTCGTCCTCCAGCGCCTCCACGCGCGCGAGGACAGCGGCATCGGCGATGTGTTTCGGACGCTCGACGACGACGTATTTCGCCGCCGAGGCGCGATCGAGCGGCTCGAGGACGAAGGGGATGGGCACGAAATCGGGATTGCCCACGTCCCGGCCGAAGTGATGGGCGCCGGGTCCACCGATCGCGAGCAGCAGGTTCTGCACCGCGATCAGGTGGCCCATCTCCTCGACGGCGATCGTGCGGATCGTCCCGCTGACCGACATCCCGCCTGTCGATCGCACGACCGACGCGTTTGCGTACAGGTACTGCACGAGCAGTGCGTGCTCCACCTCGGCGGCCATCTGCAGCAGGCCGATGGCGTCATCGAGCGGCGTAATCGCATCCGCCACCGACGGCAGTTGCGCGAACCTGGGCCGGGACGGTGCCGCCGGAGCGACTGCCCCGGCGGCGCCCGCCCGCGCCGCGCCGATGCCCGCTTCCACCTGCCGCCACATGAGCCGAGGTCGTTTCGGCACGAGCAGTGTCTCCCTTTCCGCCGTCGTACGGCCACGCACGAGTCCGCGAGTACAGAACGCCGGCATTCGCGAGTTCGTACACCGCGCCGCCCGCGACGACGGCCACCGGCTGCATGTACAGTTGACGGGTCATGTTCGAGTTCGTGCTGAACGGACAGGTCGTCCGCGTCCCCGGGGCGTCGGCCGACATGACGCTGCTCGACTACCTGCGATCGCGCGGCCTGACGGGTGCCAAGGAAGGCTGCGCCGAGGGGGAATGCGGCGCCTGTGCCGTGGTGATCCGGTGCGGACGTCCGAACGAGGCAGGCAGCGAGTACCGCGCGGTCAACAGCTGCCTGATGCTGCTGCCGATGGCTGCCGGCCGCGAAATCGACACCGTGGAGTCGCTTGCAGACGACGATCGCCTGGCGCCGGCGCAGCAGGCCCTCGCGGCCGCTGGCGGATCGCAGTGCGGCTATTGCACGCCCGGCTTCGTCATGAGCCTGATGGCGGAGTACTACCGCCCGGGACGGGTCGGCGCCTGCGATCCGAGTGCCCTCGACGGCAACCTCTGCCGCTGCACGGGGTACCGGCCCATCGCCGATGCCGCGCGATCGCTCGGTCCGGCGACGCCCGACAGGTTCAGCGCCCGCCTGGAACATTCCGTGCCGGCCTTGGAGCAGGTGACCGTCGACGGTTTCTCGCGGCCAACGAGCGTGGATTCATGCGTCGCCCTCCTCCAGGGAAACCCAACGGCCGCGCTCGTCGCCGGCGGCACCGACCTCGTCGTCGAGCGCAACCTGCGTCAGCGGCGCTGGCCGCACCTGGTCAGCGTCGAGGCGATCGAGGAACTCCACACGCTCGATGACACCGCGGAGTGCGTGCGCATCGGCGCCGCACGGCCGCTGGCCGACCTCTTGCGCGGCTGGTCCGACGCGCCGGAGGCCGTTCGCGAGTGGGTCACGCTGTTTGCGTCGCCGCTGATCCGTCATCGCGCCACGCTGGGCGGCAATCTCGCGACTGCGTCACCGATCGGCGACGGCGCCCCGCTCCTGCTGGCACTCGACGCCTCGATCGAGATTGCGAGCCCGGGGCACGACGATGCAGACCCATGGGCCGGGCTCGGCCACCTTCGCCCTCCGGGCGTCGGTGCCCAAGGAGAGCCGGCCCTGCCATCGACCCGATCTACCTCTTCGCCCGCGATCGGACAGCGGCAGGCCAAGCGGCGCGTCATGCCGCTGGCCGAATTCTTCACGGCGTACCGGCAGACGAGGCTCGCCCCTGGGGAGTTGATCGTGGCCATCCGTGTCCCCCGGCCACTACCGCGTCGCCTGCGGTTCTACAAGGTCACGAAGCGTCGGCTCGACGACATCAGCACCATTGCGGCGGCATTCGCAATCGATGCGCCGGCGGGCATCGTCGGTCGCGCGCGCGTCGCGTTCGGCGGTGTGGCCGCCACGCCCCTTCGCCTCCCGGAAGCCGAGGCCGCGCTCGAGGGGCAGCCCTGGAGCCTTGCCACGGTCGCACGTGCGCAGGATGTCATCCAGCGCGTGCTGCAGCCCCTCTCTGATCACCGTGGCTCGCGGGAGTATCGACTGGCGATGGCCTGCAGCCTCCTGGAGAAGTGCTGGTGGGAGTCGCAGTCATGACTGCCCGTGATGCACGCGGCCCGGTCCCGATCGTTGGCGCGGCCGTCCCGCACGAAAGCGCGGCGGGCCACGTCACGGGCGCTGCGCTCTACACTGACGACCTGCTGGCGCGTTATCCGGGCCTGCTGCACGCGTGGCCCGTGCTCTCGCCACACGCGCATGCGCGGCTGCTGTCACTCGACACTGCCCCCGCCCTGGAAGTGCCGCGCGTGGTGACGGTGCTGACGAGCGCCGACGTGCCGGGCGAGGGAGACACGGGTCCGGCCAGGCGCGACGAGCCGCTCTTTCCGGACGAGGTCATGTTCCATCACCAGCCCGTCGCGTGGGTACTGGCTGAGACACTCGACGACGCGCAGCGTGGCGCGGCGCGCGTCATCGCCGAGTACGAGGAACTTCCGGCGATTCTCACCATCGACGACGCGATCGCACACGACGCGTACCTCGCCGGGCCGTTCCGCATCACGCGCGGCGACGTGGGGGCGGTGGAGACGTGCGCGCTCCAGTGCACGGGCGAACTCCGCATCGGCGGGCAGGAGCACTTCTACCTCGAGACGCAGGCGGCCCTGGCGTGGCTGGACGAGACCGATGGCGTGGCGCTGCACTCGTCGACGCAGCATCCCTCCGAGACGCAGGAGGTCGTGGCGCGTGTGCTGGGCGTGCCACGGCACCGCGTCACGGTCGAGTGCCTGCGGATGGGAGGCGGATTCGGCGGCAAGGAGACGCAGGCCTCGGCGTGGGCCGCGATCGCGGCGCTCGCTGCGTGGAAGACGAAGTGCCCGGTGCGTGTGCGGCTGACCCGACAGCTGGACATGGCGCTCACGGGAAAGCGTCACCCGTACCTTGCGCGTTACGAAGCCGGCTTCGCGAAGGACGGGACGCTGCAGGCGCTGCGCCTGTCGCTCTGGTCCGACGGCGGTTACAGCCTCGACCTGTCCACCGCGATCATGTGGCGCTCGATGTTCCACTGCGACAACGCCTACCACCTGCGCGCCGTGGACGTCGTCGGCTACGTCTGCCGCACGCACAAGACGTCGCAGACGGCGCTGCGCGGCTTCGGCGGACCGCAGGGCATGGTGGTGATCGAGGAGATTCTGGCGCAGGCCGCGGCCAGGCTTGGCCTGCCTGCCGACACGATTCGCGAACGCAATTTCTATCGTCCCGGCGATACGTCTCACTACGGTCAGCCAGTCGAGGGCGCCGAGCGTCTCGCGACGATCTGGACGATGCTGAAGGAGACGAGTGACTTCGATCGCCGGCGCGCCGAGGTCACGGCCTTCAATGCGGGCAGCCCGCACCTGAAGCGCGGCCTGGCGATCACGCCCGCGAAGTTCGGCATCTCGTTCACGGCCACGTTCTACAACCAGGGCAGCGCGCTCGTCCTGGTCTACCGCGACGGCAGCGTCCAGGTGAACCACGGCGGCACGGAGATGGGCCAGGGCCTGTTCACGAAGGTCCGGCAGATCGCGGCTGGCGCCCTGGGCGTGAGCGCCGATCGTGTTCGCCTGATGCCGACGCGCACCGACAAGGTGCCCAACACGTCGGCCACGGCCGCCTCGTCGGGGACGGACCTGAACGGCGCCGCCGTGGAGGACGCGTGCCGGCAGATCATCGCGCGGCTCACGACGGTCGCTGCAGGGATCCTCGAGTGTGATCCGTCGATGGTGCGCATTTCGTCGGGCCTGGTCAGCGGCGGCGGGCGGTCGGTGCCGTTTGCCGACGTCTGCGAAGCCGCGTACCACGCCCGTGTGCCGCTTTTCGCGCAGGGGTTCTACCGCACGCCTGGCATCCATTTCGATCCGGCGACAGGCCAGGGCCACCCGTTCTACTACTTCACGTACGGCGCCGCCGTGTCCGAAGTGGAAGTCGACCGATTCACCGGGGCCCATCGCCTGCGGCGTGTGGACATCCTGCAGGATGTCGGCGATGCGATCTCGCCGATCGTCGACCGCGGGCAGATCGAGGGCGGCTTCATCCAGGGTGCGGGATGGCTCACGGTCGAGGACCTGTTGTGGGATGGCGAGGGTCGCCTCGCCACGGGCAGCGCCTCCACGTACAAGCTGCCCTCGTGGTCCGAGGTCCCGGAGCGGTTCGAGGTGGCGTTCCTGCCGCGAGCGACGCAACCCGGCGTGGTGTCCGGCAGCAAGGCCGTCGGCGAGCCGCCGCTCATGCTCGCGATCTCGGTGCGTGAGGCGTTGCGTGACGCCGTCGCCGCGTTCGGCGATCGCAACGGCGCGGCCCGGCCGGTCGTCACGTTCGACAGCCCCGCCACTCCGGAACGCGTGTTCTTCGCCATTCAGGCTCACGTACGCTGATCACGGCGTCAGCGTCGAGCAAGCTCGACGCCTACACATCATGTGGACGTCCGTGGATCTGTAGGCGTCGACCTTCAGGTCGACGCATCCCAACCGGACGATCTCCTGGACGACGCACTTCGCCTACGATCAGGCATGCCCCGTCTCGGCTCGGTGTTGCTGTTCGTCGCACTCCTGCTTGCCTCATCGACGATTGGCGGCGCCCGTCAACCTGCGTCACCGCCCATGATGGTGCCGGGCCTCGAGCGTCCCGTGCAGGTGTTGGTGGACGAATGGGGCGTGCCGCACATCTACGCCGAACGGCTCTACGATGCCTTCGCCGCACAGGGCTTCATCGCGGCCCGCGACAGGCTGTGGCAGATCGACCTCTGGCGGAAGCGTGGGCTCGGCGAGATGGCCAGGGACTTCGGGCCCGCGTACGTCGAGAGCGACCGGATGGCGCGGGCGGTGCTGTTGCGCGGCAGCCTGTACCGCGAGTGGCTCGCGTATGCCTCGGACGCCAAGCGTATCGCCGAGGCATTCGTCGCCGGCGTCAATGCGTACGTCGATCTTACACAGCGGCAACCGGAGCTGCTTCCGGAGGAATTCCGCCTTCTCGCGTACCGCCCCTCGCGCTGGGAGGCCGCCGACATCGTCCGCATCCGGCACCACGGCCTGACGCTGAACCTCACGAACGAGATCGACCGCGCCGAGGTGTACTGCAAGGATGGCCCCGACGCGCCGCGCGTGGACTGGCTGCGGCGTGCGCTGGTCCCCGAAGTCGTGCCCACGCTGTCACCCGGCCTCGATCCCTGCGCGCTGCCATTCGCGGCGCTTCGCCAGGCGTATGCACTGGCGACCGCGCGCCCGCAATTCGCCGCAACGGCGACAGCGCCGGGTCACACCACCGCGCCAGGCGACCTGCTGGCGCTCGGCACGCCTGACGACATGTTGGCGCAGGGATCGAACAACTGGGTTGTCGCGCCCGCACGGAGCGCCACCGGGCGTCCGATCCTGGCAAGCGACCCGCACCGCACGCACGGGGCACCGAGCCTGCGGTACATCAGCCATCTCGTCGCACCCGGCCTCGACGTGATCGGGGCCGGCGAGCCGTTCCTGCCTGGCATCTCGGTCGGGCACAACGAGGCGATCGCCTTCGGGCTGACCCGCTTCTACATTGATCAGGAAGATCTCTACGTCTACGACACCAACCCCGATCGTCCCGGCGAGTACATGTACAAGGGGCGCTGGGAGCCGATGGCGACCGTCACCGAGCGCATCGAGGTGCGCGGCGAGTCGACACGGACGGTGACGATCGCGTTCACGCGCCATGGTCCGGTCTTGACGGCCGATGCCGCCGCGCACCGGGCGTTCGCGCTCCGCGCGGCGTGGCTCGACGAGGGGATGTCGCCGTATTTCGGCGCGATCGAATACATGCGCGCGCGCAACTGGGAGCAGTTCTCGGCGGCGATGAACCGCTGGGGCGCACCTGGCGAGAACCAGGTATACGCAGACACCAGCGGCAACATCGGATGGATTCCGGCCGGGCTCATGGTGGTGCGACCCAACTGGGACGGGCTCACGCCGGTCCCAGGCGACGGACGCTACGAGTGGGCTGGCTACCGCGACATGGACGAATTGCCTCGTGCCTTCAACCCGCCGTCGGGGTACGTGGTCACCGCCAACGAGAACACCATCCCGCCGGATCATCCGGCCGCGACCAAGGGCGTCGGCTACGAGTGGAGTGACGGCTTCCGCGCAGACCGCCTGAAGAGCCTGGTGGCGCTGCCGGAGCCACACCGTCTCGAGGGCTCGCGCGCCTATCAACTCGACACGACATCGCTGCCGGCACAGCGCGTCGTGAAGCTGCTCGGGGGCATGACGGACCCACGACCACAGGTGAGCCGCGCTCTCGATCTGCTACGCCTGTGGGACGCGAACATCCGCGCCGACAGCGCCGCTGCCGCCGTGTTCGAGGTGTGGTTCGCCCGTCACCTTCGTCGCGCCGTCGTGCAGGCGGTCCTGCCGCAGGCCGCCGCCGCACGCGTCGGCATCGGCGACACGACACGCGTGTTGCAGGTGCTGGAAGGGCACGGCTCGTGGCTGACACGGGAGCGACGTGACCGAGTCCTTGCGGACTCGTTGGCGAACGCGCTCGCCGAGATCGAGAAGCGCCTCGGTCCCGACTGGACACGGTGGCAATGGGGGACGCTGCACCAGGCCGTGTTCGAGCACCCGCTCTCGGCGCGCGTGGACACCGGGACACGCCGGCGTCTCGACGTCGGTGCGTGGCCGTTGGGCGGATCGAGCGTCACGCCAATGGCGACGGCCTACCGACCGTCTGACTACCAGCTCATCTCCGGCGCGTCCTTCCGGATGGTGGCCGACGTCGGCAACTGGGACGCGTCGGTCGCGATCAACACGCCGGGGCAGTCGGGTGACCCGGGTAGTCCGCACTATCGCGACCTCGCGCCGTTGTGGGCCGCAGGACGCTACTTCCCGCTCGCCTATTCGCGGGCCGCGGTGGAGAAGGCCACGCGCACACGCATCGAGCTCGTTCCGGGACGACCAGGTGTGGCCGCGGCGGCGGTGGCGCGGTGAGAGCGCTCTGCGGAGTCAAGGAGCGCCGAACTCGCGGCGCAGGAACGCGAAGATATCCGCGATCTCGTCGTCGCGGAAGTTGACGAAGTCCTCGCGGGCGGCCTCGCTCATCTCACCGAGATCGCGGCCGCCGATCGGCTGGCCCGTGCGCAACAGGTGCGCGAACTGCGGCAGGTCGTATCCGCGCGCGATCGCGAGACTCGGGCTGCCGGCGTCGGCGTCGCCACCGAACGTGCGGCCGTGGCACTCCGAACATGTGATGCTCGCGAGGTAGCGGCCACGTTCGAACGGCGTCGACCGGGGTTGCTCTCCCCAGCGAGGCGCGGACGGATCGATTGCAGCCATCGATGTCCTGAACCTTCCGATCACGAGGCCGATGCGAGCACGGAACGAAAGATGGCGCACGGGACCGGGGCCGCGGTCAGCCGCGGGCGGCAGGCTCCTCAGGTAGCCGATGACGCGACCGAGGTCATCGTCGCTCATCGGGTAGAACGTGGCCGCGGGCATGCCGAGGGCGGTGCGGCCGTCGCGGCGCACGCCGGCTCGCAGCAGGCGGACGAGTTCCGCATCGGAATACGTCGGCAGCACCTTCGTGAGGTTGGGCGCACCGAGTTCGAACACCCCCGGCATCGACACACGGCCGCCGCCACCGGTGCGGCCGTGACAACTCAGGCAGCCGATGAGGATCGTGAAGCGCCTCGCCTCCGTGGCGTCCGTCACCGTCGTGTTCAGCGCGACGGCGGGGAGCGCTACATCGTGCGTGCGGCCAAGGATCCATGCCGTTCGTGCGTAGACGGCGCCGATGCCCAGCGCGATGAGTACGAGAAACGACAGCACGACCCGACGCAACACGCCAAGGGCACGGTGGCGCATGTGATGAGTCCGTCGTTTCAGCGCTTCCCCGGGACGGATCCGACCGTCTCGGTCGAGAAGCGCACGCGCGGGAAGAGCTCCGGGACGTGTGAGTCCCACACACCGTGCGGACTCCAGGCCCAGCCGCCGGGATCCTTCGCCGGCGGGGCTTCCTTGTACTGGTTGAACCGCGAGAAATCCATGCGCCAGACGTCGCCGTCACGTGGTGGCAGCGCGCGTCCATCCGGCATCGCGAGGGGCTCGAGCGACTTCCACGGGATGCGGAGTTCGACGGTCCAACCGCGATCACGATCACGGTTGTCGTTGATCGTGCCGTCGACATGGACGGCCGTCGCCAGGCCGGGCATGTCCCAGTTCCAGTAGCCGATCCGCGGTCCGCGCGGATGATTCTTGAAGCCGACGCCAGGGAACGGTCTCACGCCATCGCGCGTGCGGTCGAACTCGGGCCGGCGCGCGTAGCCGGCCGACTCAAAGGCCTGCTCCCAGATGAAGTAGACCTCGTAGATCGTGCCGAAGGAGTTGATCTCGAACTCGTAGTACGCGTCTCGCCCGGCGATGAACAGCTCGACGTCGTTGTTCTTGTAGATCGGCGAGTCACGCTCGGTGAGCGTCGCCTCGACGAACGGTTCTTCGATCCAGTACCCGACGTACAGGTAGGTGTCGTCCCACAGCACTGCGGCTCTCGTGTCGTGGATGCCGGGATGTCCGCCGATCAGGTCGGCAAACCGCGGCGATCGTTCAGCCGCGCGCCAGTCGGCCTCGTCGAGCATTCCATCGACGACGATCGGAGAAGAGGCGCGACGCGCCGTGTACTCGGCGATGCGGTCCTCGGGCCAGGGGAACGGCCATGACTGGGCCAGGATCGGCATGGCGCCGCATGCTATCAGCGCCGCCACCAGATGGGCCACGCTCGGAGAGCGGGCCCTACCGCCTTCGGCCTCGCAACGATGTGTAGGCGTCGAGTCCATCCGTCTGCTGCCTGCCACCAGCCCGCGCCGCCATCGGCTCAGACACTTCGCAGCCCAGCCTTCACGGAAGAAGGACGTCACGTCCCCAGGCCACTCGCTGTTCATGGTCGGGTAGCTTACCGCCTGTGGTAGGCCGGCTCTCGGAGATGTGGTCGGGCGACGCGCGGAGCGTCGGTAGGGCCGGCTCTCCTTGGGCGCCGAAGCGTGGGGCGCGGAGGTGGCCGAGCCCGGCCACTGTGCGGCGAGTCAAACGCCTGAAGTGTCTATCCAGTAGCGACGTTTCGCCTTGGCCATCTCCGGACCCGCGATGATGCTCTCGAGCACGCCGCCGTTCTTCTCGATCGTCCTGATCGATCCGACGTTGTCGTCGTCACACGTCACGAGGACGCGTCCCAGGGCGAGCCTGTCTCGAGCGATGACGAGCGCCTGCCGCAGCATCTCCGTGGCAACACCCCGGCGCCGGAACTCCGGCACCACGGCGTAGCCGATGTGTCCGCCGACGCGCTCGAGATAGGGATTCAGCGCGTGTCGAATCGACACACGCCCGACGATGCGGGGGCCCGCGAAGGCAAAAAGGAACGTCGACGCGACATGGCCGGGCAGGAGCTCCTCACCGCGCGCCCGCTCCGCGAGCACCTCGAGGTAGCGGCCAAACGGCACGCCTTCTTCGTAGTCGTGCAGAAAGTTCGGCACGTCCGGTGACGTGGCCTGGTGCGCACGCAGGAACTCCTGTTCCTCGTCTGGCGTCGGCACGCGGAGCACCAATGGCATCCCCATGATCCGGTTCATCGCGTCGCCCCGACCGGTCGCGCCACGAGCCGGCCGGCGTTCGCGATGAGTTCGAACGAACGACGACGCAGCGCGTAGTCGTAGACATCCGACACGACGATCAGCTCGTCGGCGGCCGTGCGATCGACAAGTCCCTGCATCCCCTCCCGCACCGTCTCGAAGCCGCCGACGATGCTGCAGCGCAGCATCTGCGCGGCATGGAACTTCTCCTCGGCGGTCCAGTACGTGTCGATGTCGTCGATCGGCGGCTGCATCAGCCGCCGCATGCCGCGGACGATGTCGGCAAAAGACATCTGCTGTGACGTAGCGAGCCGTCTCGCCTCGGCATCACTCTCCGCGGCGATGATGTTGACGCCGACAACGGCGTAGGGCGCCGCGAGTTGCCGCGAGGGCTTGAAGCGCTCGCGATAGATCGACAGCGCGGCGTCGAGGTGCTGCGGCGCGAAGTGCGATGCGAATCCGAACGGCAGCCCCAGTTCGGCAGCCAACTGCGCCCCGAACAGGCTGGAGCCGAGGATCCAGATCGGCACCTGCGTGCCTGCGCCAGGCACGGCCTCGATGCGCTGGCCCGGTGCGCTCGGCGCGAGGTAGGCCTGCAGTTCCAGGACGTCCTGCGGGAAGTGATCGGCGGCGGACGGATCGCGACGCAGGGCGCGGAGCGTGGCCTGATCGGTGCCCGGCGCGCGCCCGACACCGAGATCGATGCGTCCGGGGAACAGCGTCTCCAGCGTGCCGAACTGCTCGGCGATGACGTACGGCGAGTGGTTGGGCAGCATGATGCCGCCGGCGCCGACCCTGATGGAGGTCGTGCCGGCAGCGATGTGCGCGATCACGAGCGACGTCGCCGCCGTCGTCACCGTCGGCATGTTGTGGTGCTCGGCCACCCAGATCCGGGTGAAGCCGAGCGCCTCGAGGTGCTTGCCAATCTGGCGCGCATGATCGAGCGCCAAGCGCGGGGTGCCGCCCTGCCGTACACGTCCGAGTTCGAGCACCGACAATGGAATCATGGGCATCTCCCTCCCAGTATCGATCCGGGAGGGCGAACTCGCCCTCGGCCGTACGGCGGGCGGCCGTCAGCCGGGTGGCAGGTTCAGCCCCACGCCGCACTGCTGGTACATTTCGAGGAAGTCGAAGCAGTTCCACCCCTCGACGAGTTGCCCGTTGTCGAACCGGCCCAGGGCGAACCCCCAGAACTCGATCGGCCGGCCGGTCGCGGCAAGTCCGATTCCGTCGCCGCTGTGCGTCCCCTTCACGCGGCAATGCGCCAGGGTCATGTCGCCCTGCGTCACCGAGTGGACGATCTCGATCGACATGTCGGGGAACGCAGTGCGGAACTTGCGATAGAACGGCTTGAAGGCCTCTGGCCCGCGGATCGGCTGGCCGTCGGGGGTCGGGAGCCCGTGCACCACGCCATCGACGTGGAGCATCGTGTCGATGGTGGTCTCGTCGCCCTTGTTCCACAGGTTCTCGAACCACGCGTGCATGGCCGACTCAGGTGTGAGTGACATGATCGTCCTCCGAAGACGTGATGTACCGCCGGGAATCCGGTGCGCCTCGGGAGGGGAGTCGCAGGAGCGGTCCATGGTCGCGCCGAATCGAGCGGGGCGCAAGCGGACCCTCGAGCGTGTGTTTCTGGTCGCGAGAGTAGGCCCCGCTCCTTGGGCGCCGAAGCGCGGAGCGCGAAGGTGGCCGGGGCGCGGCCCCAACGGGCCCTGCCCGCCCGGATTCGCGTCAGGGGTCGACCCGTCGTCCTGGCCATTCCATGCCGGCCATGTGGAGGCGCATGCGGGGACACTGCTCGCCCGCGCAGTCCATGTGCAGCGCGACGCCCCACGGGTCGCCGTCGAGCGCATAGATCGCCGGACCCACGCGGACGAGATGTCCGTTCGGGCCGGGTGGGGGCGACACGACCTCGAGGGCGCCATTGCGTCGCCTCACCTCCAGCACGAACGGTCCAACGTCGAACCGTCCCGCATGCACCGCTGGTGGGTTGCCATCGAGCGGCCGCGGCGTGTCGACGTCGAGCAGCATCGCCGCGATCGCCTGTTCCACGGCGTCGGCCGAGACGCCGCCGATGCTGGTCAGCACGACGATTACGAGATCGCGTTCCGGATACCACGCGACCATGCCCGTGTGCCCGGTCATGGCGCCGTGGTGTCCGAGCTTGCGGTGATCAGCCAGCGGTCGCAGCGAAATCCCATGGCCATAAGGCACTACCGTGCCGTCAGTCAGGCGCTGTGGCGAGGTGTAGGCCTGCCACGCGGGTGCTCGCGTGAGCGAGCCACCGGCCATCGCGCGAAACCAGCGGGCGAGGTCCCGCGCACTTCCGCACAGGCCGCCATCGCCGCGCGCGGTCTCGTAGTTCTCCGGGGCGATGGCTTCCACTGTTCCGCCTCTCAGAACGTGACCGTTCACCTCCTCGGAGCTTCCGCGACAGTGATGCATGGACGCCATGCCCAGCGGCGTGAAGAACTCGCGTGTCAGGTACACGTCGTACGACACGGCGGCGATCTGCTCGACGATGCGCGCCGCTGCCTGGTAGGCCGTGTTGCTGTAGCTGAAGCGCGATCCGGGATCGAACTGTAACGGCTCGCGTGCCATCACTCGTGCCAGGTCGGCCGCGCGAGCGGCCGGAACAGCGACGAGCTTTGCGGCCTGCGGAACGAACCAGAAATCGGGCACGCCGGACGTGTGGCCGAGCAACTGGTGCACGCGCACGGCATGCCAGGCAGGCGGCCAGTCTGCCAGGTACTGCGCCACGGGCG
Organism: Luteitalea pratensis; assembly: GCF_001618865.1. Lineage (GTDB taxonomy): Bacteria > Acidobacteriota > Vicinamibacteria > Vicinamibacterales > Vicinamibacteraceae > Luteitalea > Luteitalea pratensis. The sequence goes on from NZ_CP015136.1 coordinate 224,444, forward strand.
CCTGCAGGTCGACCTCGCCACGCTCCGCAAGCCGGTGCAGCGCGGCTGCGGTGAACATCTTCGAGATCGATCCGAGTGGATAGACGAGGTCCTGTGGATCGTGCCCCTGCGGAGTGCGATGACCGAGGTTCAGACGAAACGTGTTGCCCTCGAGCACCAGCACTGACGTCGCCGGCCACGACTTGCGCTCGAGCAGCGCGCGCGTTTCGCGTTCGAGGTCGGAACCGGGCCCCGCGCAAGCAGCGAGGCCGAGCACCGCCATCGCCGCAAAAGCGCAGCCCCTCACCGGCTGATGTCCTCGGCGATGCGCGCGCTGATCTCGCGTGACGCGCTGCTTACCGCGAAGAGCCCGGTGGGGCGGCTCACCACGACCGTGCTCCGGAACGCACCATTGTCGCCGTGTTCGTCGATGGCGATCCCGGGTGCGCCGCCTGGCATCGGCAGCGTCTCGACGAAAGCGGACGCATCGTCTGGCACGTCCAGCAGCCAGGCGGGTGATGCCGCGTAGGCCTCGCCCAGGATGCGTGCCTCCCACCACGAGGACCCGGCGATGCGGAACACCACCTCCGCGACTCGTGCGAGCGAGATGCCTGTCGGCACGCGCAGCTGGATCGGTGCCGACTGCACGATGGACACGTCGCCGGGATAGTCGGCGATGACCAACGGACCGATGGTCGCTTCCAACCGTGCGCCGTTCCAGGTGTCGGGGACCTCGAGATCGGTCGCACCAGCACGTGCAAGCGCTGCCCGAAGATCACCGGTGCGGAGCGTCTGGGTCAGCTCGAAGCGGCTGGTGACGCTCAGCGCAGGGGTCTCGCCTGACACCACGTCAGGTGACGGCAGGCGCGGCACGAATCCGGCACGCCTTGCGGCTTCCTCGAGCGTGGGCACGCCGACATGCGCGCCATCGGTGCTGATGTGCGTGTCCAGGGGAACGGCCGTGAAGTCGAGCCGCACGACGTCGATGCGCGAGACGATCAAGCGATACCAGAGCGCCTGGGCAGCCGTACGCACGGGCTCGGCGAACACGAGGGCCGCCACGAGCGCCACGGCCACGGCTGCGGCACCGTACCGGGCAGCGCGGCGACGCACCGGTCTTTCGGATCGCACGAGGGCACGTGCAACAGAGGCATCCGGAGTCCACGCCGGAGCGACGGCCTCGAGCCGAGCCATCACCCACTGTGCTTCAGGATCGCGTTCCATATCTGGCCTCGTACTCTTTCCGGAATGTGAGCTGGGCTCGCTTGAGCAGGCTGCCCACTGACGACGATCGGACCGTGAGCGCCGCGGCGATCTCTTCGTAGGGCACGTCTTCGCTCCACAGCAGGAGCGCAGTCGCGTCGCGGCGACGCAGCCGCGCCAGCGTCGCGTGTACCTGTTCACGCTCGCGCTCGCGCTCGTGCAGGACCTCGGGAGTTCGCGGAGAACCGCTGACGTTGGCCAGCACTCGGTGAAGGCGCGCCCATCGCCGTTCGCGGCGCCACGCGTCGAGTGCCGCCCGGACCGCCGTACGGTACAGCCATCCTTCGGCGCCATCGCCGTGCGCCGCCGGGTGCCGGCGCCACTTGACGAACACGTCGACCGCCATCTCCTCGGCGCGCGCCTGATCGCGAACGATGCGTCCGATGACGCGCGCCACACGGGCGTAGTGCTCCCTGAAGAGCACTTCGAAACGATCCGCCGGGTCGATTTGCGGGGAGAGCGGTGGCATTCTCAGCGCGTTCACGACACAAGAACGAACGAGGGCCCGGGTTTGTGCCGACAAACGTGCCGGCACCGGGTGGTGTGCACCAGAAATGCTGGAATGCTGGAATGCTGGAATGTCGAGAGCAGTGCGCGTTGATGCTACGCGATGCCCGCGACTCGACCACTCCGGGCGCGTTCGCTGGTCCGAGGCCCGGACGTATACTGCCGCCCATGGGCACCTTCATCACTCGCCGCACGGCGGTCGTGCTGATCCTGCTGTTCCTCCTTGCCGGCCCTGCCGCCGCACAGGACACCGCAGCCGCCCAGAAGGCCGCGACCGAGTGGCTGGTCCTGCTTGACGCCGGCCGCTATGCCGAATCCGGGACGGCCGCGGCATCGACGTTCAAGCAGGCGGTCACGACGGACAAGTGGCAGGAAGCGGTCAAGACGGCGCGGGATCAGGTCGGGCCGCTGAAGTCACGGGCGTTGAAGCAGGCGACGCCTGCGAAGGACCCTCCCGGGGCGCCAGCGGGCGAGTACATCGTGTTCCAGTACGGCTCGAGCTTCGAGCGCAAGGACACCGCCACCGAGTCCGTGTCGACGGTCCTCGACACCGACGGCACGTGGCGCGTCGTCGGCTACTTCGTGCGGTAACGCCTGGCGCGTCGGACAAGTCCCACAGCCGGAGGGCCGGCTCTCCGAGCCCGGCCGTTAGCGTGATAACGAAGGGCCGCGTTCGGAGAACGGGCCCTACCATCACTTGCGGGGCAGCGCACGCACGAACGCGAGCGCCCGATCGAGCAACTCGCGTCTGACGACGGCATCGGCGGCCACGCTCGGCGCTGCGCGAACCCATCCCTGCATCCGCCGGCTGCCGGAGTACATCGGGGTCACGCCGTCGATGTCCAGCGCCCAGGCGTCCTGGCCCTTGCCGAGACGGATCAGCAGGCCTTCATCACGTGCGCCACAGAGCAGGTTGCCGTGGAGGAGCCACACCCAGCCGCCGAACATGCCCTTCTCGGTGAGTCCGGAGACAGAGTCGAGTTCGTCGTTGATCAGGGCTTCCAGCCCCTTGTCGCGCGTCATCGGCAACCTCCGTCGCACCGCGCAAGCGCGTGCAGGAGCAACAAGGCTCAGGTGCAGTCTCAGGGCTCAGGTCTCAGGTCTCAGGGTCTCAGGTCTCAGGACTATCAACCTCCGGACGCAGCAACTGCAATGGCTGGTCCTGGCGACGCCGGCGCACGGTCCTGATCTTGCCGGTGCGCCCGCCGCCGCAGAAGAACTGGTCGCGGCCGTCGGACTCGAGTCCGGAGACGCCGACGCCGGCCGGCATCTCCAGCGTTTCCAGCACCTGGCCGGATCGGGCGTCGACGCGCCTCAGCTCGCTCTCGTCGCCTTCCCATGTGCCGTGCCAGAGCTCGCCGTCGAGCCACGTTACTCCGGTGACGAAACGGTTGGAATCGATCGTGCGGAGAATCGCGCCGGTCTCGGGATCGACCTGGTGAATCTTGCGGTCGCGATACTGGCCGACCCAGAGCGTGCCCTCGGCCCACGCCAGTCCCGAATCGCCGCCGCCGCCCGGTGAGGGAATCGTCGCAAGCACCTCACCGGACTGCAGGTCGATCTTGTGGATGTGATTCTCGGCGAGTTGGAAGAGGTGCTGGCCATCGAATGCCGTGCCGGCATCCGCGGCCACCTCGATCGCGCGCACCGGCGTTCCGGTCTCGGGATCGATCGCGATCAGCTTGTCGCCGGCCGCAAACCAGACATGCTGCCCGTCGCACGTGACGCCGTGCACGCCCTCGGCGCCAGGGAAAGGACCGTACTCGCGAACGATATCGGCAGGTGATCGATGCATGCGTCCAGCCTAGTCAATCGGGAGCGAGGCGGGGAGTAACAACGTCGTCGTGAATCCCGGCACCGGCTTGGTCATCCAGCGCCGGGATCGCCCCCTGCCGAACGATTGCACCCGGGATGAGGTGGCAAGTGAGTCGAGCGCTCGCTGCACGGTGCGCTGGCTGGTGCCGAGTGCCAGTGCCAGCGCCGAGCTCGACCAGGCTTCGGCGTCGGCCAGCAACGCCAGCACCGACGCATGCGCATCGTCGGTCGGCCGCGCCAGCACGACGACCGTGCGATTGCGGCGAGGGGTCAGCGCGAAGCCGCGGCGGGTCGCATCCACGCTGGCGAGCGGGCGAAGCTTGGTCCGCAGCCGGCCGATCTCGACGCGCAACCGCGCGCGATGCGAGTCGTCGGCATGAGTTGCGCCGAACGCGCGCGCAAGCAGCGTGTCGCGCGGCACGTCGGCGGGCCACGCTTCGCCGAGCGCCCGTGCGAGCGCGAACAGCACCGGACGAGTGGCGAGCGGGACAATCGTGGCTGCGTCGCGCACCGCGTGACGGCAGGCGTCCACGACCAATGCCTCGGACGCCAGCAGGTTCTCGACCTCGGCGAGTCGTAGCGGGCGCTCCTCGCCACTGGCGATCAGGCGTGCGGAGGGGGCGTCCAGGACCTCGAACGCGCTGTCGACCTCGGCCACCAGCGCCGGAATGCCCGCACGGCGCGCCGCATCTGCAGCCCGTTCGAGCGCAGCCAGCGCCGGCCCCGTCCGCAGGCGTCGCAAAGCGATGCCCGCGACAACGAGCTCGTGCGCAGCCCGGGATGCGGCAGGGAACGGCGTCGGATCGAGCGCGGCCAGCGCCCGCTCGGCCTCGTCCACACGGCCGATGAGGAGCAGGCGGCGCACCTCGAGATGCCGCGCATGCGCGGCGTTGAGTCGATCGCCGTGTGCGTCGAGCGTGGACCGTGCGGCGTCGAGGGCCCTGGCGGGAAAGCCGAGGTCGCGCGAGACGAGCGCGATCTCGGCTTCGGCGACAACACAACGCGCACGTGCCACGGACTCCTTTGGCCCGAACGCGCGACCTGCCTTGCGCAGCAGCACCTTCGCCCGCGCAAGGTCGCCGAGCTGCGCCATCGCGATGCCGCGCAACGCAAGGGCCGGCGCGTCGTCACGGAGGGCAACCCGCTTCAGCGCCCCCAGTGGATCACCTGCCGCGAGCGCACGCGCCGCAGCCGTGATCAGCGAGTCCATTGAAATCCCGCCACACTTGTCACTCCCATCGTTGGATTCCTGCCGCTCAATCTATCCCACGGCGACCGACGAACCGGCCGCCTCGACAAGACGACCCACTCACGGGACACCTGACGAGGGAGACACACGCAATGGCGTCACAGGCAACATCGACGACACACGGCATCGGGACACGCGAAGAATGGCTGGCGGCGCGTCTCGAACTGCTCGAGGCGGAAAAGGACCTCACGCGGCGCAGCGACGCGCTGGCGCAACGGCGGCAGGCACTGCCCTGGGTCCGCGTGGACAAGACGTACCGATTCGAGATCGACGAGGGGAGCGCGTCACTCACGGACCTCTTCCGGGGACGCACGCAGCTGCTCGTCTATCACTTCATGTTCGGGCCTGACTACACGGCAGGATGCCCGTCCTGCTCTTCGATCGCTGACGGGTTCGACGGCATCGCCGTGCACCTCTCGAACCACGACGTGTCACTCGTGGCGGTCTCGCGGGCGCCCCTCGCGAAGCTGCAGACCTACAAGCGGCGCATGGGCTGGACGTTTCCCTGGGCGTCCTCGCTCGACAGCGACTTCAACCCGGACTTCAACGTGCGCTTCACGGAAGAGCAGCAGCGCCAGGGCGGCATCGTCTACAACTACCGCCGCGAGACCGGGTGGCAGCTGCGCGTGCCGGCCCGGCCGGCGGACGGCGAAGGACCGGTCGCCCAGATCGCGGCCATGACCGGAACCGACGTGCCCACGTACACGCGCGAGCGGCCCGGCGTCAGCGCGTTCGCGCTCGAGGACGGTGTCGTCTACCACACCTACTCTGCATACGCGCGCGGACTCGATGCGTTGTGGGGCATGTACCAGTGGCTCGATCGCGCGCCCCGGGGACGCAACGAGACGGGCGTGTGGTGGCGTCGCCATGACGAATACGACGCACGCTGAGCGCCGGCATGCGTCGCTGGACGCCGCGTTCCTCTGTGTGAGCGCGGGAGTGTTCGTCGCCACTGCGGCGGTCACGATCGTGTCGTGCCAGTCCATGCCCGCACCGGGCGGGATGCGGATGCCCGGCGACTGGACGATGTCGATGGTGTGGATGCGGATGCCGGGCCAGACATGGCCCGGCGCCGCGGCCTCGTTCCTCGGCATGTGGGTCCTGATGATGGTGGCGATGATGCTGCCATCACTCGTTCCCATGTTGTGGCGCTACCGCCAGGTCGTCGGCACGACGAGTCACGCACGTCTCGACGCACTGACAGCCATCGCCGCGGCGGGATATGTGATCGTGTGGACGGCGATCGGGCTGGTGCTCTTTCCGTTGGGCATGTCACTGGCGGCGATTGCGATGCGCGAGGCAGCAATCGCGCGTGCCGTCCCGCTGGCGGCAGGTGTCGCCATTCTCGTTGCGGGAGCTCTCCAGTTCACTGCGTGGAAGTCACGTCATCTCGCCTGCTGCCGCGAAATGCCGGGGACCGGTTGTGGTCTGTCAGGAGGCGCTTCAACAGCATTGCGTCTTGGTGTCCGCCTCGGCCTGCACTGCGCCTGCAGCTGCGGCAACCTGATGGCCATCCTCATCGTCGTTGGCCTCATGGACGTACCGGCCATGGGGCTTGTGACCGTCGCGATCACGGCTGAACGTTACGCATCTGTCAGCGAACGCGCTGCTCACGCCATCGGCATCATCGCGGCGGTTACAGGGGCGATGGCGATCGCGCGCGCTGTCGGGCTCGGCTGAGCAGCGTATACTTCCGCCCACAACCCAACAGGAGGACAGATGCCGCAGAGTGTTTTGGTCGACTGCGACGGTACGCCCGTCGACGTTGCCGCGATCGAGCCGTTCGTCGCCGCGTTCCGTGGATCGGTGGTGCGGAGCGGTGACGCCGAGTACGACAGAGCGAGGACGATCTGGAACGCGAGCATCGACAAGCGGCCCGGACTGATCGCGCGGTGCAGCGGCCTGGCCGACGTGATTGCCGCGGTGCGCTTCGCCCGCGAGCACGGGTTGCTCGTCGCTGTTCGCGGTGGCGGCCACAACGTCGGCGGGCGTGCGCTGTGTGACGGCGGGATGGTGATCGACCTGTCGCGCATGAAGGGCATCCACGTCGACCCCAGGGAGCGTCGCGCCCGCGTGCAACCCGGCGTGCTGCTCGGGGAGCTGGATCGTGAAACCCACGTCTTCGGTCTCGCCGTACCGGCAGGGGTTGTGTCCAAGACGGGAGTCGCCGGCCTGACCCTCGGTGGCGGTGTCGGCTGGCTCGCCAGGAAGCACGGGCTCACCTGCGACAACGTGGTCTCCTTCGAGGTGGTGTCGGCCGAGGGAGAAGTGCTGCATGTCAGCGCTGACGATCATCCGGATCTGTTCTGGGCCCTGCGAGGGGGCGGCGGCAACTTCGGGGTCGTGACCTCGTTCGAGTACCGCCTTCATCCCGTCTCCATGGTGCTGGGGGGATTGGTCATCCACCCGCGAGACCAGGCGACCGAGCTCCTGAAGTTCTACCGCTCGATGACCCAGTCGGCGCCGGACGAGCTCGGGACGTACGCGGCGCTGATGCACACGCCGGATGGCCATCCCGTTGCGGCCATCGCGACGTGTTACTGCGGCGATCTCGCGGAAGGTGAGCGCATCCTCGCCCCCTTGCGCGCCTTCGGCAGCCCGATGGTCGACGCGATCCAGCCGATGCCGTTTCCCGTGATGCAGACGCTATTGGACGCGGCGGTGCCGGATGGCAACCAGAACTACTGGAAGTCCACCTACGTGCGCGAACTCAGCGACGACGCGATCGACGTCATCGTCAGTCATGCCGACCAGGCGACGTCGCCGATGACAGCAGTACTGGTAGAGCAGTACGGTGGTGCCGTCAGTCGCGTGCCCGCGAGCAACACGGCATTTGGACAACGTCACCTGGAGTACGACTTGGGCGTTTGCACGCAATGGTCAGACGCCGCCGACTCGGCACGCCACATCGAGTGGACGCGCAACTTCGCCGACGCGATGGCGCCGTTCCGCACGGGTGACTACCTGCTGAACTTCCTGGGCGACGAAGGCGAGGACACGATCAGGGCGGCCTTCGGCACGAACTACGAGAGGCTCGTCGAGGTCAAACGCAGGTACGACCCGACCAACTTCTTCCGCGTCAACCAGAACGTCAAGCCACACCCGGCGCCGATCGCAGGGTAGGCGCATGTGGAGTCCGTCACGCGTCAGCGGTGTGTGCTGCCCTGCTGGAGGTACTCGTGCAGCGCCTGCAGCAGGGTACCGGTCCGGTCCGATCCGTGCTGCCAGTACATGACGCCGGCGAGCCCACGCTCGACGACGTACTGGGCCTTGCGGCGGACCGACTCGGGATCGTCGTAGGCGATGAAGATCCGGCGTGACGCATTCCACAGGTACGGCTGCTGCGCCGTCGAATCCCAGTGCCGTTCGTACCCGTCCCTGCCGACCAGGTCGGCGGCCAGCCGTGCGTAAGTCAACCCCTTCGCATCGGTGAGCGGGACACCGGGCTGGTACAGGCCGTTCCGCTCCGCACGGACGTCCATCCAGCCGCGCCCGTAGAACGGCACGCCGAGCACCAGTTTGGCCGCCGGCACGCCAGCCGCCAGGAACTCCCGCACGGCCGCGTCCCCGGACCGGTGCTTATCGTCGTCGGGATGGTCGAACAGGTTCGCATGGTGTCCGGCGATGGGATCGACGGCCGCGACGCGGAAGTCGTACGTCATCAGGTTGACCCAGTCGATCGACGCCGCCACCTGCGCCAGTTCGGTGTGCTCGATGAACCTCGGGAAGGCCCCCGCGGCAAATGTCAGCAGGTACGTCCGGCCGGTGCGCCGCCCGAGGTCGTCGAGACCGGCGCGCAGCGCGGCCATCATCGCGGTGAAGTTCGCCTTGTCCTCGGGGCGATTGGTGTTGCCGTTGCCCGGCAATCCTGGATATTCCCAGTCGATGTCGAGTCCGTCGAGGTCGTGACGTTGCACGAAAGCCACCGCGCTCCGGACGAGGCGGTCGCGGCTCGCCACGGTCAGCGCTGCGTCCGAGAAGCCACCCGACCACGTCCACCCGCCGACCGCCACCAGCACGCGCAACTGTGGATGGCGCTGGCGCAGCTCGCGCAGGCGCCGGAAGTTCTCCCCGTCCGACGCGAAGCCCTCCACCACTTCGCCATCGCGCAGGTTGGCAAACGCATAGTTGATGTGCGTCAGCCGGGCGGCGTCGACGTCCGATATCTCGGCAACGGCGTTGCCCGCAAACAGGTACCCCACGATCAGGCGTCTCGCTGGTTGCACCAGGGCAGGCGAGGGTGGCGCGCCAAGCGACGCGATCCCCGCGATCACGGCGAGCACCATCGATCGGCTGAGCATGGGGCAGTGTCACATACTTCGGAACGCCGAGCAGGTCGTTGGTCATTGGTCATTAGTCATTAGTCATGACGAATGATGCCTGACGAATGACGAATCAGCTTGCCGCGCCCGACCGCTCGGACAGCCAGCCGAGCAGGCGGTCCAGGGGCCAGCAGTTGACGATGCGATCGGCGGGAATGCTCGCGAGCCGCGCGTGGGCCAAGGCGATGTCCGCGTACCACAACTGCGCCGTGGTGTGAGCGTCACTGTCGAGCGCGAAGATGCAGCCGGCGGCGAGGGCACGGCGCGCCAGCGTGTAGTCGAGATCCTGGCGCGCCGGGTCGCCATCGATCTCGACGGCGACACCAAGACGCGCGGCCTTTGCGAACACGGCATCCCAGTCGGCGACGACGCCTGCGCGAGAGCCTGAGATGCGACCGCGCGGGTGCGCGAGGATGCGGACGTGCGGATGGGCGATCGCGGCCAGCATGCGATGGGTCTGGTCGTCGTTCCTGCGGAGACGCGAGTGTGGCGCGGCGAGGACGAGATCGAATGTGGTCGCCTCGTCGTCGTCGAGATCCAACGCCCCCGCGATATCGATGTTCGCCTCGACGCCTTGCAACAGGTGGAAGCGCCCGCCCAACGACGCATTGACGGCATCGATGGCGCGCCTCTGCTCGGCGGCCTCCTCCATCGACATGCCACCGGCGATCTTCAGCCCATGCGAATGATCGGTGACGGCTGCGTACGTGTAGCCGCGAGCCATGCAGGAATCGGCAATCTCGTCGACCGTGGGCGAACCGTCGCTCCACTCGGAGTGCATCTGGAGATCGCCACGATACTCGTCGCTCGACGGGCCGCCGTATGACGGGTCGCGGAGCACGCGCACGACTTCGGCGCGACTGAGCACGTTCTGTCGGAGCCGCCGGCGGCGCGTGATGTCGGCCTGCCGATCACTGTGCCCGATCGCGTCTTCGACCGTCGGCGAGTGGCCGCTCTCCAGGACCTCCCTGATGACTCGCGTCGAGCCCGGGCCGATGCCGGGAATCCGCGGCAGCGTGCCGTCGGCAGCCACCAGTTCGGTGAGCGGGGTCTCGAGACCGAAGATGGCCGCCGCGGCCCGTTTGTAGCCGTACATCTTCTGCGGCGACGCCTGCGCGAACGCCAGATCGCGCAGGTAGCCTCCGACAACAGCATTCACGTCCGATGGTGGTCGCACCTCGTGCATTGCCCCATCCCCATCCAGATTTCCGATTCCCCGCTTCCCGCTTCCCGCTTCCCGATTCGCGATCCGCGATCCGCGATCCCGTCCCGACGTGAAGCAGGATGCATACCACCCCTCGTCCGGCCGTCGCGCAGCCCCGTCCTCCGGGACATTTCGCCTGATGTGCTAGCGTTTTCGGCCATGTTCACTCGTGCCTCACGATTCGCGCCCGTCCTGGCGCTGGCCGGGTCCGCCGCGGTGCTCGTCGCCGCCTCGCCGGAACCCATCGATCACGCCATCAATGCCCGTATCCGGGCAGAGGCGCGCGATCGGTCGCAGATCATGCAGACGCTGCATGTCCTCACCGATGTGTACGGGCCGCGCCTGACCGGTTCGCCGAACCACAAGGCTGCCGCCGAATGGGCCGTCACCGAGATGAAGAAGTGGGGCTTCGACAACGGCAGCCTCGAAGAATGGGACTTCGGCCACCCCGGTTGGCTCAACGAGCGCCTGAGCGCGCATGTTGTCTCCCCGGTGAAGGACGCCCTGGTCGGTGAGGCGCTGGCCTGGACCAACGGTACGGACGGCCCGGTCCGCGCGGCAGCCACGCAGCTGATCCTGCCCGAGCGGCCGACGGCTGACGAGTTGAAGACGTACCTAGATGGCAAGGCCGCGGCGGTTGCCGGAAAAGTCGTGCTTGTCGGTGCCGGCAAGCCGGTGCCGGTGAATTTCTCGAAAGCGCCGCTTCGTCGCGATTACGACGACCTCACGGCGATGCTGGATCCGGTCAATCCCAGGGCACCGCAGTTCGGTCCAGGGGGACCGGCCGGTCGCCAGGCGCCCGTCGTCGAGCCCGGCCGGCTGACACCGCGCCAGATCAACGAGCAGGTCGACGCGTTCCTCGTCGCCAACAAGGTGCGCGTCCGCATCAACGACGGCGGCCGCGATCACGGGCAGATTCGCGCCTTCAACAACCCGAGCTTCGATGGCGCCACCGCGCCGCCGACGATGATCCTGCGCAACGAGGACTTCGGCCGGATCGCCCGCCTGCTCGCCGACGGACGTCCGGTCGAACTCGACGTCGACATCGTCAATCGCTGGTACCCGGAGGGCCGGACGTCCTACAACGCCGTCGCCGAGATTGCCGGCTCGGACAAGGCCAGCGAGGTGATCATGCTCGGCGGCCACCTGGACTCATGGCACGCCGCAACCGGCGCCACCGACAACGCCATCGGCGTGGCGGTGATGATGGAAGCGGCTCGCATCGTCAAGACGCTGGGCCTGAAGCCGCGCCGGACGATTCGCGTTGCGCTCTGGGGCGGCGAAGAGCAGGGACTGCTCGGGTCGAAGGCGTACGTCGCGAAGCATTTCGGCACGGCCGAGGCGCCGACCGCGGAGTTCGCGACGTTTGGCGGCTACCTGAACGTCGACTCCGGCACCGGCCGCATCCGCGGCGCGAGCGTGTTCGGTCCGCCGGAGGCCGGTCGCATCCTGCGCGAGATCTTCGCGCCGTTCGAAGACCTCGGTATCGTCGGCGCGACCGTGACGAAGAGCCGCAGCACGGGTGGCACCGACAGCACCTCCTTCAACGCCGCCGGCCTCCCCGGCATCGGCCTGATGCAGGACCCGATCGAATACCAGTCCTATACCTGGCATACCAACCTCGACACCTACGAGCGCATCGTCGAGGACGACGTGAAGAAGAGCGCGGCGATGATTGCGTCGGCGCTGTATCACCTCGCGATGCGCGACGACCTGTTGCCGCGGTTCACAGGTACGGAGATGCCGGCGCCGGCCCCTGCGGCGCGTCCGTCGACGCCGACTCCAACCGCACCGGCCCCCACGGCACCGGCGGCGACGCCGACCCGGCAGTAGGTCTCCTGCCGACACCGCGCGACACAGCGCAGGCACTGCCTTCGGGAAACCCCGAGGGCAGTGCGATCACCCGCGAGCATCGTCTGGTCAGCCATGCGATGTGTCCTGCGGCATGAGGCACCCGGTGCCCGTCGACCAAGGTCGACGGCTACGCGCCACGGACAAATGGAACCAGGCAATGCCGCGATGTCGCAATGTCGAAAACGGTTTGCTCTCGCCATTCCCGCATTCAGCATTCGGCCTTTGCGATGGCCGCTGGCTTGCACCCGGTCCCCGGTCCCCGGTCCCCGGTGAGAGGCTATCCTGAACCGTGCCTGAACTTCCGGAAGTGGAAGCCACTCGCCAGCTGCTCGAACCGGCGATGCGAGGCGCCCGCTTCGATCGCGTCCTGCTTCGGCGTGCGGATCTCCGTCGCGCGTTCCCGCCCGACTTTGCTGCCCGCCTGACGGGAACCACGGTCGACGCCGTCACGCGACGAGCGAAGTACCTGGTGCTGCCGTTGTCGTCGGGCGAGACGCTGGTGATGCACCTCGGCATGTCCGGCGATTTCGGTGTGCAGTCCCGGGAGAGGGCGGCGTCTGCGGCGCCACCCCCGCCGCGAGCCCATGACCACGTCGTGTTCGAGATGTCGTCGGGGTGTGTGGTCACCTTCACCGACCCGCGCCGCTTCGGCGTGATGGACCTGCTGACGCGCGAGGCCCTGTCAGCGCACGAGACGCTCGTGGGGCTCGGGCCGGAGCCGCTCTCACCCGAGTTCGACGCCGCGGCGCTGGCGCGTGCGTGCGCGCGGCGACGAGTGCCGCTGAAAGTGGCATTGCTCGATCAGCGCGTCGTGGCGGGCCTCGGCAACATCTATGCGGTCGAGGCGCTGCACCTTGCCGGCCTCTCGCCATCGCGACGGGCCTCGACCATCGCGACGCCGACCGGCAAGCCACGTCCGACTGCCATGCGCCTGGTGGCTGCCATCAAGAAAGTGCTCACCACCGCGATCGCGCGCCAGTCGAACACGACGTATCGCTCCGCCTTCGCCGAGGCTACGGCGGACGAGTCCGCGCGATTCCGGGTCTACGACCGCGAGGGCGAGGCATGCCCGACGCGCGGCTGTGCCGGCGTCATCCGGCGTTCGGTGCAGGGCGGCCGCTCCACCTTCGCCTGCCGCATCTGTCAACGGTGACGTTCAGGCCTGCTTGTCGTCGACGCGCACCACGCGGGTCTTGGAGAGCAGTTCGAACGCGCGCTGGCGTCGCTCGGTGAAGAGCGCGAACAACGCGTCGATCCAGAAGATCTGGAAGACCAGCGACATCTGTCGCACCACCGATTGCCCCAGCGTGATCGGTGCGCCACTCTCCTGGACCACGAACAGCCCGTACCGACGCTTGCCGAACGTCTGCCCCGATCGCCACTCGGCGACGATCGTGTAGATGAGGAAGCCGAACCCCGCGATCAGCACCGCCACGCAGATCAGGATGACGGTCATGCCTCCCCGCGGACTCAGCCACGCGAGGACGAGGGTCACGGCAACCAGCAGCAGAAAGGCGAGTGCGTCGACGACCTTCGCGAGCACGCGCGGCCCGAAGTCGGCCGGCACGAGTGAGAGCCCCGCCAGGTACGACTCCGCCAGTACTGCCGGGTCTCCCAGCTGCCGCAGCACGTCGTCCAGCGGCTGCCCGGTGGCGAGCCGTTCCTCGATGTGGCCGCGCAGCTCGAGAGCGATCTGCGGGCGGTGCGGCGTGGTGCGTGGGAGGTGCGCGAGCACCTGATCGAGATAGTCGTCGGTGGTCATCGTGGTCTGCCTTGTGCGAGCAGCCGGGCCATCGCGTCGGCGAAGGCCTGCCAGTCGTTCCTGAGGGTGGCGAGTTCCAGTCGCCCTGCCTCCGTCAGCTGGTAGTACTTGCGAGGGACGCCCCGGGATGGCGTGTCCCAGCGCACTGCGACGAACCCGGCGCGTTCCAGGCGGTAGAGGACCGGGTAGAGCGTGCCGTCGGTCACCTCGAGCGCGCCGTCGGTCTCGCGGGTGAGCTTGGTGACGATCTCGTAGCCGTAGGCCTCGCCCGGTTCCAACAGGTGCAACACGATGAGCTCGAGCGACCCACGCCTGAGTTCGCGGGCGATGCTGCCCTTGCGGCGGTCGGACCTGTCGTGCTCGGTCGCCATGGGTGGAGTGTCTCGCAAGGTATCTTGCATGACAAGCTATATGACGACGCAAGGGCCATCCTGGTTCCCGGCACGGATCGCCAAGGGGCGGGCGAGTCACCCTGCTGTCGCCGGCGCCCCCGTCAGGGGCCGGGAAGCGTGGCCCCATCGCAAGAGTGCAACTCGAGCTGCAGTTCCACCGCGATCTGACACACGCTCGCACCGCCGAAAGGAGGCGAGCAGGTCGTCCCGGCCGTCCCCTCTCACGCCAGTTGCGGAGTATCTTCGTGCAGAAGATCAGAGGTATCCATGCCGGCATCGATCGTTGTGCTTGTGGTGACCGCACTGTTCGCGGCATCGCATCCAGCGGAACGCTCTGCTGCGGCACAGCCGCGCCGCGACTACGCGAAACTCGACGTGTGCGAGGCGGTGCCGGGCGAGATCATCGCGCACGCAGTGGGTGGAAAGCTCACCGCCGTGCGCGGCACGACCGACAAGTCCTTCAGCCGGTGCAGGTATACCGTCGCGATGCCCGGGACTGACACGCCGTCGGGCTATGTTGTCTGGATCTCGCCACCAGATGACTTCGAGGACCTCAAGCAGTCGATCGAAGAACCACGCGCCACGGTGACTGGTCTCGGCGACGGCGCCTACATATACCGGGACAAGGGCGACGGTCGGTTCAAGATCTACGTTCTGAAGAAAGGCGACCTGACCTTCGAGGCAACGGCGGACTCGCCGGAGTCCGCGCGCAAGGTCGCCGACGCGGTGGCGGCGCATCTGTGGAAGACGCCGATACGTTAGTAGGAGGTTACTCCGACTGTTCCGGAATCGGCGGTAGACTTCTGACCTTGCCTGCGACCTTGCGGCAGGCGCCAATCAGGTCCGAGACAAGCCGGTCGTCCACGTCGAGGACGCCTTCGTACTCGGTCCGATTCCGCATGTCGTGGCACTTTGACAGGACTCGCCAGACCTCAGGCCCCAGGCCAAGTGTGGCCGGCAGTACCTGAAAGACGATGTATCGCTTCGACGGTCGGAATCCGTGGTGGCGGAGCGCCGCCAAGCAGAGTGCGTGAGCGGCGCTGTAGGCGAGATCGAACCTGCTGTCCAACGAGTTCGCTGCGTTCTCCGCATCCTTCAACCGCGCGAGGCCCGAACGGACGAGACCGGTAAACTCCTTCGCATCGGGAGGTTCCTTTCCGAGGACGTTTCCCGGACCCGCGAGGCGCTCAAGTGGCGATGGGGAGGTCATGTTCGGATCCAATCACCCAGAGTTTTGGCTGCTCGAGCACCCGTGTCACGAATGCGTTTTCAGTCCTGGCGCGCTTGGAAAACTCGGCGGCCGTGTACACCGTGGGGTTGACTTTCCGACCCACGGCGCGCGTGACCCGCTCGAGGGCGCCGAAGACCTCGCCGTACGTGAGGCTGTCGCTAATGATCATCAGGTCGATGTCGCTTGCCGCTTGATCCGTCGCCTTGGCCACGGAACCGTACACGAAGGCCGTGCGAATCGCCTTCGACAACGGCTTCAGGGCCTCGCGCAGCGGCTCGGCGAGACCGACTGTCTTCAAGACGATGTTCCGCAGTTCGAAATACAGAGGTGACGTCGCGTTGGCCTGGTAGTGCTTCTGATGGCCAATCCGCCGCGCCGAGATCAGCCCGCTTCCTTCCAGCTTCGCAAGTTCGCGCTGGGCTGCGCCAGAGCCCGTGCCCGCGTCTCGAATCAGCTCCGAGGCATAGAAGCTACGCTCGGGCTGGCCGAAAAGCACACCGAGGACGCGCTGCTGTGTCTTCGTGAACAGCGCATCCGCCAGGCTCTTTCGACGGGACCGATTTGAAACGGCCTTGGCACCCAATATGGGCACAATCATGCCCGATCTGGGCATGCACGTCAAAAGGTTCGCTGCTGGCTATGCAGCCACGTGTCGGGCTGCGCCGATCCCCTGCTGAACGGCCTCGATCAACGCCTTCGTGGCGGACCCGTGGATCTGCCCGGTCAACTCGGCGAGAACGTCAGGAATAGACAGGCCAAGCGCAAGAATCTCGGCCGCAGCAAGGGCCTGCGCACTGCGGACCCGAAGGCGGACGGCACGACTCGACCGACTCGAAGACGGATACACGAGAAGTGCAGCAGGGAGGGCTGGACCGCCAGCGGCGCCGTAGGCATAGGCGTAAAGAAAGCTCTGATACACGTCCGAGCTGCTAAGTTTTCGCTCGTCGTACAACTTGTATTTCGCGTCGATCGCAAGGCGGGCGGTGGTGTCAGCAGCGCTTCGTTCGACCAGGATGTCGGGGACCACGCGAGCGTAGGGCTGACCGGTGGATGCGTTCAGAATGATCGAGCGGTCCGCGCGCTGATAGTGAACGCGCATGGCCGATCCCGCGAGCAACGTGTCTACGAGGCGGAACACGAACATCTCGAATAGCCGGTTCATGTCGATCAAGAACGCGAAACAGTTCGTTTCGCCGGTGACGAGCACGTCTCTCGTACCCAACCCGTCCAGGATCAACCACGCAAGTGCGTGCGGATTCCGGTAGTGTTCGTTCAGCCGGTGGTACGTCATCCGGTTCCGGATCCCCTCCAGGTCAAGATCGTCAGGGCGGCACGCCTCCTGAAGAATCGCCAGGAGCCGCCGGACGCGTCGGCGAACCGAATCGTACGTGACGCGCGTCGCGCATCGGCTCAATGCGGCTGCCAGAAGTTGGTTCTCGGCGATGTTCTGCTCGTGCTCGTCAAACCGGCAGACGAGACGGTCTACCTGCCCGAATCGTCGGAGCACTTGTTGATCACCGAGCAGTCGCCCTCGTAACACTGGGAGCTCGTCCTCGCGTTCGACGTAGTCGGCGAGAAGTCCACCGCGGAGGATCAGCTCCGTACCCTCCGCGAGCAGAAGCGCAATAAGGTCGAACAAGCCGGTGCCTTCGGCATGTAAACTTCTCGCGCTGGAGCTTCTGCGTAGAGAGTCGAGTCCGGTTGCAAACTCGATCATCTCGACAAGCCCGATGTTGTTGCCGGCCAGCTTGGGAACAACCCGCACCTCGAATCGTTCGAAGCGCACAATGCCGACCCACGAACGAGCCGTGACTCGCACCCCGGCGCGAAGTTCATCCACCAGCAGTCGGCCCTCTTCGCCTGACCGGAGTTCTTCCTTCAGACGCTGATCCGATGGCGTGAGTACTTCGCCGTCGATCTTCAAGGTCTCCCACTCGGCGATTTCGAAAACAGGCCGGTCACCCGACGTGTGTTTCACACGACGCCTCCCTCGCGGCGACCGAACTCCTCTTCAAGGGCCGCCACGAGCGCGTCGGCATCTGCAAGACGTTCCCGGTCGAGCGTCTGGGCATTCTTGTCGACCAGCTTCGGACCGATGTACGACGCCAACGCAGTGTAGTCGTCGTAACAGTACTCTTGGAGTAGAGGCAGGATCTCCTGCCGAAAGCGGCGCGCGAATTCGTCCGCATCAGTGATCGGCTCGCCGTCCTCCAGCAGGAAGGAATGGCCGATCTGCTTTTCCCTGCCTTCTGTTTTCGCGATCCGGCGATTCAACTCCTCCAGGAAGTCGTCGAGCGCCAGTGTTCCGACCTTCGACCCTCGCAGCACTTCGACATCCGGCATGAGCTCGATGAACGCGAATCGGCGCCGCAATGCAGCATCCAGCAGCTTGATGCTCCGGTCCGCGGTGTTCATCGTGCCCAGGAGAAAGACGTTCGGAGGGATACAGAAGCTCTCCTTGCTCTGCGGAAGAGTGATCAATAGACCACGCTTGTCGATTTCGAGGAGCGTAATGAGCTCTCCCAGCACTTTTGCGACGTTGGCACGATTGATCTCGTCGACAACCAGCAGGAACCGTTTCGCCGGCTGCGCAAGGGCCGCATGGCACACGCGCTTGAACACGCCGTCTGCCAGGCGAAGCGAGAGCGAGCGGTCGCCGGTGTCGTGCGGTCGGAAGCCCTCGATGAAGTCTTCGTAGCTGTAGGAAGGATGAAAGGTCACGCGCGTGAGCGGGCTGACGACCTCGTCGTCGCCGACGAAGGGCTGGAGGTCAGGGTCTCGCTCGGCGAGGAGCGATAGGACGTGGTCAGCCTCGTCGGCGCTGAGTCCAAAGAGCGTGCCTTGGTTGCGGAACCGCATCGGCTCAGACGCTTTGAGGATGGCATCGGCCGCCAATTCATCGTACGTGAGGCCATTCGTTACTCGGGCGAGCGGCGTAATCTCAATCGTTGGCTCCTTGCCATCATGCGCGCCGAAGCCCTTGGAGACGCGCGCCAGCGCCACGACTCGTTTCTCTGGCGTTGACTGGTAGCCGATCACCAAATCGCCCGCCTTCACATGCGGGTAGTTTCGCTGGAGCCGACCGTGCCGGTAGCTCACTCGCTTCTCTTTGAAAAGCCGGTCCCAGCTCCACTCTTTCGGGTTCGCGACGACCCACCAGACGCGACGGGAGACCTGAACCGTAGATAGTTCGCGCTCCACCTCGAGGAACTTGTCGACGTCGGCCAGGACCGTTTGGGCGTCGGCCGTTCGACCCTCGTGCTGGAGCAGCCAGGCCACGGCGAAACGGCGCGCATGGTACGTCTTCCCCGTCCCCGGTGGACCGTACAGGATCACCTGCCCCTTCCGTTCGAGTGCTTCAGCGATGTCCCGCGAGAGCGGATCGATAGGGGATGGCGAAACCGGGGCAGCCTTCTCACCGACGATGGTTTTGTAGAGCGCCGCAGGCACGGGTGCCACAGTCACGAGCGCCCACCGATTCTGCGGCGGGATAGTCTTCGCGTAGGAGGTATCCCATTCGACCTGCGCCGTGTGTCGGAACTCCTCTCGGTCGGGCATCCACGTATAAGCTGGTTCGACAACCTTGCCGATACCGAGGATCTGGGACGTGCCCTTGTTCGCAACCACGAGATCGCCTGGCTCGAGCTCGCTCAGCGTCCAGACCTCGTTGGCCTTCTTGCTGATCGTTGGTCTGTGGTTGCTGTAGGTGTCGCTGTACTCCTTCTCGAATCGCGCGCGAAACGACTCCTTGGACTCAAAGTCACGAAGGTCGCCCACCTGGTCCCATCCCACGCAGATATATCCCTCGCGCAGACAGTCGTCCCAATACTTAGCGTCCTCACCAGGCGCGATCTTGACGATGCGCCGCTGATCGCGCGGGTCAGCCCAGTGGTAGAAGAACCGTTCGACTTCAGGCGGCGACCATCCCTCGAAGTCGGACCGACTGCGCACGGCATCGAGTAGGGCGCGGTTGAGGCGTACGACATCCAGGCCGCGGTCGTCTGCCTCTTTGCGATCCAGGGCCCGCAGGAAGTGGCGAAGGTGTTGTTTCGAAGCAATTGGCAGGACGTCGGCAGGAAAGTACACGCGAAGCGTCTTCAGCCGAAGGGCGGGTCCGCCGGACAACGGCGTGAGATCGTCAATCGTGTTCCAGTCCCCAACTTTGGCTTTCTCAAAGGCTTGGATGAATGCCTGCCGAACGGCGACCCACGCTTCCTGTTCGTCCTTGTACTCGGGGTCGCAATACCACCCCGGCTTGTCCTTGTGCTTGTAGATGATCAGCTTTCGTGCCGAGCCGCCCCGAATGCTCCCGAGATGCTGAGAGCGGTACTCCATCCACTGGCAGAACGTGTCGTCCGATGTGTCTTGACCGAGCGCATAACGCTCCAAGGGCATCGTAGGCCACTGGTCAAGCGGAAAGCGATCCGTGACTTGTTTCCTTTCGTGTTCGCCGAGGGCGATGTGTTCATGGGCAGAGGTACGATCGTAAGAGGCAAGTGCCGCATCGAGAGATGGACGTTCATTAGGCACGGTCTGGGTTCCTCTACTGCTCGGGACGCAATTGCTCGGAAGGGTCGAGCCCGGTCGATTCTATTGGAGGGCAGGTCGTCGACCAAGCAGGCAATCAGACGGCACCAGCGACCGGCAGCCCCGGACACCACCCGATAGCACCCAAGCGTGAATTGCGGTCGTGCCGCGGCTCTGCTCATACTCGAAGCACCGCGCGTAGTTGGCCCCAGCGCGAGAGCCGCGCTCTTAGCTGGATCCACGAAGAAGCACAGGAGAGGAAACGTGTGGCAGAGGTACGATCCGCGGGAGAACGATCGCGATCGTTGCAGCGTCTTGGATCGCGATCTGGGTGGCCGAGGCAGCACGAGCGATCGCGTTTGGGATAAGGAACGCGCCCCGCGTGACTTATTTGTGAAGGATCTCGACCTCGCACGTGGAAGCGAGCGCCGACCGATTCGGGAGCGCGACCGTGTCTACGAGATTGACGGTGCCGAGCCGCGCGCTGGCAACGATCGGCGCGTTTCGAGCCGTCGCCGAGAGCGACCTGCACGATATCCGGGACGATTCCCAAAACTCGCGGCGAAGCCTCAAGCACCTTGAGAAGGAAGGGCTGATTCACACGTCACCGCTCAGATCAGATGATCGCGCCGTGACGTTGACGGACCGAGCGCGTCGCCACCCGCCGCGAGCGCGAGATGATCGAAGAGCTGGACACGGCCGGCTCTCCGCCGATGAACCGGGACCGAAGCGATTGTCAGAGGCGATCGACGCGTACCTGACGGCAAAACGGATCCGGTGTTCCGCTCGCACCATCGAACTCGAGGAGGAGCGGCTCAGCATCGTCGAGCAACACTTTGGCGATGTGCTGCTCTCCGCGATCACCACGACGACGATTGCCTATTTCCAGCACCTCCGTCACGATGCCGGCAGGGCGAACCGCACGATCAACATGGACGTGGGCGTGTTGTCTCGGGTGCTGACGTTCTGCGGCGGATGGCGAGCGCTCGCGGATCACGTGAAGAATCTGCCCGAGCGCCAGCGTCCGGTCGGTCGCGCGCTGACGCCAGAGGAGCGGAAGCGTCTCTTCGACGCTGCCGCATCGAATGCAGAGTGGGAGCACGTGTATTGAGCGGCCGTTGTCGGCGCCAACACGTCGATGCGACCGGTCGAGGTGAAGCACCTTCGGCGCTGCGATGTGGATCTCGTCAAGCGGCTCGTGCCCGTTCGACGCAGCAGGAACGAGACGAGCCATCGCGTCATCCCGCTGAACGCGTCGGCCATCGAAGCGGCGGCGCGTATGTTCGAGCGCGCGGATCTCCCTGGACACACGGAGCCCGAGCACCACCTCTGGCCGTGCCAGTGGCGCCGCTACGACGCCACCAACCCGATGTTGAAGTGGGACACAGCTCGGCGCTGCGCGACGCCGCGGGCCTGCCAGGCCTCCGGTTCCACGATCTGCGCCACACCGTCATCACCGAGCTGGCCGAGATGGGCGTGGCGGACCACGTGCTCGAGTCAACCAGCGGTCATCTGTCGCGCCGGATGCTCGAGCACTACTCGCAGATCCGCATCGACGGAAACGGCAGGCGCTCGATGCCCTCGATGCCGCCCGGCGCTCGACAGCGCATAAGGGCGATGGCAATGGGGATGGCGCAGACCAGACGGAGATCCCGGCGATCGCGGAGGTCGGCGACGACCTCACGTCACAGTCACGTCAGAGGTTGGTTTTGCGCGGATTCCACTTGCACGGAGAGATGGCCGAGAGGCTGAAGGCGCACGCTTGGAAAGCGTGGCCGCATCGCAGGCGAACGCCTGACGGGAGAGGCTGTCGGGTTCGTTTCAAGTGCCACCGACGACGTGGTGGCCGCGAAAGACGTGGTCGGGATCGTATTTGCGCTTGATCGGCGCGAGTCGCGCATGGTGCTCGCCCCAGTACGCGGCCTGCCAGTCGGTGTCGTGATAGTTCGCTTCCGACATGTAGGTGCCGGCGCCAGGCACCAATCGACGTAGCGGCGCCATCGCCTGCTGCACGTGCGAGGCCTCGGTCTTCGCCTCGGCGAGATTCGGCTCATGGCCTGGAATGCCCGGCCACGCAGGTGGCGCGTCGGCCGCGCAGATGACCAGCGCGAACGCATCGAGCACCTGCGGATTGGTGGCCGTCTCGCGGCAGGCGGCAATCGCCTCCGGCGCGCCGCCCGCCATGCCCTTGTTGACGTGCAGCGTGACGCCCCAATTCGTGGCGGCCACCACGAGCGCCTCGACGAGACGCGCCTGCTGGCCGGCGTCGAGCAGTCGCGCCGGCAACCACATCGACTCGTAAGCGCGCAGTAGCTGCCCGGCCTCGCCGAGATTGGTGGCCCAGAACACGTTGCCGGAAGGGGCTCCGGGACGATCGTCGCCCATGACCACGCCGGGGACCTGCCGCAGGGCGGCCGGATCCCAGAAGCGCCGGCCCGGGATGGCGAGGATCAACGGCTCGCCATTGAGCTGGTAGTCGCTGCCGTGCGCCGAGATCCACGACAGGAACGGCTTCCACGCCGCCTCGATGGCGTCGCGATCGAGGCCATGACACACCATCGATACGCTGAGCTTGCGGCCGCGATCGAACCGCAACTGCTCGCCCCACGTGGGATTGAACAGCGCCTCGGCATAGAACGCGATCACGCGCGCGACCAGCGCCGTCCACGCGGCATCGGTATTGGCGGTGACCGTGAACAACACCGCGCCAACCGTGTCAGGCAGGCGGTGCGTGGCGAGCGTGAGACGCGTGACGACGCCGAAGGTGCCGCCGCCGCCCCCGCGCAGCGCGAAGAACAGGTCCGGGTCGCGCCACCGGTTCACGACGCGCGTGCGGCCGTCGGCGGTGACGACCTCGGCCTCGAGCAAGCTGGCTGCGCCGGTGCCGAATGCCTTGGAGAAGCTGCCGAATCCGCCGCCCTGCACGAAACCCGATACGCCCACCGTGAGGCAACCGCCGCCCTGCACGTAGCGTCCGTGCGTCACCGAGACGATGTCGTACACGCGCCCCCACATGGCGCCCGCGCCAACCGAGACCGCTGCGCGTGCCGGTGTCCCTGGCGGCGCCGCCGACGGCACGAATGCGTCATGCATTTCGACGCGATCCAGCGCGCGCGTCCAGACGAGCAGCGAGTCGGCCGCGTTGGAGTTGCCGAAGTAGCTGTGGCCGCCACCCTTCACCACGAGGCGGACGCGCTGGGTACGTGCGAAGGTCACCGCCGCGGCGACGTCGTCAGCCGACTCGGCGCGCACGGCGTACCGGCTCGCGCGCGAGACCCAGGCTCCGGCCCAGCCGAGCGTTTGCGTGAGTCCGGGCTCGTCGCCGAGGTAGTACGGGTTCTTCAACTTCGCAAACAGTGCTGGCGCGTCCGCGCCACCGGCCCCGGCGCACGCGTCCAGTGGCGAGCGGATCGCGAGGAGCCGTGATCCGAGCCGCTGTTGCAATGTCCTGAACGGCTGTGCCTCCGTCCATACCGGGGCCTGCGCGGCTGCGGCGAGGCGGCCTCGCGCAAAACCGGACAGTGGCCACAAGGCCAACAACGAACGGAGGAGTCGGCGTCGCTGCATGGCCTGCATCCTACCTGCGATTGTTGACTCCGCAAACGCTGCGGCCTACCCTTCCCGAAGGGCGCACAAACGGCGCCTGCGGGTTCGCGCGAAGGGCCAAGCCCACGGTCAGCAGTCCCACGAGGACGTCGGTCGTACACCGCCGTGCCGCCTGCTTGCGAACCGCAGGAGAAGGCATGGAGGTCGTACGATGCCACGCTCACTCCCCGAACGCCCCGATCTCGAGAACCTCAAGACCCAGGCGAAATCGCTGCTGCGCGCCGCGCGTGAGGGCGACACCGCAGCCGTCAGCCGCTTCACGATCCTGCCCGCTTTCGGCAACAGGCCACCGGCTCAGTGGCCGGTGACCGATCTCGCCCTGCACGACGCGCAGTCGGTCCTCGCGCGTGAGCACGGGTTCGTGTCGTGGAATGCCATGCGCGAGGAGGTCGAGGCGCGCACGCTGACGTTCGACGCCGCGAAGGACGAGTTCGTCCGTTGCGCCACGGGTGGCGCGTCCGGACGCGCCGAACGCATCCTCGCCCTGCACCCGCGCATCGCGACGGCGTCGTTGCAAACCGCGATCGTGCTCGGCGACGCCGCGACCGTGAGCGCGCGCCTGCAGGCGCATTCCGAGCTCGCGACGCAACCCGGCGGCCCCCAGGAGTGGGAGCCACTGCTCTATGCCTGCCACACGTGCCTGTGCGGTCGCGACGCGTCGCGGCTCGACGGACTGGTCGCCATCGCGCGGCAGTTGTGCATCCTTGGTGCGAATCCGAACGGTGAGTATCACTGGAACTGGCATCCCGAGCTGCCACGCACCGTGCTGTGGGGCGCCCTGTGCGCGGTGTCGCACCTGCCCCTCGCGGAGGTGCTGCTCGAGGCCGGCGCGAATCCCACCGATGGCGTCTCCGCGCACATCACCGGCGGCGGTGGCAACATCGCGGCACTCGAGTTGTTGCACCGGTACGGCTTGTGCGCCGACGGCATTGCCGGCGCAGTCCCGCCGCTCCTGCACATGATGTTGTGGGCGACCAATCCCACCGGGCCGCGTTGGCTACTCGAGCACGGCGCGGACGCCAACCTGTCCTGGGGCCTCGACGGAGAGGCGCCCCTGCACGTCGCGGCGCGCCGCTGGGACGTCGCCATGGTCGACATCCTGCTCAATCACGGAGCTGATCTCCATCGGCGCCGCAAGGATGGCCGCACCGCGCATGCGCTCGCGGAGCTGCACGGCAATCGCGATATCGCCCAGCACCTGCTGGCCACGGGCGCGCACGACGAACTGTCGGCGCTCGACCGCTTCGTTGCCGCATGCGCGCGTGGCGATCGCCACGACGCCGCCGCCATGCTCGTGGCGCAGCCGTCCTTGCGCGGCCAGCTGCGACCAGACCATCACCTGCTGCTGCATCGGCCCGCCGAAAGCGGCGATAGCGCCGCGCTCGAGACGATGCTGGCATCCGGATTCGATCCGGACGCCCGTGACCAGGACAACGTCACACCACTGCATCGCGCGGCCATGGGCGGCCACCCGGACGCGGTACGCGTCCTCCTCGCCCACGGCGCCGACATCGGCGCGCTCGACGGCATGTTCGCTGCTTCGCCGCTCGTGTGGGCGGTAGAGGGTCGGGATCACGCCAGTCCTGGCTCCGATCACGTGGCTGTCGCGCGAATCCTGATCGACGCGGGCTGCTCACTCGACTGGCAGCCACCGCCTGGCGCGCCTGACCAGGAGCGTACCTTCGAGCGGCTGATCGATCTGCGCCGGGCGGCGCTCGAATCGGCCTGACCGTCGTCGGAACCGCCGAGCGGCGTCGTCCTTCGGGGTCCGAAGGGGGACGCCCTCGGTCGCGGTGGCATAATCGGCAATCCATCGACCTTTGTCAGCCGGCCTTCGGCCTTCGATTCGCAAGCGTTGGACATCCAACGTGCTCGTCAGGTCGTCAAGCGTCAAGCGTCAAGACGTCAGTGTTTTGATTCGGGCGCGCATCCCGAAGGAATTCGCATGCACCGGCTCATCGTCCTGCTCGCAGCACTCGTCCTCGTCGTCGGATCGGCGACAGAGACCGGCCGCACGGCCTTGATCGCAGCGGCGCCGCCGGTGCGACCGATCCGGGCGCTGTATGTGACTGGTGGCGGCTTCCACGAGTTCGTCAAGCAGGAGGCGATCGTGCCTCCCGCCGTGGCACGGCAGGCCAACGTCGAGTGGACCATCGATCACACGGCGGGGAAGTCCACGGAGGTGCTGATCGATCGGCACAAGGACAGTGCCTGGACGAAGGACTTCGATGTCGTGCTCTACAACATGTCGTTCTCCAACGTCGTCGACGTTCCCTGGATCGAACGCCTGGCGCACGCGCATCGCGACAGTGGCGTCGGCGCCGTGATCCTGCATGGCGCGGTGCACAGTTACCGGCGGTCGACCAGCCGGGCCTGGGGAGAACTCATGGGGGCGTTCAGCATGCGCCACGACGCGCAGCGTCCGCTGGATGTGCAGACGGTGGCGCCGGATCATCCGATCATGAAGGGCGTGCCGGCGAGGTGGGTGACGATTCCCGAGGAGCTGTACGAACTGGAGCGTGTCTGGCCCGGAATGACGCCACTCGCACAGGCCTACAGCGAGGAGACGAAGAAGACCTCGCCTCTGATCTGGACCAACACCCACGGCAAGGCGCGCGTGTTCGTCACCTCGCTCGGGCACAACACCGCGATGATTGAGGACCCCGTGTACCTGGCCCTCGTCACCCGTGGCGTCCTGTGGACGACCGGCCACCTCGATGACGACGGCAAGCCCGCCGAGGGATATGGGGCACGCTGACGTGATCACCTGGTCGCAGTCGATCGCCGGCATCGATTGGCACGAACTGGAGGCGCTGTACCGGGCGGCACCGCTCGGCAACAAGGACGCGGCCGGCCTGCAGGTCGTCTACGGCAACAGCCGGTACTGCTGTTTCGCGTTCGATCAGGGCAAGCTCGTTGGCGCGGGAAGGGCACTGGCCGACGGGCTCGACTGGTCGTACGTGTGCGACGTGGCCGTGCTGCCGAGCCACCAGGGGACCGGCGTCGGCAAGCAGATTGTTGCCACGCTGGTGGAGCTCTCGCAGGGGCATCGCAAGATCATCCTGTACGCCGTTCCCGGCAAGGAGCCGTTCTACAGGAAGTTCGGTTTCCGCCGCATGCTCACAGCCATGGCAATCTTTCCGGACGTGCAGGACGCGATGGCACGCGGTTACGTGACCGAGGACTAACTTAGGTTCGGCGCTGCTGCGGTGCGCGTCGAGCAAGCTCGACGCCTACACATCAGACGTTCGACGTGAACGCGTTAGACGTAGCCGTCGACCTTCCATCTTCGCCAAGGCTACGGTGGACAAGTCAGGTCGAGGGACGCGCGGGTCGGCGATCGAAAATCGCCTGCAGGATGTGTGTAGCTGTCGACCTTGGTCGACAGACGAGAATCGACCGTCGAGCAAGCTCGACGCCTACGTTCTGCCTGACGTTTTCAGCGTTCGGCGTTCGGCGTTCAGCGTTCGTTCAAGACGCGCACCGCAGTGCCCCACGGGTCTCGCGTGATGAATGCGTCGCCGGAGTGCTCCACGTCGAAACCGGC
The DNA here is from genome assembly GCF_001618865.1 of Luteitalea pratensis. Taxonomy (GTDB): domain Bacteria; phylum Acidobacteriota; class Vicinamibacteria; order Vicinamibacterales; family Vicinamibacteraceae; genus Luteitalea; species Luteitalea pratensis. The sequence goes on from NZ_CP015136.1 coordinate 251,702, forward strand.
TGCATCCAGGCTCGCGCGCACCGCGGCGACGGCGGTGGCGTCGGGCAGCGCGAGTGTCCACTCCAGCAATCGCGCGTCGCCCGGACCAGCCGGTGGGGCACCAGGGCCTGCCCACGTGTTGACGCCCACGTGGTGGTGGTAGCCCCCGGCGCCAAGGAACAGCGCCCCGGGATAGCTCCAGGTCGTCTTGTCGAAGCCGAGGCCAGCGGCATAGAACGCCGCCGCGCGATCGAGATCGCCGACGTGCAGGTGCACGTGCCCCATGACCGTGCCTGCGGGCATGCCTTCCCAGGGGGCATCACCCGCGGTGGCGAGCAGGCCTTGTACGTCCACGGGGTCGGTGGCCATCTTCAACTGGCGTCCGAGACGACGCCAGGACGTCCGCGGGCGATCGGCGTACACCTCGATGCCGAGACCATCCGGATCCGAGATGTAGAACGCCTCGCTCACGAGGTGATCGCCTGCGCCGACGTGGAGGCCGGTACTCGAGAGATGGCGAACCAATCGTGCGAGTCCCGGGCGATCGGGTAGCAGGATGGCGTAGTGGTACAAGCCGAGCCTGTCGCCCCGCGCGGCCGTTTGCGATCCGGGCCGCTCTACCAGGTGGACGAGCATGCGATCGTCGCCGCGGGCCGCGAGTGACGCCTCATCGGCCGTCTGCCCGACGACGCGCAGCCCGAGCACGTCCTGGTAGAAGGGCAGCGAGCGGTCGAGATCGGCCACCTGCAGCCGCACACCGCCGAGCGCGGTGGCCTCGGGCAGCCGGAATCCTCGCGGCGGCTCCCCGTAGCTGCCGGGTGTGGCGGGTTGCTCGCCCTGGGCCTCGCGCTCGACGTCGTCGCTCATGGCAGTTCGCGTACGCGGATGTTCCTGAACTCGACCGGCGACCCTTCCGCCTCGAGACAGAGGAACCCGGTCCGCGGATCGGCGCCGCGTCCGCCAGAGACTTCTTCACCGTTCACCCATAGCCGGATCTCGCCGTTCACGCCGCGGACGTAGTAGTGATTCCACTCGCCGACGCCGTGGCTGTGTTCCGACCGGGGGTAGCTGCGCGAGCCGTCGGGCGAGCGTGGCTCGAACGGTTCCAGCTTCGAGTTGCCCACCGCGAAGATGTCGCCGTTGGTGGTGAACCAGTTGTCCGGTTTGCCGGGATTGCGCTCGCGGAACCACTGCCGGTACCCGTGGTCGAGCATCTGGATCTCGATGCCCCACCGCGGCAGGTGATCGGGCTTGAGGTCGTCGAGCGCCTTCATCGGCACCCACGCGAAGACACCCGAATTCCCGGCAGACTTCATGTGCCGCCACTCGATCACCAATTCGAAGTTCAGGAACTGATCGCGCGTGCGCATGACGCCGATCGGCACGCCCGTCGACTTCAGGATCTCGCCCTCCCACTTCCACGTGTCTGGATGGCCGTTGACCGGGGCGAAATCGGCGGCTCCGAGCGTGCGCCAGCCGGGGCCCGTGCCGTCGATGTACGCCTTTGCCGTGACCGTCGAGGCCGGCGCCTGGCCGGCGACGTCGACGCCGAGCACGCCGGCGGTGAACAAGGACACCGAGAGCAGGAGGGTAGGGATCCGCATCCGGCGACGGTACGGCGAGGTCGGAGGTGCCGTCAATGGCTGGGCGTCCGCTCGCGGCCCGGCCGCCACCGTGAATCCGCCTGGACCTGCTACAGTGCGCGGCACACGCAGGGAGCGATCCATGACCACCCGTACCTTCTCGCTGGCTCTGGCACTTGCAGCCGCCACCGGCGCCGCGGCCGCGGTGCAACGACCCGCAAGCGATGGCCTGCTGATGAAGTCGGCCCTGTTCACCTGGGAGTCGGTGCCCGAACGTCCGACCGAGCAGGGCGCACGCCGGACCGTGTTCGCCGCACCGACCGCCACGCTCGACGAACTCGAATACCACACGACGACGCTGAAGCCGGGTGCGTCGCCGCACGCGCCGCACACGCACAAGAACGAGGAACTGCTGATCATCAAGGCCGGCGAGGTCGAGGCGTACGTGAATGGCGAGTGGAAGCTGGCACCGACCGGCTCTCTGGTGTTCTTCGCCTCGATGGTGCCGCACACGGTCCGCAATCGCGGTACGGTGCCGGCCACCTATCACGTGGTGAACTGGGCCGCGCCTGGCACGAAGGCGGTGTCAGCGGAGGCGAAGTGACACGCCCGCCGTCGCCGCTGACGTGTGGCACTGCGCTGCTGTTGGTCCTCCTCGCGTTGCCGGTCACCGCCGCGCAGCAAGCGCCCGGCGCCGCACCAGTCGCACCCGTCGCACCCGTCAACAACGCCGCGCCGACGGTCAGGGCCGCGGGCGTCGGCCACTTCGAGGCGAGTGCCGACATCGGCGCGCCCGCCATCAGTGGCTCCACGACGTACGACGTCGCCACGCAGACATACACGCTCTCCGCTGGTGGAGCCAACATGTGGGCCGCGCGTGATGAGTTCCAGTTCGCGTGGCGACGGATGTCGGGCGACTTCGTCATGCGCGCACACGTACGGTTCCTCGGCGAGGGCACCGATCCGCACCGCAAGATCGGCATCATCGTCCGCAAGGGACTCGAAGCGGATTCTCCATACGTCGATGCCGTGCGTCACGGTGACGGCCTGACGTCCCTGCAGCGCCGCGACGAGCCCGGCGGCGTGACCACGCAGGCCATCGCGTCGATTACCCACGCAGAGGTCCTCGAACTGAAGCGGGAGGGAAAACGGTACGTGATGGGCGTGGCGAAGTTCGGCGAGCCGATGGTCCATACCGAGGTGTTCGGGCCCGAATTGGGCGAGCAGGTGTACGTGGGGTTGTTCGCGTGTGCGCACAACGCGACTGTCAAGGAGACGGCCGTCTTCAGCAACGTCAGGATCGTCGTGCCGCCGAAGGCCGGATGGGTGCCGTATCGCGACTACATCGGCAGCAATCTCGAAGTGATGGATATCAGGACCGGCGCACGCACCGTGGTGCACACGTCGCCGATCTCGATCCAGGCGCCGAACTGGACGCCGGACGGCAAGACGCTCATCTTCAACGGCAGCGGCAAGCTGTGGACGTTCGATCTCGCCACGCGGGCCGTTGCCGAGTTGCCGACCGGGCGTGCCACCCGCAACAACAACGATCACGTCCTCTCGACCGACGGCACGATGCTCGGGATCAGCAGCCAACACAGCCAGGAACCTGGAGACAACGGCCGCTCGGTCATCTACGTGGTGCCGACCACCGGCGGCGAGCCGACTCGCGTGACGCCCAATTCGCCGTCCTACCTGCACAGCTGGTCACTCGACAAGCAGTGGCTCTTCTATACCGGTCAACGCAACAACGAGCTCGACATCTACAAGATTGCAGTGAGCGGGGGCGAGGAAGTCCGCCTCACCACCACGGAAGGCGTCGACGACGGATCGGAGCTGACCCCGGACGGGCAGTGGCTGTACTTCAACTCGAACCGATCCGGCCACATGCAGATCTGGCGCATGAAGCCGGACGGGTCGAATCAGCAGCAGATCACGTTCGACCGCTTCAACAACTGGTTCCCGCACATCTCGCCCGATGGCAAGTCGATGGTGATCATCTCCTACGGCGAGGACATCGCGTCGGGCGACCACCCGTTCTACAAACACGTCTACCTCAGGCACATGGCCCTCGACGGCTCGAACGCGAAGGTGATTGCCTACGTGTACGGCGGCCAGGGGACGATCAACGTGCCGTCGTGGTCGCCCGACGGCACCCGGATCGCGTTTGTCAGCAACTCGGCACTGCCGGCGCCGCACTGAACCCGACGCCGGTGACCCGGGTGCCGGAGCTCGACCTTGCCCCTTCGCGCGCCGGGGCCGTGTCGCCTTTCGGCCGCCGATCTCGATGACTCCGGTACGGGCCCCCTTTTCCGGGCCCCATCTTTCAGGGAGTCATCATGAGCTCGACCATTCAGCCGCACAACCTTCGCGCCGCCGCCGTCTGGAGCCGGGGCGGCAAGGCCTACGACGAAATCAGCAGGGGCATCGCCGATGCAATCGAGCACTGCGTGCTTCGGCTCGATCCCCAGCCCATCGAGCGCGTGCTCGACCTCTCGACCGGCACCGGCTGGACGTCCCGGCTCGTCGCGCGGCGCGGCGCGACCGTCGTCGGCGCCGACATCGCGGAAGACCTCCTCGAGGCAGCTCGCGCGCGGGCGATAGCCGACGGCCTGGACATCGAGTACCGGCTCGCCGACGCGGAGCGCATGCCATTCGGGGATGGGACATTCGACGCCGTCGTCTCGACATTCGGCGTCATGTTCGCCGCCAACCCCGAGGCGGCGGCGTCCGAACTCGCGCGCGTCGTCCGCCCTGGCGGCCGCATGGCGCTGTCCACATGGGCGCCTGACGGCACGGTGTTCGGCATGTTCCGGGTGATGCGGGCGTACATGCCGGAGCCGCCCTCTCCCGCACCGCCCTCGCCGTTTGCCTGGGGTCGTCCGGAGCGCGTCCGCGAGTTGCTGGGCGAGGCATTCGACCTGCGTTTCGAGAGCGGGACGTCGTTCTACCGGGAGCCGAGCCCGCAAGCGGCGTGGCACACGTTCTCGACCGGCTACGGACCGACGCGCACGTTGTACGAGAACCTCGACGACGAGCGCCGCGAGGGGCTGCGCAACGATTTCATCGCGTTCCATGCCGGCTTCGCGAACGACCTAGGGATCTGCGTCCCTCGCGAGTACTGCATCACGATCGGCACGCGACGCTAGATCGCGCGCAACCAGGGCGCGACTATCGCGCCGAGACCGACAACGACGCCGACGCGAGCGCGCGTCGCGCGGCGTCGAGCGACCAGTCGTCCTGGGGCATGGTGCGCCGGCGGCTCGGGACGACATCGGGAGCCAGCTCGCGCAACCGTAGCCCTTCGCGAAGCAATGACTCCGCTTCCGTTGGTTCGCCGAGCGCGAGGCACACGGCCCCGGCGTTCAGCGTGAAGATCGCCACGAGTTGGTGTGTCTCGCCCAGCGACGCGCGCGCCACGCCGATCGCGGTGCGCAGCGTGGCCAGCGCCTCGCGATGCCGCCCCCGGGCCGCCTGTACACGCGCGAGCGAGTTCAGCGTCAGGGCGACGGTCGGATGATCCGGACCGACCGACTCACGCTGCAGTTCCAGCGACGTACGCAGTTGGGCATCGGCGCCCGCGAGGTCGCCGCGTGCGTACGCGATCAGCGCCAGGTCGTGTCGCGTCGTCGCCGCGTTCGGATGCCGTGGACCATGCGTCTCGATGCTCACGCCGAGCGCGTGTCGGAGCAACGCCTCTGCGGCGTCGAGGTCGCCCCGGAGGCGTAGCACCGATGCCAGGTTGTTCTCGCTGACGGCTGTCTCGCTATGCCGATCGCCGAGCAGCCGTCGCCGCACCGCAAGACCTTCGCGATGCGCCGCTTCGGCGCGGTCATCCAGGCGCAGGTCCTGATACAGGCGCCCGAGTTCGGCCAGCACAACGCCCGTTTCGGCACTTCCCTCGGGCTGCAACCGCTGACGCATCGCCAGGGCATCCTCGAGGCTGCGGCGCGCATCCGGATAGCGTCCACGCTCGCTGAGCACGACGCCCAGATCCTGGAGCGCCTGCGCGACGCGCAGGTGCTCGGGTCCGAATGCGACTCGCGCTCCAGCGAGTGCCTGCTCGAGCAGTGCCTCCGCCCTGGCATACGACCCGAGGCGGCGATAGGTCCGGCCCATCATCGTCAGCAGCTCGGCCTGCAGTCCGGGTTCGCCGGCGAGTTCGCGCTGAACCTGATCGGCGCCGGTATCGAGCAACTGCCGCGCGTTCGGTTGGTTGCCGGCAGAGGAGTTCAGGTAAGGATCGGCGCTCGAGAGCGCACCCATCAGCATCCCGCTCACCTTTACGGCCTTGGCCGATTCACGTTGTGCACGGTCCCTCGCCATGGCGAGGCGATGCGTGTACATCGCCGTCATCGTGCCCACGAGCAGCAGCGTGCCGAGCGCCAGCGCGACGCCGACGATGTGGCGGCGCAGGAAGCGGGCCGTCCGGTAACTCACCGTATCCGGCCGCGCGCCGATCGGTTCGCGCCGCAGGTAGCGGCGTACGTCGTCGGCCAGCGCGGTGATCGAGGCGTAACGTTCGGTCACGTCCTTCTTGAGTGCCTTGGCGACGATCGTGTCGAGGTCGCCGCGCAGTTGACGACGCAGCCGAGATGGGCTCGTGCCGCAACGCGCCGCATGTGTATCGGCCAACTCCTCGTCACCTGCGGCGTCCGCGATCGCCTCCGAGACGCGTGGAGGCTCCTCGTCGACGATCGCGCGGATCAGCGTATTGGGCGAGCGCAACGCGCGTCCGGCGGGATGGCGACCCGAGAGCAGGACGTACAGGAGCACGCCGAGCGCGTAGATGTCGGTGGCAGTGGTCACCGGTGCGCCCACCAGTTGCTCGGGGGCGGCATACTCCGGCGTCAGCGCCCGGCTCAGCTCGCGCGTGAGGGCGGTTGCCTCCGGGCTGCGCGCGGCATCGACGTCAGCATCGGTGTCAATCAGCTTCGCGATGCCGAAGTCGAGGAGCTTGACGCTCCCGTCCACGCTCACCAGGACGTTGGCCGGCTTGATGTCGCGGTGCACGATCAGGTTGGCATGCGCGTGGGTCACACCGTCGAGCACATCGAGGAACAGGCGCAGCCGCGACTCGACATCGAGACCTCGCGCATCGGCGTACTGGTCGATGGGCCGGCCATCCACGTACTCGAGCACGAGGTAGGGCTGGCCGCTGGGCGAGATGCCCGCGTCGACGAGATGGGCGATGCGCGGATGCTGGAGGCGGGCGAGGATGGTGCCTTCGCGCCGGAATCGCTCCTGGCCGGAACGGCCGACGAGCGCCAGGTTCAGCAGTTTGACGGCGGCGCGGCCTTCGAAGCGACCGTCGCAGCGTTCGGCGAGCCACACACTGCCCGAACCGCCTTCACCGAGCGGTTTCAGCAGGCGATAGGCGCCCATGACCTGACCGGCCAGCGACGGCGGCGTGGCGAGGCGGGCATCGACCGCAACGCCATCGAGAAACGGCTCGTCGCGGATCTGGTCGTGTTCGGCCAGCCAGGCTGCCATGTCGGCTGCGAGGGCGGCGTCGCGGGCGCCGAGCGCACTGAGCCAGGCGGCGCGGTCGTCAGGCGCGAGATCGAGCGCTTCGTCGAGGCACGCGCTCAGGGCACGCCAGCGGTCAGCGTCGAGCGAGCGCATCGGTGTCGCCCGTCGCGCCGGCGTCCGCAACCACGGCGTGATGCAGATAGAGACGGCCCTTCTCCCAGCCGCGCTGGATGGTCCGTTCCGAAACCCCGCGCATCGCGGCAATCTCCACGAACGAGAAGCCGCAGAAGAACTTCAGTTCGATGATTTCGGCCACGCCCGGATCGATCTCGGCGAGCGTATCGAGCGCGTCACTGATGCCGATGAGCTCATCGGGACCCGCAAGGCGGCCCATGTGATCGGTGTCCAGCGCCGTGATGTGGAACTGCCCGCCGCGCTTTTCCGATCGCTTGCGACGCACGTCGTCGATGATCAGGCCCCGCATCACCCGCGCCGCGTAGCCCATGAACCGCGCGTGGTCGACGAAGGACGCGCCGTCCTTGCCGGCGATCGACAGGTATGCCTCGTGGAGCAGCGTGGTCACCCCGAGGCCCGACAGTGAGCCGCGACGGTTGAGCTCACGCCGTGCCAGCCGATGCAATTCCGCGTACAGCGTCACGAACAGGGCGTCGGTCGCACCTTGGGGGGGCACGTCGAGGTCGGGCGAGGCAGTGATTACGTATGACATGGGTCCCTTCCTGGCGCCGCGGACCTCACCCGATGGCCCGTGACCTAGGAATCAACGTCCCCGCGTACCTCGAGCGAACGCGTCGGGTTCCCGTCGGCGATTTCGATTTGCTGTGACGAGCCGCTGATTGCGTGGGCGCCACGAGGTGTCCGGTCGCGGGCTCAGCCATATATCCGCGGATCGCGCCACCTCATCCTGCTCGACCGGCGCGTTCACGCTCGTGACGAAGGAGCCATCATGAACGCCCGTCTATTCCTCGTGGGATTCGTCCTGCTCATGTTGCCGGTGCGGGCCATCGCGGCCGTGACGCCCAATGCCGTGACCGACTGGGCCGCCATCGTCCAGCAGGCCATCCACAATCCGCCTGCCGCGCCCCGGTCGGCCGGCACGTCGGAGATCCTGCATGCGATGGTGATGCTGGCGGTGTACGACGCCGCCGTCGCCGTCGAGGGCGGCTTCCAGCCCTACGTGGCGGAGATCCGTCGATTGCCGTACGCCGACGTGCGTGCGGCAGTCGCCACCGCGGCATATCGCACCGCCCGGGCCCGGGTCGCGTCCTCGCAGGTCGCCTACCTGGACCAGCAATACGCCACGTACCTTGCGGGCATCGGCGAGAGCCTCGGCAAGGCCGAGGGCATCCGCGTCGGCGAAGCAGCCGCGCAGGCCGTCCTCACCTTACGGGCGAATGATGGCTTCGATGCGGTCTTGCCCTACGAGTGCAGCGGTCCGCAGGTCGCGCCGGGGGAGTTCGAGCCAGACGCCGGTTGCCCGGCCGGTCCGACCTCGCCGCAGCCGGTCGACGTCAAGGTCGGCCGGATCCGCCCGTTCGCCATCGACAGCACCGCGCGCTATCGCCCCGACGGACCGGATCCCCTGAGCTCGAGTGCGTTTGCGGAGGACTTCCAGGAGACGCGTGACTACGGCCGTGTGGACAGCGTGTTCCGCTCGCCGGCGCAGACCGACCTGGCGTACTTCTGGTCCGAGAATCCTTACGTGTTCTGGAACCGCAACCTGATCGCCCTGGCGAACAGCCAGGGGCTGCGCCTGCTCGAGACGGCGCGGCTCTTCGCGATGGCGCATACGGCCGCCGCCGACGCGGTCATCGTCGGCTTCGACGCCAAGTACGCCTACGCCGCCTGGCGGCCGCGAACGGCCATCCCGCGGGCCGACACCGATGGCAATCCCGACACCGAGGCGGACCCGACGTGGCGACCCCTCCTGATGGTAAACCATCCCGAGTACCCGTCCGGTCACGGCTTCTGGTCCACGGCGCTGACCGATAGCGTGGCCGCGTACTTCGGGACGAACAAGGTCACGTGGACGCTGTCGGTCCCGAAGACCGCCGTGCCGGCCCTGAACCAGACCGAATACACCTACGACCAGCTCAATGCCCTGATGCGCGACGTGGATGACGCGCGAGTGTTTGGCGGCCTGCACTGGCGTCATTCCATGCGGCACGGCGCGCAGGTCGGACGCCGGGTCTCCGCGTACGTGACACGGAACTACTTTGCCCCGACTGACGACGATCGGGGCCGCTGAAAAAAGCGAAGAGGGAGAAGGGAGAAGGGACAAGGAAATCAAAAGGAGCAAGGCAAAAGGGAGTAGGGAAAACGACGCCCGGGTGCGCCTGTTCCCTTTCCCCTCTGTCTCGCAACTTTGGTATTCCCTTTCCCTTCTCCCTCTTCCGTTTTCCCTTGAGCACCTAGGCCACGACGACGGTCTGGCCGATCTCGCGCCACGCGAGTCGGCCAGACTCCCTGGCCAACATCGCCTCGGCACGTTCAATCGGTTCGCGAACCGGTTCCCGACTGAGCCTGAAGGCCTGGTGATGGATCGGGACGAACAATCGCGCGCCGGCGGCGTCGGCCATATGAATGGCCTGCTCGGGCGTGCAGTGATGACGAATCCATGGGTCGTACGCGCCAATTGGCATCAACGCCGCATCGAATGGACCGAGGCGGCGATGGTCCCGGAACACCGGCGTGTCGGCCGTGTCGCCGCCGATCAGCAGGCGCCGGCCCTCACGTTCGACGACGAAACCCGCGTAACCGCGCCACGTATCGCGCTGCACCCGCGCCCCCCAGTGGCGCACCTCGATGGCGTGGACCTGCACTTCGCCGCGCGGCGTTCGAACGCGGGCCGACTCGTTCCAGCGCAGTTCGTGAATCGCGGCGGTTCGGCGCCGCGGCAGCAGGTCCGACGTGCCCTGGGCCATCACCACCGCTGGAGTGCCCGGCACCGCGGCCAACGACGGCGTGTCCAGGTGATCGAAGTGCGCGTGCGTCACGAGCAGCAGATCGATGTCGGGCACCGCCTCTGGGGTGAGGGCACATCCCACCAGGCGCTGCGGGCCGAGCGTCCCCAGCCCCAGGCTCACGCCGATGCGGGGGAAGAAGGTCGGGTCGGTCAGGATCCGCAGCCCGTAGAAGTTGATCAGGACCGTGGCATGTCCCAGCCAGGCCAGCGTCAGGGCGTTGTCCGCCCAACGCTCCGGTGTCGGCGTGAACGGCGCTGCGGGCATGGGCTTGCCGATCTCTCCGATGCGTTCGCGGATGAACCGCGCCCCCCACGACGATGACAGGCCAGTCCACGTGCCGGCTCCGGCGGTGGCCGCGAGACCGGTGGCAAGGAAGGTACGGCGGCTAGGCATGCTCTAGCAGTGACGCCAGCGAAGGACGCGGTGTTCCCCGGCCGCTGGACTCGCCGGACAACACAAGGTTGCCGCCTGAGGAGTATGCTTCGGGTAGCGCGACTTCGCCATCCGGCCCAGCAATTGATGGCGTGAGCGGGAGCCCTCAGATCATGTCCAGACAAGTGGTCACCGCCGCACTGCTCTCCGCAATCCTCGCGATCGCCTCACCGGTCGCGGCCCAGCGCCAGCGCAATCCCGGCGGTGGCGGCGGCGCCGTCAACCGCGGCAGCCAGGGCCAGGGCGGTCGCCCATCCGGCGCAACTCCGTATCGCGGCGGCGGACGGGCCGTCGCGCAGGACCGTGGCGGCCGGCCACAAGCCAGTGGTCGTTACCAGCAACCGAGGCAATACGCCGCACCGCAGCAGTATGCCGCGCGGCCGCAGTACGCCACGCGGCAGCCGGCAACGCCCGCCGGTTCCATGGGACGCTACGCGGCCCCGCGCAATCCGGGCGCCGCGACGACTGGTAACGGAGGCTACGTCAACCGGGGCTACACCGGCCGAGATGTGGACCCTCGCTATTCACGCCCCGGCTACGCACCGCCCGCATACGCGCGCCCCGGTTACGCGCGTCCCGGTTACGTCGCGCCTCACGGGTATGCCGTCCCACGCGGCTACGTCAAGCCGTATGGGTATGCTGCCCCTCGTGCGTACGCCGGTCATGGCTACTACGGTCCGCCACGGTACATCGCGCCGGGGCACGGGTGGGGCCACGGCTATGTCGTCGTCGCGCCGCGCTACGTGTCGCCGTACGTGATTGGCTACAGCCCGTGGTACCCCTACTACTACCGTCCCAGCATCGGCATCGGGATCTACTACGGCGCGTCCGGTCTCTATCCGTTCGGCGCCGTTGCTCCGACGTACTACGACCCTGCTCCGGGGGCCGTGTATGGCGGATTGCGGATCATCGAGGCTCCGCGTGATGCCCAGGTCTTTGCCGACGGGAACTACGTCGGCATCGTCGACGACTTCGACGGCGCGTCCCAGCACCTGAATCTCGAGCCGGGGCAACACCACATCGAGATCCACGCCCCCGGGCTCACGCCGATCTCCTTCGACGTGGTCATACAGGCCGGCAGCACGATCACGCTGCGCGCCGAGATTTACTGAGCACGGTCGGTCACCTCGCATTCTCGGCGACGTCGGGACACAATACGGCCCTGTCGCGGGCAGGGCTCCGGAAGCGTGCCGCTGGACCGGTGTGTCCCGAACGAGGAATGCGATGACGTGCGATATCGGGGTGGTGGGACTTGGCGTGATGGGCGGCAATCTCGCCCGCAACATCGAGAGCCGCGGATTTACCGTGGCCGGTTACGACCTCAGCGCGGCCAAGACCGAGGCCTTCGCCGCCGGCGAAGGTCGCCGCGTGGTGGGCGCCGTATCCGCCGAGGCGCTGGCCGAGGTGCTCGCGCGTCCCCGCAAGGTCCTGCTGATGGTCCCGGCCGGCAAGCCGGTGGACGACGTCATCGCCCACGTCGCGCCTCACCTCGGTGCGGGCGACATCCTGATCGACGCAGGCAACTCGTACTTCAAGGACACCGATCGCCGCGAAGCCGAGCTGGCCACCCGCGGGCTACAGTACCTGGGCACCGGCGTGTCGGGTGGCGAGGAGGGTGCGCTGCGTGGCCCGGCGATCATGCCTGGCGGCTCACGTGCCGCGTGGGATGCGGTGGCGGCGATCTTCCAGGCCATCTCCGCGAAGGCCGACGATGGCGAGCCGTGCGTCGGGTACGTGGGCGCGCGCGGTGCCGGGCACTACGTGAAGATGGTGCACAACGGCATCGAGTACGGCGACATGCAGCTCATCGCCGAGACGTACGACCTGTTCAGCCGCGGCCTCGGCATGAGTGCGAGCGAGATCTCCGACATCTTCGCCGAGTGGAATCGCGGCGAGTTGAAGTCGTACCTCGTCGAGATCACCGCCGACGTCCTGGCACAAGGCGACCCCGACACTGGTGCACCCCTGGTGGACGTCATCCTCGACGAGGCCCAGCAGAAGGGCACCGGCAAGTGGATGAGCCAGAACGCCTTCGACGTCGGCGCGCCGATCCCGACGGTCAACTCCGCCGTCGAGTCGCGCCTGATCTCGGCCCAGAAGTCCGAGCGCGTCGCCGCCAGTCGCCTGCTGACGGGGCCCTCGTCAACGTTCTCGGGTGGTCGCACCCGCCTGATCGAAGCCGCCAAGCATGCGCTGTACGCAAGCAAGGTGACGTCGTACGCGCAGGGCATGGCGCTGCTGCGGATGGCGTCGGCCGAGTACGGCTACGACATCGATCCCGGCGAGGTGGCCCGGATCTGGCGCGCCGGCTGCATCATCCGCGCGACCCTCCTCAACGACATCCGGGCCGCGTTCGGACGCGATCCGCAACTGGTGAACCTGCTGCTCGATCGCGCGTTCAGCGACGCCGTCGGCGCGCGTCAGCAGGCATGGCGCGAGATGGTGCAGGTGGCGGTAGGCCTTGGCATCCCCGTCCCGGCCACGGCGGCGTCGCTTGCCTACTACGATGCCTACCGCAGCGCCAGGCTCCCAGCCAACCTCACGCAGGGACAGCGCGATTATTTCGGCGCGCACACATACCGACGGACCGACCGTGAGGGAAGTTTCCATACACAGTGGGGCCAGCGCTTAACGCCTAACGCCTGACGCCTGACGCTTGACGCTTGACGCCGAACGCTGACGTCGACTCCCGTTTCCCGTTTCCCGATTCCCGTCTCCCGTCTCCGTTGTACCCGCCCATGACCAACCTGACCATTCCCGCGCAAGGCGAGCTCGATCTCCTGTCCCTCGGTGCCATCATTCATCGCCTGGATCCGGGCCGCCTCCCGTTCCGGAAGGCGCACACCCTGGACATCCATGTCAGCGGCGGCGAGTTCAATGTCGCCGCTAACCTGGCCGACTGTTTCGGGCTGCGCACCGGCATCGCGACCGCGATGGTGAAGTACCCGGTCGGCGATCTCATCGCCGAGCGCGTGCGGGCGATGGGCGTGACGCCCTTCTACAAGTACTTCGAGCACGACGGCGCCCGCGGGCCGAACATGGCGACGGTGTACAGCGACCAGGGCATGGGCATCCGTCCGCCGGTGGTCTTCTACAACCGCGCCAACGAGGCCGCGGCGCTGCTCAAGCCGGGTGACTTCGACTGGAACGCGATCTTCGGCAAGGGCGTGCGCTGGTTCCACAGCGGCGGGTTGTTCGCGTCGCTGTCTGCCACGACTGCCGAAGTCATCATCGAGGCCATGCAGGCGGCCCGGAAGGCCGGAGTCGTCACGTCCTTCGATCTCAACTACCGCGAGAAGCTCTGGAAGGCGCAGGGCGCGCTGGACAAGGCGCAGTCGATCTTCAAGCGGATCGTCGAGAACGTGGACGTGCTGGTCGGCAACGAGGAGGACCTTCAGAAGGCCCTCGGCGTCGCAGGGCCCGAGGCCGGCAAGGGCGCCGCGCTCGACACGGCAGCCTTCTTCGACACGATCGGCCGCGTCGTCGAGCAGTACCCGAACGTCAAGGTCGTCGCGACGACACTCCGCGAGGTGCACTCGACCAACCGCCACACGTGGTCAGCAGTGGCGTGGTTCGAGGGCGAGCAGGTCGTCGCTCCGACGATCCAACTCGACGTGCTCGATCGCGTCGGCGGTGGCGACGGCTTCGCCTCCGGAATGCTCTACGGTCTGCTCACGGGCGCCTCGCCAGAGCAGAGCGTGCGCCTGGGCTGGGCGCACGGGGCGCTGATCACCACGTTCCCCGGCGACACGACGATGGCGACCGTGGACGACGTCAAGGCATTCGCGAAGGGCGGGTCGGCCCGCATCCAGCGCTGATCTGCAGGAGCACAGGAACACAGGAGCACAGGAACACAAGAGCCCAGGCTCGCAGGAGCCCGGGCTCAGGGAGTGGTCGTCACAGTGCGCGCAGGAACGCCAGCAGGTCGGCCTTCTCGCTTGCGGTGAAGCCAATCAAGAAGCGGGTGTCGTAGAACGCGATCACGTCCTCGAGGCTCGATGCCGAGCCATCGTGGAAGTAGGGCGCCCTGGATGCCAGCGCCCGCAGGATCGGGCCCTTGAACTTGCTGATGTCGTCCCAGCGGCCGGTCACCATCGCGCGCCCCGGGTCGGTCGTCTGCACGGTCTCACCCGTCTGCAGGTGTCGCAGTGTGTACAGCGGCACGTCGGGTGCGCGCCTGGACGCGGCCGTGATGCCGATGTCGAGCGGCATGGAGACGGAGTGGTTCCCGGCGTTGGGCGTGTCGTGGCACACGGTGCACGTGCCGGCGGTCAGTGGTGCCTGTAACGGATCGCTCGCCTTGCCGTTCAGTCCGGGCACGTTGGTGATCGCGAACTGACGCGTGTTGAAGATCGCCTCGCCTCGCGCGATCGCCTGCCGTTCGGGTGACGGCGCCTCGCTCCATCCACTGAACAGCGTGAAGACCTTCGGGTCGAATCCCGTCACGACGCCGCAGGCGTCTGGCATCGCCGGCAGCATGCCGAGCGGGTCGTTGATGCCGACGCAGAAGGGCTCATGGCTGAGCGGCCTTGGTCCACCGCGGGCATTCCGCTCGCCAAGTGGTCCGGCCTGTTTGTCGCGCAGTTGCGCGGTGAACAGTCCGAGTTCGAAATCGACGATGGCGCGTACCTGTGAGGGTGACGGGGGCACGCCCTCTGCATGGCGCACCGTCGCTTCGCTCGCCTGCGCGAGCAGACCGTCCCGGATGGCGTGCCCGGCGATGGTGTGGCGCCCGTCCCACATCACCGTGCTGAGGAATCCGAGGTTGGATGTCGGCAGCGGCCGGCGGAACATCGATGCGCCGGTCAGCGGTGCGCCACAGTCGTGCGGATCGTCGACCGACTCGATCAGGAACTCGGCCTGCGCCGGCACGTCGAGATCGATGCGGATCACGCCCTTCTCGAGCAGCTGGCTGTACGCCACGCGACGCTGCTCGATCGTGGAGGTCTCCTCTGCCGCGCAGTTCGATCCATCGACCGTGCGGAAGATCGGATCGAGGCCGCTGGTGGCGTCGAAGCGAGCCTGCACACCGCCCGGCGTGATCGTCCAACCCTCCGCGGACTGGTGACACGTCACGCACCGCCGGCCGTTGGTCCCCAGGTCTTCGAAGAAGGGATTGTCACGGTCGATGGCGCCGGCGGCACTCACGGTGCGATGTGCGCCGTCGCCGTTGTCGAACGTCTGCTCGACGATCGGCGTGCTGTCGGCGAGCGTGTGTGACGTGAGACCGATGGCCGCGGCAAGCCCCGCCGCCGAGGCGAACAGCAGGCGCGTGAGGCCGCGTTGCAAGCCTCCGGCACGAGAAACGTGTGTGGCAGTCATGGCGTGCTCCCTCGTCCTGGATGGTGGCCGGTGGCGACCGTGTGTGGCCCCGAACGGCAGGGGCGACGCCGACCCGCGCACCGGCCCGCAGCGTCATTGCGCCGGTGAATGGCTGTCGCAGGACACGTTGCGGTGCCAGTTGACGTAGGTACCGGCGGGGTTCTCCTTCCACGCCCAGACGTGCAGCGTGTAGAAGGCCGGCAGGCCGAACCGGTTCGGCGACGGGAACAGGTGCATGAGCTGCCCCATGATCTGCGGCGTCTCCGCGTGCTTCGCGTGCCAGTCCTGCGCGAACACCAGGTAGTCGGCGCCGATCAGGCTCACGCGGCCGTTGCCCTTCGGCTCGTAGATGACGATCTCCGGACGGGTCGGATCGAGCTCCCCATCACCGACGAGCCCGAGGTTGACGTAGTGCAGGCCCATTGCGCCGGCTTCGTCGCCAGTCACGCAGCCGAACAGCAGCGAGTAGCCCTCGCTCTCGGCAACCGCGACATCCTTGAACCGCGCCGTGGACTCGCGGACGGTGTCGAGCAGGGCACCGGATACGCGCTGGTCATCACCATGGGCGTGCCCGGTTTGCGCAAGACCGACGCGGGCGGCAGGGCTCGAGCACAGCAGGATCCCGGCCAGCGCCACCTTCAGAGCGATCGATTGATGAGTGAATGACATGACGACTGCCTCCTGTGCCTGAGCGACGCTCCGGCACGGCCTACGGCGGCGTCGCGCTCGAAGATGGGATCGCCGGCGCACGACCGTGGATGATGTAAGCGGCACCGACCACCGGCCCGCACCATGGAGATCGCGAAGGAGATGGAGAAGGCGACAGGGGGAGGAAGAGCCAGACGAACGCCGAACGCCTACTAACGCCGAACGCTTAACGCCTAACGCTGAAGGGGAAAGTCAAAAGGCGAAGGCCGAAGGCCGATGGCCCAGGGCCGAACGCCGGCCCGCCGCCAGGCTCAACGCCCGGGTGTCAGGTTCAGGCCGCGGATCGCGATCTTTCAGACGGGAGGGTCACGATGGTCAAGCGGCTTTCATTCTTCGTCTATGGGCTGGTGTCTTACCTGGTGTTTCTCGGCACGTTTCTCTATGCGATGGCGTTTGTCGGCGGGTTCGTGGTGCCGACGCGGCTCGACGGGCCGGCGACCGGCGCGTTTGCCGTATCGCTCGCGATCGACGTCGCGCTCTTGAGCGTGTTCGCCATCCAGCACAGCGTGATGGCGCGGCGGTGGTTCAAGGCGTGGCTGACGCGGTACCTGCCGGACGTGATCGAGCGCTCCACCTACGTGCTCTGCGCGAGCCTCGCGCTCATCCTGGTCTTCTGGCAATGGCGTCCGCTCGGTGGCGTCGTGTGGTCGATAGAGGATCCGGTGGCTCGGCTCGCCTTGTGGACGGCGTTCGCCTTTGGCTGGGGCCTGGTCCTCGCGGTGACGTGGCTGATCAACCACTTCGATCTGTTCGGCCTGCGCCAGGTGTGGCTGTACCTGCTCGGACGGCCGTACACGAAGGTCACGTTCACGGTGCCCGGCCCGTATCGCGTGATCCGACACCCGCTGTATTTCGGGTTCATCGTCGGCTTCTGGATGACGCCGACGATGACGGCCGCGCACCTGGTGTTTGCCGTGGTGACGACGGGTTACATCGTGGTGGCCATTCAACTGGAGGAGCGGGACCTCGTCGCCGAGCACGCGGCCACGTACGAGCGTTACCGGCGCCGGGTGCCGATGCTCGTCCCTGGCACCACGCCCCGGCGCCGCTCGGAGGCGTCGACCGAACCGGTTCGCGTGGCGGCGCGCGACTGATGATGCAGGCATCGAGCATGGCCGGGCTCGGAGGTCCGGCCCTACCTGTTTCGCCCGGCGATCGCACGTTCGACGCTGACCAGGGTCGGCGCCACATCACCTTCGACGCGGACATCCACACGGATGATGTAGGCGTCGAGCTTGCTCGACGCTGACGGGTCGCCCCACGCTGACGCACCTGCCTGCCGACCAAGGTCGGCAGCTGCACCGACTGCGCTGGCCGCGGCCGTTCACCAGTGCGTCAGCGATCCATCCGGCCGCCGGAACACGTTGCGGCGGCCCGGCTGGGTCACCTCGCCGATCTGGGTGAGCCGCGACATGTCGGCGGTCACGCCAAGACCCGGGCGGTCGTTCGCATAGGCCTTGCCATTCTTGAAGTCCAGGCACTCGGGCAGGTGCTCGATCGGCTGTCCGCCGTAGTTGTATTCGAACAGCACGGGGCCGGAGAACGTCGACAGGCAGTTGACGAGCGCGGCGGTCGCGATCGGGCCAGTGAAATGCGGCACGATGCCGACGGCGTGGGTCTCGCAGATGGCCGCGATCTTCATCATCTCGGTGACGCCGCCGACGTTTGGCAACGTCGCGCGGATGAAGTCGACGTCGTGTGCCTCGACGAGGCGGTTGAAGTCCCAGCGCAGGCCCCATTCCTCGCCGTGGGTCAGCGGCACGTCGGTCATCTGGCGCAGCTTCGGGATGTCCATCAGTGCGTGCTCGTCCCGGACCGGATCCTCGACGAAGAACGGATCGAAGGGCTCCATCACCTTGCACACGCGCACCGCGTCGTTGAAGTCGAACCGCTGGTGCAGGTCGATGCACCAGTTGCCGTCGGGCCCAACGGCCTCCCGGACGTCGCGACAGTCCTGCTCGATGCGGCGCACCACCGAGCGGGTGTCGAACACGGCGTCGATCGGCACGTCGCCGGCGCCCATGCGGAACGCCCGGTACCCGGCCTCCATGGTCGCTTTCGCGCGCTCCTTCAGGCTGAGTGTTGCCGTGTCCGGAACGCCGGCAGGACGTGCGCCGCCGGTGGCGTAGCACTCACAGTAGTCACGCGTGGCGCCGCCGAGCAGCTCGTGCACGGGCAGGCCGAGTGCCTTGCCCTTGATGTCCCACAACGCGAGATCCAGTGCGCCGAGGGCGTGCGTCTTCTCGCGACCCGGCGGGTAGAACCAGGCGATGTAGGCTTCCTGCCAGATCCGCTCGATGTGGAACGGGTTCTTGCCGATGAGCGTGCCCGCCACCTGCTCGAGGGTGTCCTTCGCGCCGCCCTCGCCGATGCCGGTGATGCCGATGTCGGTCTCGACGGTCACCACCATGTTGCTCTGGTTGAACAACGGGTTGAGATTGGGCGGATGGTAGATCCGCACGCGGGTGACCTTCGCCTTGGGCAGCGCGGCAGCGGCGGGTCGAGGCCGCAGCGCGGAGAGGACGGGCGCCGCTGCCATGGCGGCGAGAAATGTTCGTCGATCAATCACAGGTCACCTCACGCGTCGCGGGACGCGACGCGGGGCACGATCGCGTCGGTTGCATGCGCGAGATTCTGCCACGCGGACGTGGCAACGCTGGCGTCAGCTGTCGCGCAGGACGCTGGCCGGCGCCACCCGGGCCGCCCGCCAGGCCGGGATCCACGCCGCGATCAAGGCGACTGCTGTCAGTGTGGCCGCCGAGCCGATGAAGGTTGCCGCGTCGTGCGGCTGCAACTGGAACAGCATCGTCGCGACGAAGCGCGATGCCCATAACGCACCAGCGAGGCCGACCGCGACGCCGACGGCGACCAATACCATCACGGAGCGAAGGATCAGGCCGACGATCCGCCCGGGGCCGGCGCCGAGTGCCACGCGCACGCCAATCTCGGACTGACGAGCGCGCACGGCATGGCTGACGATGCCGTACACGCCAATCGCGGCCAGCAGCAGGGCAAGCGCACCGAAGAATCCCGACAACAACGCGACGAGTCGCTCCTGGGCAATCGTCGCGGCCTGCAGTTGGTCGAAGGCCCTGAAGGTCACAGCGACCAGGGGGTCGGCCTGCGCCAGCCGTTCGGCGACGGCTCGCTGGACGGCACCTCGTTGGGCCGGCGACGTGCGAAGCGTCAGCCCGATCGTCGCCGTGATCTGTGGCTGCTGCGCGATGGACAGGTAGGCAGTGGGCACACGGCCCTCGCGCGGAGACTGATAGAGCGTGTCGCGCACCAGCCCAACGACTTCGTAGGGGGTGCCGCCGTCGCGACTGCCAAGCCGCATGACCTGCCCGATCGGTGACGTACCGCCCAGGAAACGCTCGGCGAACGACTCGTTGACGATGGCGACCTTCGGCGCGCCGGCGCGATCGTCGGCGTCGAAGTCGCGCCCGGCGATGCGCTCGATTCCCATCGCTTCGAACCAGCCAGGCGTCGTGGCATTGAGCCACGTCATCAGGCGGCGGGAGGCCGGAGGTGTGGGCGAGGACCCGACCCAATTGTTCCACGAGCTACCGCCCATTGGCGTCTTGAGGGAAGCCGCCATCGAGGTGATACCAGGCGTGCCGGCAATCGCCTGCAACAGATACTCGACGCGGGCGCCCCGCGCATCAGCTCGTGCCTCGCTTCGCTGCAGGTTCAGCTGCGCCACCAGGACCGATTCGGGCTCGAAGCCCAACGGCACGCGGTGAAGTGATGCGAAAGTCCGGAGGAACAGGCCCGCGGCGGCAACGAGCAGCAGCGAGAGGGCGATCTGGGTGACAACGAGCGCACCACGGATCGCGAATCTGCGATCGCCGGCGACGCCTCTGCCGCCAGCACGCAGGCCCGCCGAAGGCGCAACGCTCTTCACGCCCAGCACTGGCGCGCTGCCGGCGACGATCGCGGCCGTGCACGCCACGCCTGCGGCAAATAGCAGGACACGCCAATCCAGTGTCAGGGGCAGCACGACGGTCTCGCGCCAGGTCGCGAGTTGCGCGACCAGTACGGCGCCGGCCCACTGCGCGATCACGAGCCCGAGTGCGGCGCCGGCTGCCGCCACGATGGCGCTTTCGGTGAACAGCAGGCGCGCCACCCGCCACCGCGACGCGCCGAGTGCCAGCCGCACGCTCAGTTCCCGCTGACGCGATACCGCGCGTGCCAGCAGCACGCCGGCGATGTTCGCGCAGGCGACGAGCAGCACCAGGCAGACCGCCACGAGCATCGCGGTCAATGGCGTCGCGAAGCGGTCCCGCAACGTCGATCGCCCGGTCTCGGCCGAGACGAGCTCGAACGGTTCGGTCAGGTACTTCGCGAGCATCGCCTCGGGCCATTCGGGAAGCGTCGCCTGCCGGATGTGCGGTTGCACCGCGCGCAGAGCCGCGTTGGCCTGGCTGAGGTGCTGGCCGGGCTTGAGGCGCAGCATGATCTGGACCCACCAGTCCGACCGCGCGCGCAGCGAGCTCTCGCCGCGCGTGATGGTCGGCTCGGATGCAAAAGGAACGGCGACATCCATGCGTCGACCCACCTCGGTGCCGGCAAACTCCGGCGGCATGACGCCAACGATGGTGAAGGGCACTCGCTCGAGCGTGAGCCGCTGCCCGATCACGTCATCGCCGGCGCCGAAGCGATCCACCCAGAGGCTGTGGCTGATGACCGCGACCATGCCGTCCGCGGCCGCCCCCGTGTCGTCGTCGGCTGCCAGCATGCGGCCCCTGACCGGGCTCACGCCGAGGACGTCGAAGTAACGTCCGTTGACGTACGCGCCGTCGAGGGGAGCCGTTTCGCCTCGCTCGGACGTGTCGAAGCTCTCGTTCGACCACGCGATGGCGCCATCCGCAAGGTCGCCATCGAGGCGGCGGATCTCTTCCCAGATCGGGAAGGTCCACGAGCCGTCGGCCAGGAGCACCAGCTGCTCTGGCGCGCGCACCGGCAGGGGCCGGAGCAGCAGGCTGCTGAAGATCGAGAACAGGGCCGTGTTGGCGCCGATGCCGAGCGCCAGCGTACCGATGGCGACCGCCGCGAATCCCGGACTTCTCCGGAGGCCGCGCACCGCGGTGTGCACGTCCTGTCGCAAGGCCTCCCAGACGCGGACCACCCACACATCGCGAGCCTCCTCGATTGCGAGCGAGACGTTTCCGAGCGCGCGGCGGCTCATGTCGTGCGCGGTGTGGGACGGGATGCCGTCGCGCTCGAGGGCCTCCTGCCGCAAGGTGCGGTGCGTCTCGATCTCCTCCCGAAGGTCAGCATCGAGCCGACTGCGATGCAGCAGGTGACGGATCCGCGACAGGAGTGCGTTCATGGTGTCCGGGGACGTGGGTCAGGTAGTCGCAGGGCGCACTGAATCGCCCCGACAGTAGCTCCCATCAGTCGTTGATGGAGTCTAGGCATCGTCTGCCGGTCCGGTCAAGTCCCATCAATGCTTGATGGGAACAACTGGTGACGAATCGCGGCGCCGTGCGGGCCTCGCCGACGACGCAGGGGGCCCGCGACGGTCGGCCGCCTCGCTGCACGCTATGCTGTGCCGACGATGCTTCTGTCCGGGGTGATCGAGGGCTTCTACGGCCCGCCGTGGAGCCAGGCCGAACGTGCCGCGCTATTTGCGCAGATGGCGGCCTGGGGACTCGACACCTATCTGTACTGCCCGAAGGACGACCTGCACCACCGAGCCGTGTGGCGCGAGACTTATGGCGAGACGGACGGCGCCGCCATGGCGGCGCTCGTCGAGGCATGCCATGCACGCGGCATCCGCTTCATGTATGGCATCGGGCCCGGACTGGATATCCAGTACGGCAGCGATACGGATCGCGGCCACCTGCGCGATCGCTGCGCGCAGGTGATCGCGATCGGTTGCGACGGCCTGGCGCTGCTCTTCGACGACATCCCGGACCGTCTCGACGTGACCGATCTGGACCGGTGGGGCAGTCTTGCGGCCGCACAGGCCGACGTCGCCAACGATGTCGTGCAGTGGGCGCGAGCGCAGCGGGGCGATCTCGCCGCGGCCTTCTGTCCGACCCCGTACTGCGGCCGGATGGTCGCCGCCGGGCATGGCGGCCTCGGGTATCTCGATGCGCTCGGCGCGTCACTCGACACCTCGATCGACGTCTTCTGGACCGGCCCGGAAATCGTGTCTGGCGAGATCTCCGTGGCACACGTGCGTGAGGTCGCTGCGCAGCTGCGGCGCAAGCCGATCCTGTGGGATAACCTCCACGCCAACGACTACGACGGCCGGCGGATCCATCTCGGGCCATACGCGGGCCGGCGGCTCGAGCTGCGCGAGGAGGTGCGCGGGATCCTCACCAATCCCAACACGGAGTTCCCGCTGAACTTCATGGCCCTCCGCACGCTGGCGATGTACCTGCAGGCACACGGCGCGTGGCAGGAACGCGACGTATACCTGGCGGCGCTGAGCGAGTGGCTGCCGTCCTTCGAGACGATGAGCGGCGGCCTGCCGTTTGACGACCTCGTCCTCCTGGCCGACTGCTACTACCTGCCGTATCACGAAGGGCCCGAAGCCGAGGCGTTCCTGTCGAGCGCGCATCGTGCCCTCGCCGATCGATCTCCGGAGTGGCGCGTGCACGCGACCAGGTTCATCGAGCAGGGCACTCGACTTCGCGATCTCTGCGGGCGCCTGGCCACGCTGCGTCACCGCCCGCTGTTTCACGCGTTGAGCCGCCGCGTCTGGGATCTGCGGGAAGAAATCGACCTCCTCGTCCGCGGCGCACAGGCCCGTCTCGCGACTGCGGACGGCAACGTCTCCTTCCGATCGGACTTCCACCTGCCATGTACGTTCCGTGGCGGCACCGTCGCGCGGCTCCAACGCCTGCTCACGCCACACGCCGACGGCATGTTCACGCCCACTGGTGATCCCGCATGAGTGGCAACGCGATCATCCGGCCTGCACGCGCGAGCGACGAGGCTGCCGCGTATCACGTCTGCCTCAAGACTGGTGATGCCGGTGGCGATGGCGAGCCTGTCTATCGAGACGATCCCGATGCGCTCGGCCGGCTCTTCGTCGGCCCGTATCTGGCCTTTGCCCCCGAGTTGAGCCTGATGCTCGAGGACGCCGGCGGTGTCTGCGGCTACGCGCTGGCGGCGCTCGACTCGCGCGCGTTCTACGCCCGCTACGATGCCGAGTGGCGGCCGGGCCTCTGCGCACGCTACCCGGATCCGCAGGGCGATCCGTCGACGTGGACCCGCGTGCAGGAGGCATACGGCTGGTACCACCATCCGGACTACTTCTGCCCCGAGCCCTACGATCAGTACCCGTCGCACCTGCACATCGACCTGCTGCCCCGTGCCCAGGGGCATGGCCACGGCAGGCGCATGATGGAGGGGCTCATGGATCGCCTCCGCCACCATGGTTCACCGGGCGTGCACCTCGGCATGTGGGCTCGCAACGAGCGGGCCTACGCCTTCTACGTGCGGTTGGGCTTCCACGAACTCGCCCGCGTCGGCTCGCCCGAGGACGGCAGCATCTACATGGGGAAACGGCTTTGACGAACGCCGAACGCCGAACGCAGAACGTCGAACGCCGAACGCAGGGCGCCAGGGCCGCAAACCAGATGGTGCCGGCGACGAGGTCAGTGCCCGCTCCGAGGCAGGGCCGGCTCTCCGAGCCCGGCCATCGGCCTTCGTTCCAGGTTCGTATGAAGCCGTAAGCCGTAATCCGTAAGGCGTCAGCGTTAGGCGTCAGGCGTCAGGCGTTAATGAGGCATTAGGCATTAGGCATCAGGCATGACTACGACCCTTGCACTGTTTGGTGGCGCACCAGTTCGCACTCGTCCGTTTCCGACATGGCCGATCCTCGACGAAGCCGACGAGGCACGTGTGCTCGGCGCCTTGCGCAGCGGCAAATGGGGCCGGCTGGCCGGCGAGCAGGTCGCCGAGTTCGAGCGGCGGTTCGCGGCGATGCACGGCTGCCGTCATGGCATCGCCGTCGTCAACGGCACGGTCTCGCTGCGCATCGCGTTGATGGCCGCGGGCCTGCAGGCCGAAGACGAGGTCATCGTTCCCGCGTACACGTTCCTCTCTACGGCCACCGCGGTCGTCGAGGCCAACTGCGTGCCGGTGTTCGTCGACATCGACCTGGCGACCTTCAACATGGATCCGCATGCGGTCGAAGCGGCGATCACGCCGCGCACGCGGGCGATCATCCCGGTGCACTTCGCGGGGCAGCCCGCGGACATGGACGCGCTGCTCGCCATTGCCAAGCGGCACGGACTCTTCGTGCTCGAAGACGCCGCGCATGCGCACGGCGCCAGTTGGCGCGATCAGCCCGCCGGCAGCATCGGCGCTTGCGGTTCGTTCTCCTTCCAGTCCAGCAAGAACCTCACGGCGGGCGAGGGCGGAATCATCGTCACCAGCGACGACGCACTCGCGGCCGCATGCCGGTCCATCCACAACTGTGGGCGCGTGCCGGGGGGTATCTGGTACGAGCATCACGTCATCTCGGGCAATTACCGCCTCAGTGAACTCCAGGGCGCGCTGCTCAACAGCCAGCTCGATCGACTGGAGGACCAGACGGCCAGGCGAGGCGAGAACGGCGTGTACCTCGCTGTGCGGCTCGCAGCGATCCCGGGCCTGTTCCCACAGGCGCGACCGGAGTGGTGCACCCGCCACAGTCAGCACCTGTTCATGCTGCGCATCGATGCCGCCGCATTCGGCGCGTCGCGCGAGGCCGTGCTCGCCGCCTTGCACGCCGAGGGCATTCCCTGCGCCGGTGGCTATGGCTATCCGCTCCCCGATCAGCCCCTGTTCAGGAACAAGGCCTTCGGGCCGTACCTGGCGCACGTCCGCGATCGCCTGGACTACTCGCGCGTCTCGTGTCCCAACAGCCAGCGCATCTGTCGCGAGCAGGGACTCTGGCTCGACCAGTCGATGATGCTCGGCACGCGCGACGACATGGACGACATCGTCGCGGCGTTCCAGAAGGTGCACGCTGGCCGCGACGCGCTTGCCGGCCACCAGGCCCAGGCGCGCTGACGCCGTGACGCGACTCACGGCCCTGCTGAACCGTCACGTCGTTCCGGCGCTCACCGCGCTCAGCGAGAACACCTACATGTCGGCGATTCGGGCCGGCATGGTCTCGGTGGTGCCGCTCACGATCATCGGCGGCCTGTTCCTCGTCATTTCCTACCTGCCCGTGCCCGGCTGGACGACGCTGGTCGCGCCGTGGCTGCCGCTGTTGCAGATACCGGTCACGGCCACCTTCGGCATCCTCGGGCTCGTCGCGTGCCTTGCGATCGCGTACGACCTCGGCGCGCGCTTCAGGCAGGAGGCCCTGGTGAGCGCGACCATGGCCCTGGCCGTGTTCCTGCTGATCCAGGTCGAGCCTGCCGATCTCACGTTCAGGACGCCCGGCCTCGGATCGCAGGGACTCTTCACCGCGATCATCGTCGCGCTCGTCGTCGTCCGCGTGCAGAAACTGTTCACCGACCGCGGCATCGTCATCACGATGCCCGAGACCGTGCCGTCGGTCGTGTACCAGTCGTTCCTCTCACTGGTGCCACTGCTGTTCCTGGTGGTGACGTTCTGGCTGATCAGGTTCGTTGCCGGCGTGGACATCAACCATGTGGTGCAGGCGGCCTTCCGCCCGCTGGTGTTCGCGTTGAACACGCTGCCGGGGATCCTGGTGTACGCATTCCTGGTCAGCCTGTTGTGGTCGGTGGGCATCCATGGCGACAACGCGCTCGACGCGATCGTGGCGCCGATCTTCCTGCAGTACCTGGCCGAGAACGTCGCCGCGATGACCGGCGGACAGCCGCTTCCCTACGTCACCGCCAACGGCTTCTTCACGACGTTCGTGAACGTCGGCGGCACCGGCGCGACGCTCGCGCTCGCGCTGATTCTCGTCCGCTCACCGGACGCCGCGTTCCGGCAGGTCGGGCGCGTCTCGCTGCCGACGCAGGTGTTCCAGATCAACGAGCCGATCTTCTTCGGGCTGCCGATCGTCCTCAACCCGGTGTTCATGGTGCCGTACGTGCTGAACGCGATGATCCTCACGACGGGCAGCTACCTGCTCATGTCGTGGGGCCTCATCCAGCGCCCGTTCATCAACGTCCCGTGGACGACGCCGCCGATCATCGGGCACTACCTGGTGACCGGTGGCGACTGGCGTGCGGCAGCATGGGGTGTCGTGTCCCTCGCGATCGCGGTCGTGGTGTACTACCCGTTTGCACGAGCTGCCGAGCGGGCGCGCGCACAGCACCGCGCCGTGTGACCCCGTCGGATACATCGGCTTTTGGCCATGACTGCTCGCCCGATGGCCCCGCTTGCGGGCCCAGTTCTCGCGCTCCTGGCGGCGTTCGGCGCCGGGTGCGGCGTACCGGGGCCAACGGTCGACAACCTTCCCGAGCGTGTCGACTTCGCGCTCCACGTGCGGCCGATCCTTTCGGACCGCTGCTTCAAGTGCCACGGCCCGGATGGCGCCGCGCGGAAGAGCGAATTGCGTCTGGACCGCGAGGACGTGGTGTTCAAGCGCCTCGCCTCGGGCGCCACGGCCGTGGTTCGTGGCCGGCCGCGCAGCAGCGAGCTCGTGCGTCGCATCCTCAGCGACGACCCGGCGGTACTGATGCCGCTTCCGGACTCGCATCTCGAGCTCAGCGATTACGCGAAGGCCGTCCTGGTCCGATGGATCGACCAGGGGGCGGAGTGGAAGCCGCACTGGTCGTTCACCGCTCCGAGGATGCCAGAGCTCCCGCCGATGCCCGTGCATGAGGCGCAGAGCGCTCCGATCGACCGCTTCGTGCGGGCGCGGCTCCGCGCGCACGGCCTCGAGCCGCATCCGGAAGCGCCGAAGGAAGTCCTGATCCGACGCGTGTCGCTGGCGCTGACGGGATTGCCGCCGACAACCGGACGAAGCGGACGCCTTCGTTCGGGACCCGTCACCGGATGCGTACGAACGCGTCGTCGATCGCCTCCTGGCATCGCCGGCCTACGGTGAGCGGATGGCCGCCGACTGGCTCGACATCGCGCGCTTCGCGGACACGCACGGCTACCAGGACGACGTGCCGCGCGACAATTCGCCGTGGCGCGACTGGGTGATCGCGGCGTTCAACCGCAACATGCCGGTGGATCAGTTCATCACCTGGCAGCTGGCGGGCGACCTGCTGCCCAACGCCACGCGCGAGCAGCGGCTCGCGACCGCCTTCAACCGGTATCACATGCAGAGCCAGGAAGGCGGCATCGTACCGGAGGAGTACCGCGTCGAGTACGTCGCGGACCGGTGCGGACGCTCGGGCGGGCGTTCCTCGGGGTGACACTCGAGTGCGCGCGGTGCCACGACCACAAGTACGACCCGATCCAGCAGCGCGAGTACTTCCAGCTGTTCGCGTTCTTCAACAGCATCAACGAGGCAGGACAGGCGCCGTACTCGGGCATGGCCAGTCCCACGGTCATCCTGCCGTCGGCCGAGGCCGATGCTCGCCTCGACGCCCTGCGCGCCGAACGCTTGGCCCTCGAACAGGCCATGACCGCGGCTGCGACTGGGTACGACGCCGGGTTCGACGCCTGGCTGCGCGGAAGCGCCCGTACCGCGTCGTCGCTACCCTCCACCGACGGCCTCGTCGTGCACCTGCCGCTCGACGGCAACCGTCCCGGCAAGATCCTGGTCAAGGACAAGGAGGGCAAGGGCAAGCTGGTGCCGATGCTGACCTTTGCCAACCTCGGATCGTCGCGGACGCCGGCCTTCCTCGGTGGCGACGAGGACCGTGCTCCCGAGACGGTGCCCGGTCGCCTCGGCGGCGCACAGCGGCTGCGCGGCGACAGCGAGATCAAGTCACCCGAGGGCGCGGCGTTCTTCGAGCGGAATCAGCCGTTCTCGCTCGCCACGTGGTTCCGGATCGACAAGGCTGGCACCGCCGGGCCACTGATCGCACGGTCGGGGAGCTTCGCGAACGGGTATCGGGGCTACCTCGTGCGCCTCGAGGCTGATGGCACGCTCACTGCCGCGTTGCACCACGTGGCGCCTGACGATTCCATCGAGATTCGCACCGCCGATCCCATGCCGGTGACGCAGTGGCGTCACTTGTCGCTGACCTACGACGGATCGAGCCGCGCCGCCGGGCTGCGCCTGTTCCTCGATGGCCGTCCCGTCCCCACGAAGACGGTCGTCGACAACCTGCAGCGCAGCCTCATCAACAGCGGCATCGAGGGGCGGCAGATGTCGGGGGCGCCGCTGGGGCTGCGTCTCGGCAGCCTCGGCGAGTTGAGCAAGGAATCGTTGCGCGACGTCACAGTCGAGGACTTCCGCGCCTACGGCCGACAGCTCAGTGATCTCGAAGTCGCCACGCTGGCCACCGGTACCGATGCGCTGCCGGCCCTGCTCGCCGCGCCGGGTGCCGAACTTCTGGCGAGCGATCGCGCGCGGCTGCGCCAGCACTACCTGCTACGTGTCGACGCGGCCTACCGCACGCGCCTGGATGCCATCACCAAGGTCCGCGGTGAAGAGAACACGATCCTGACCGCCCAGCCCAGCGTGATGGCGATGCGTGAGTTGCCCGCGGCCCGGCCGACGTTCATCCTCGCGCGTGGCGCGTACGACGCGCCCCCCGAGCCGGTCACTCCCGGTACGCCGAAAGCGATCCTGCCGTTGCACCCGGGCCTGCCGCGCAACCGTCTCGGCCTCGCGCGCTGGCTGCTGGCGCCGGCCAATCCGCTGACGGCACGGGTGTTCGTCAATCGTACTGGGCGATGGCCTTCGGTCGCGGCCTGGTGGCCACTGCCGACGACTTCGGCAGCCAGGGGCGGATGCCGAGCCATCCCGAGCTGCTCGACTGGCTGGCCACCAGGTTCGTGAAGTCCGGCTGGAATGCCAAGGCGCTGCAAAAGCACATCGTGATGTCGGCGACTTACCGCCAGTCGTCACTCGCCGCCGAGCAGGCGCGCGCCGCCGACCCCGAGAACATCTGGCTCGGTCGCGGGCCGGCATTCCGGATGCCGATCGAGGAGGTGCGCGATACGGCCCTGGCCGCGAGCGGCCTGCTCGTGCGTCGCATCGGTGGGCCGAGCGTGTATCCCTACCAGCCAGACGGCGTGTGGGAGTCGCTTGCCGCCGGAGCCAAGTACCCGCTGTCCACAGGCGCGGACCTGTACCGGCGCAGCCTTTACACGGCGTGGAAGCGAGCCGCGCCGCCGCCATCGGCGATCGGCTTCGACGCGTCCGAGCGGCTCACCTGCATCGTCACGCGGCAGCGCACGAACACCCCGCAGCAGGCGTTGATCCTGCTCAACGATCCGCAGTTTGTCGAGGGCGCCCGCATCCTCGCCGAGCAGCTGATGCGCGATGGCACGACCCCTGCCGATCGCGTGACACTCGCCTTCCGGCGCGTGATCACCCGAGGGCCGTCAGCGTCCGAGGTGACCCAGCTCACCCGCCTCTACGAGACGACGCGCGAAGGCTTCGCGGCCGCACCCGACAGCGCCGTCGCGCTGCTCGCGACCGGCGAGCGTCCGCGCGATCCCACACTCGCCCCGACCGAACTCGCGGCGTGGACGATCGTGGCCAGCACGATCATGAACCTCGACGAAGCGGTGTTCTCCCGCTGATGGTAGGGGCACGTCCCCGCCTGGCGCGCCGAAGCCTTTGGCGGAGGCGGAAGCGGCCCGAGGCCAGGCGCGTTCGGGAACGCGCCCTACCCGCGAGATGGCGGTACATCCCGACATCGTGATATACCGCCCGCAATCGCCATGCGTGCCCATGTCCTCACGCGCTGTCGTCGTGTGGCCCTCGCACTCGGCCTGGCCGGGAGCGCCGCAGTCGTCACTGCACGCGGACAAGTGCCACCACCGCTGGCGCAGCCGACTGCGGCCGACCTGGCGAGCGGTGCGAAGGTCTTCGAGGTCTATTGCGCGCGCTGTCATGGCATGGACGGCTCGGGCGGGTCGGGGCCGCCGCTGACTCGCCCGCGATTGCGCCGAGCGGCCGACGAGGCCGGCGTGATCGCGATCGTCTCGGAAGGAGTGCCCGGGACATCCATGATGGGCGCCTGGTCACTGTCCGAGATCGAGACGCAGCAGGTCGCGGCCTACGTTCGATCGCTCGGGCAGCGGCCACCCGAGACGTTGACAGGCGATGCCGATAGCGGCCGCCGCGTCTACGACAGCGCCGGCTGCGCGGCGTGCCACATCCTCGAGGGCGGGGGAACGGCCTTCGGCCCCGATCTGACCGACGTGGGCGTGCTTCGCGGGACAGCCTACCTGCGTGAGTCACTGATCAATCCCGCCGCTGCCCGGCCCGAGCGGCCTCTCCCCTATGAGCCGTACGGGTACCCGGCGTACGTGCAGGTGCGTGCGCGCCCGCGGCGCGGCGACGAGGTCGTCGGCGTGCGGGTCAACGAGGACACCTTCACCATCCAGCTGCGCGACAAGACCGGCCGGCTGGTCTCGTTCCGCAAGGCGGACCTGCAGCAACTGGCCTTCGAGCCGGAGACGAGCGTGATGCCCAGCTATCGCGGACAGCTCGACGACACGCAACTGAACGACCTGGTCGCGTACCTGATGACGCGCACGGGCCGGCCATGACGAGTCCAGTGGCGCGACGGTGCCTCCTCGCGTGGCTGACCGCCCTCGCCCTCGTGCCTGGGGTGCGTGCCCAGGTGACGCCCGCTCGAATCACCTCGGCCGTCCAGGAGCCGGGAGCGTGGCTGACCTACTCGGGGACCTACGACGGGCATCGCTACTCGCCGCTGGCCGAGATCACGCCCGACAACGTGGCCCGCTTGCGCCCGACATGGGTCTACCAGGCCCAGGAGGCAGGCGGCCTCCAGACCACACCTCTCGTGGCCGATGGCGTGATGTACATCACCGAGGCGCGCAGTCGCGTCGCCGCGCTCGACGTCCGCACGGGACGCACGCTGTGGCGCTACGAGCCGTCGATCCCGAGCAAAGTGCGCGTCATCGGCTTCGGGCCGTCCAACCGCGGTGTCGCGCTGCTGGACGGACGCGTCTACGTTGGCACGCTCGACGCGCGACTTGTGGCGCTCGACGCCGTGTCTGGAGCCGTTCGCTGGACCGTCCAGGTCGCCGACAACGCGCTCGGCTACGCCATCACCTCGGCGCCGCTCGCCATCGCCGGCACGATCATCATTGGCGTCAGCGGCGGGGAGGCGGGTGTCCGGGGCTTTGTGGATGCCTACGATGCGGCGACGGGCGCCAGGGTCTGGCGCTTCCACACCGTGCCTGGGCCTGGCGAGAAGGGACACGACACGTGGAGCGGCGACAGCTGGAAGACCGGCGGCGCTCCGACGTGGCTGACCGGCAGCTACGACCCGGAGCTGAACCTGCTCTACTGGGGCGTCGGCAACCCGGCGCCCGACTGGAACGGCGACGTCCGCCCTGGCGACAACCTGTACAGCTGCTCGCTGATCGCGATCGACGCGGCGAACGGCACGTTGCGATGGCACTTCCAGTTCACCCCGCACGACACGCACGACTGGGACGCCAACCAGATTCCGGTGCTCGTGGACGCCGAGATCGCCGGTCGCGCGCGCAAGCTCGTGGTCACGGCGAATCGCAACGGCTTCTACTACGTGCTCGACCGCACCTCCGGGGAGTTCCTGAAGGGCACCGCCTATGCGAAGCAGACGTGGGCGAGCGGGCTCGACGCGCGAGGCCGGCCCATCCTGATTCCCGGGATGGAGCCGTCGGCGACCGGCACGGCGGTGTGGCCGAGCCTGCAAGGGGCCACCAACTGGTTCAGCCCGGCGTACGACTCGCAACGGCGCCTGCTGTTTGTCCCGGTCCGCGAGATGGGCTCACGCTACTTCAAGGCCGACGCCAAGTACGAGCCCGGCAAGCCCTTCATGGGCGGCGGCGAAATCGTGGAGGCCCCCGGCGAGGCCTACGGCGCGGTGCGCGCGCTCGACCTGCTGACAGGCGAGCGGCGCTGGGAGCATCGCCTGCTGTCGCCACTCTGGGCCGGCGTCATGGCCACTGCCGGCGGACTCGTGTTCGGCAGCACCAATGAGGGCAACGTCTACGCCCTCGATGCCGAAACGGGGCGACCGCTGTGGGACTTCCAGGCCGGAGCCCCGTGCTCGGGCAACCCGATCGCCTTCCAGATCGACGGGCGGCAACACATCGCCACTGCGTGCGGGCGAGCCCTGTTCGCGTTCGCGCTGCCCTGAAGGGCGTAGCTCCCTGAGAGGCGTAGCCGCCGGACTTCAGTCCGGCGGTCACCGACACCGTGTCCGAGTCGACGGCAGCGGTGCCCGTCAGACCTGGAGCCCGACGACGGGTGTCGGTGTCCGGCGCCCGGCTCACGACAGCAGCCCGTAGCTCCGCAGCTTCCGATACAGGTTGCGCTCGCTGATGCCGAGCGCGCTGGCGGCGTGACCGCGGTGCCCGCGCGCGGCGCGGAGCGCACGCTCGATGTGGGTGCGCTCCATCTCCTCGAGTGTCGGCAACCGCCCTTCGACGGTGTCGGGGGGCGCCGGCATTGCCGGAGCTTGCCGCGCGTGGATCGACAGGTGCTCCGGTCGGATCTCCGGGCCTTCCGACACCACCACTGCCGCCTCGATGACGTGCATCAGCTCCCGGACGTTGCCGGGCCAGTCGTGATGCCGCAGCAGGTCGAGTGCCGCCGGGCCGAGGTGCTTGCGGACGGCGAAGCGCTCTCCCATCAGCCCGACGAAGTGCCCGGCGAGCAGCTCGACGTCCCGGCACCGATCGCGCAAGGCAGGAAGCCGCAGTTCCACGGTGCGCAACCGATAGTAGAGATCCTCGCGAAACACGCCCTGCGCGACCATGTCGGCGAGATTCCGGTTGGTAGCGGCAAGGACGCGGACGTCCACGTGGATTTCCGTGGTCCCGCCGACATGCCTGAAGCAGGACGTATCGAGCACCCGCAGCAGCTTCACTTGCGTGGCGAGGCTGACTTCGCCGATCTCGTCGAGGAAGATGGTGCCGCCGTGGGCGACCTCGAACAGCCCCGACTTCGCGCGATCGGCACCCGTGAAGGCGCCGCGCTCGTGTCCGAACAACTCGTTCTGCAGCAGCGTCTCCTGCAGTGCCGCGCACTCCACCACGACGAACGGGCGATGGCGCCGCGCGCTGCGCGCGTGCAGCAACTTGGCGACCATCTCCTTGCCCGTCCCGGTCTCGCCGGTGACGAGCACGGTGGAGTCGGTGGCCGCCACGCGTTCGATCAGGTCCAGCAACTGCCGGAACGCCGGGCTGTCGCCGATGAACGCGCTGCGGAGATCCGGTGGCGTGAGCCCCCGCTCGAGCAGGCTGTTGCGCCTGCGAAGCGCCTGCCGTTCGAGTGCCCGCCGGATGCGGATGTCGAGTTCATCGAGCGGGCACGGCTTGGTGACGTAGTCGAAGGCACCGATCCGGATCGACTCCACGGCTTCGTCCAGCGACCCGTGCCCGGTCAGCATGATGACGTCGGTTGCAGGGCTCACCTGCCGGATCCTCCGCAGCGCCTCGAGGCCATCGACGTCCGGCAGGCGGAGATCGAGGAGTACCACGTCGGGCTCGTCGTCGACCACGCGACGGAGGGCCTCCGCCGCCGTTGCGGCCGCAGACACCGAGAAGTGCATCCGCTTCAGTTCAGCAGCCAGCACGCTCCTGAACGCATCGTCATCGTCGACCAGCAGCACCGTGGCGGAGGTCCTAGGCGGGGATGGATTCAACGGTGTCACCGATGGCCGGAAGCACGATGGAGAAGGTCGAACCGCGATCGACCGAGCTCCGCACGAGGATGTCGCCTCCCCAGTGCCGCACGAAGTTCTTCGACAGGAACAGGCCCAGGCCCGTGCCGCCTGCCCGCATGCTGAAGAAGGGCTCGAAGATGTGCGCCTGATGCTCCGGGGTGATGCCGCAGCCGTTGTCGCTCACGTCGATCGTCACCTGCTGACCCGCGTGTGCGGTCGCGCCGACGCGAACCGTGCCACCTGGCGGACTCGCCTGCACCGCGTTCAGGAGCAGGTTGATCAGGGCGTGCTGGAGTTCCGATTCCGCCGCCTTCACGCGCAATCGACGGGCGCCAGGGGCGTCGAGCACCAGCGCCACGCCACGCTCCCGTGCGGTGGGCGTCACAAGGCGCGTGGCCATCGCCATGGCCTCGCCGACGTCCACCACCTGTGCGACCGACGGATCCCCGCGCGCCATCCGGAGGAACTGCTGGGTGATGCCCCGGCAGCGCAGGACCTGCTCGCGCGCGGTGGCGGCATAGTCGCGGACATATGCCCAGTCGGAGTTCTCGCCGTTGTGCGTCATCTCGCGCCCGATGCCCTCGACGCACGCGAGCACGGTGCCGAGGGGCGTGTTGAGTTCGTGCGAGAATCCCGATGCGAGCAGGCCCAGCGATGCGAGCTTGTGCGACTCGGCCAGCTGCGCCTCGGCGGCACGTCGTTCCGAGATGTCACGCCAGACCTCGACGACGTGGACGTTGCCGTCGGGCAGTCGCGTCACGGGCGAGGCGTGTACCTCCTCCCAGGCGACCGAGCCGTCGGGGGTGTGCCGTTCGCAGATGCGGATTTGTGGTTGTCC
The DNA here is from genome assembly GCF_001618865.1 of Luteitalea pratensis. Classification (GTDB taxonomy): domain Bacteria; phylum Acidobacteriota; class Vicinamibacteria; order Vicinamibacterales; family Vicinamibacteraceae; genus Luteitalea; species Luteitalea pratensis. The sequence goes on from NZ_CP015136.1 coordinate 286,707, forward strand.
CGACTCGAGGCACGCCATTGTCGGGCAGTCGACGACCGCGCACGCGGCCGCGCCATCCCTTCGGCAGGAGTCGCCGAGCAGGGTCTCGCGCGACGTGCCGAACCGCGTGATGAAGGCGGTATTGGCGGCCACCACCTTCCGGTCGGCATCGAGGACGACGATTCCGTCCTCGATACTGTTGATGATCGTCTCGAGACGCTCGCGTTCTCCCTGGACCTGCCCGACGAGCGAGCTCACCGAGTCGGCCATGGTGTTGAACTCGCGCGCCAGCCGCGAGATGGTGTCGCTTCCGGTCACTGGCACGCGCCTGTCGAGGTTTCCCTGCGCGATCTGCCGCGCCGCCGCCTCGAAGCGCTGCAGCCGCCGGAGCACGAGCACGCGCACGATGAGGCCGAGCGCCGCCACCAGCAGGATGGTGATGGCGGCGGTGACACCGACCATCCACCGGAGGTCGCGTCCGGCGGCCGCATGAATCTCCGCCGCGTCGAGATCCGAGATCAGGACGCCGTTGATGGCGTGCCTGGAGTCGTGACATTCGTGACATTCGGCGCGATTGCGGATGGGTACCACGGTCCGCAGGATCTGGCTGCCGGCGGTGTCGATGACGCGGCTCGAGGTGCGCGCCGCGGGTGGGTACCGGTGACACGCCTGGCAGGTGGGCGATGCGATATCGAGGTCGTCGTCCGCGATCGGTCGGCCCGAGAAGTGCACCTTCCCCTGACGATCGAGCAGCATCACGTTGATCACGTGCGGCTCACGGCCGAAGGTCGCGATCATCCGCGAGATCAGCGTGCGGTCGTCCTCGAGCATTGCGTGCTCGAGCGCACCCCGAATCAGCTCCGACCGGGCGACCGCGTCGCGCCGCGCCGTCTCGATCAGCGTCTCTGTGTGGCGGAGTGAATAGAGGTAGGCTCCCGCGGCCGAGGCGATGCTTGCCGCTGCCGTGATGCCGAGGGCCAGACCAACCGTCGTGCTGGTCAACCGCGGTCGCATGACACCGCCTGCCCGCGCGAAGCGCGAGCGTATCGTGGCAGAGTCCGAATGCCCCGTCAACGACTGACGGAACGTCAGCGTCGGCCTGACACATTGGCAGGCAAGGGTGGAATCTGCGCCCCGCGTCCCGCGGGATCACGGCGTTGACGACTCCTCAACGCTGGCACCCATCGTGCTCCTTCACGAGGCAACGTCTGCAAGGAGGCCCCGATGGGAGTGCTACTGATGCTCGGTCTGGCCGTGATCGTCACTGCGTTGCAGGCTGTGATCCTGGCCTATCTCTGGCGCGAGTCACAGGTTTCGACGCCACCGGTCCTCCACGCCGCCGACGTGCTGGGCCCACCGCGGTTCTTCCAGGTCAGTGTCGGCCCCGCGGCTCACGGCGCGCCTGCCAGCGCCCACCTACCGCTGCTGCTGCAACGGCTCGAACAGCACATTCGTCTCGAAAAGGCCGCCGCGGAGTCGTTCCACCGGTACCCGACGGTCGCGTCCCTCCACAAGCACACCGACTCTCCACTCCTGCACTGAGGTATGGCCATGACACCGCACCCGGAACTCTTCTCCGGCCTCTCCGATTCGGACGCGACAGCGCTCGAGGCCCGGGGTTCGCGACTCACGCTCGAGCCCGGGCAGGTGCTGTTCCGCATCGGTGACGACGCCACTCGCCTGTACATCGTCGCTCACGGTGTGATCGAGCTGCGGATGCCGATGCAGGTGGAGGGGCACGACGAGGACGTGCGCATCGAGGACTGCGCGGCAGGCCAGACGCTGGGGTGGTCCACGCTCGTCCCGCCACATCGCTTCACGCTCAAGGCCGAGGCGCGGCAGCCCACGGAGTTGCTCGCGTTTCCGCGCGACATGCTGCTGGCCTACTTCACGAGCCGTCCCGACGTGGGCTACGTGGTACTGGGCAACATCGCTGCCCTCCTCGGACAGCGTCTCCAGGTGTTCCAGACCATGTGGGTCCGCGAGGTCCAGCACGTCGTGGATCTCGCTCATGGCTAGCAGGCTCGTCGCACCGTGTCGGTCTATCGCGGCGATCGCCCTGATGGCCTGCCTGTCCGGATGCAGCGACGCCGTGTCGGCCCGCGACACGACCCGCGACGCGGCCGGCGGCGCCCAGGCGCGCGCCGTCGCCTCGTCGGCCCCGACGCTGGTGGAAGTGCCACCACCGCCGTTCTCCGAGGGCGTCTTTCCCTGCTCCGGGTGCCACGCGGAGCCCGATCTTCCGCCCAATCGGATACGACGGCCCCTGGTGGACGCGCACGACGAGATCGTGCTGAAGCACGACGAGCAGCATCGCTGGTGCCTCGACTGCCACGACGCGACCAATCGCGACCAGCTCCATCTCGCGAGCGGCGAACTCCTGCCATTCGCCCAGTCGTACGACCTGTGCGGTCAGTGCCACGGCGAGAAGGTGCGTGACTGGCGAGCCGGCGTGCACGGGCGCCGGACCGGCTCCTGGAACGGCCGGAAGGAATACTTGCTGTGCGTGCACTGTCACGACCCGCACGCGCCGCGTTTCAAGGCCCTGGCCCCGAAGCCTGCGCCGATGCGGCCGGACCGCATGACGCGGTAGCGCGGTGTCGGCCTCGTCAAGGGAGCTTGCTGTGGACACCACACCCGAGCCGGTCTCACGGCGGACCTTCGCGACCTGCGCCGCCGCCGCGGCAGCCGGCTTCGTGTTGACCGCGTGCGGCCCGAAACGGCTGTACGACGTGCCTCGTGAGCGCCTGCGACAGCTGGTGCGCGACATGGAGCGCGAGTATTCCTCCAAGTACGGCAAGGACGTGACGGTGTCGGATGCCGGGCCGCAACCCGGGGTCCTGTTCGGATACGCCCTCGACATCTCGCGATGCATCGGCTGCCGCCGCTGCGTCTACGCCTGCGTCGAGGAGAACAACCAGTCTCGCGATCCGCAGGTGCACTGGATCCGCGTCCTCCAGATGGACAAGGCACACGGGGTCGACTTCGCGCACGCCGACGAGTACTACGAGCCCGAGCTGGTGCCCGAGGACGGCAAGTTCTACGTGCCGGTGCAGTGCCAGCAGTGCGAGGACCCGCCGTGCACCAAGGTGTGTCCGACCGGCGCGACGTGGAAAGAGAAGGACGGCATCGTGGTGATCGACTACGACTGGTGCATCGGCTGCCGCTGCTGCATGGCCGCCTGCCCGTACGGGGCCCGGCACTTCAACTGGAAGGCGCCGTCGATCGCCAGCAAGGACGTCAATCCGTCCATGCACTATCTGGGCAACCGGCCGCGGCCGAAGGGCGTGGTCGAGAAGTGCACGTTCTGCATCCAGCGCGTCCGCGCCGGACGTTATCCCGCCTGCGTCGAAGTGTGTCCGGTCGGCGCCCGCAAGTTCGGCAACCTGCTCGATCCCGACAGCGAAATCCGCTACATCATCGAGCACAAGCGTGTGATGGTGCTGAAGGAAGAACTCAACACCATGCCGAAGTTCTTCTACTTCTACGCAACGTGAGGCGGCCGTGGAGACCATGCGCGCGTTCGTCGGGTTCGGCACCACCAGCCTGCGGCTCGTCTCACGGGGCGACGCGCTCTACTGGGGCTGGATTGGCGTGCTCCTGCTGCTGGTGGCGTCGGGGATGCTGGCCTACGTGGACCAGTTCCGCGTCGGCCTGGCGGTCACGGCGATGCGCGACCCGGTGAGCTGGGCCTTCTACATCGGCAACTTCACGTTCATGGTGGGGGTCGCAGCTGCCGCCGTGGTGCTGGTGATCCCGGCCTACGTCTACGACTGGAAGCCGATCCGCGAGGTCGTGATCATCGGTGAGCTGCTGGCGGTGAGCGCCATCCTGATCTGCCTGCTGTTCGTCCTGGTCGACATCGGCCGCCCGGAGCGTTTCTGGCACGTCCTTCCCGTGATCGGGTACCTCAACTTCCCGCGCTCGGTCATGGCCTGGGACGTGATCGTGCTCAACCTCTATCTGCTGATCAACCTGATCGTCGTGACGCACGTGCTGTTCAGCACGTTCCGCGGCCGGCACTACTCGATGCGGCTGGTGCTGCCGCTGGTGCTGCTCTCGATCCCGATGGCGATAGGGATTCACACGGTGACGGCGTTCCTCTACACGGGCATGGCGGCGCGGCCCTACTGGAACGCCTCGATCCTGGCGCCGCAGTTCCTGGCCTCGGCGTTCAGCTCCGGCCCGGCCATCCTGCTGATCGTGCTGCAGTTGCTGCGGCGCTTCACCGCCTTCGAGATCCGTGACGAGGCCATTCAGAAGATCGCCGAGCTGATGGCCTACGCGATCTTCCTCAATCTGTTCTTCCACGGCGCCGAGGTGTTCAAGGAGTACTACTCGAACACCGAGCACTCGCTCTACACGCGGTACTGGTTCGAGGGAATCGGCGCACACCGTACGCTGGTCCCGTACGCATGGGCGGCGGTGGGGCTCCAGGCCCTGGCGCTGGTCCTGTTCGTCGTGCCGGCGCTGCGGCGACACCCGGTCATGCTCAACGTCGGCGCGATGGCGACCTACGCCGGCGGCTACATCGAGAAGGGCATGGGCCTGATCATCCCCGGCTTCACGCCCGACACGTTGGGCGCCATCTACGAGTACTCGCCGACGATCCACGAACTGCGCGTGGCGGCCGGCGTGTTCGCGGTCGGATTCCTGGTCTTCACGTTCCTGCTTCGAGTGGCGGTGCCAATCCTGCTCGGGCAGGAGCGCCTGGCAGGCAGCTCACATCCGATGGAGAGTCAGCGCCCATGGACGCGCGCGTGACGCGCTCGGCGTCAGGTTCCCGACGCGACCGCCTGCCCGCCATCGAGCAGCTCGCGAACCTTGCGCGCCAGGGCTTGAGGCGTGAACGGCTTCTGCAGGAACGCGTCGGCCGCGGCGTCCAGACCGTGCCGCACGACGGCGTCGTCGGTGTAACCACTGATGTACAGCACGCGCAGCGCCGGCCAGCGCCCACGCAAGGCCTGCGCCAGTTGACGGCCGCCGATCCCTGGCATGATCACGTCGGTGATCAACAGCTTCACGTGCGCGAGCTCGTGTTCCATCGACCGCGCTTCGCGCGCCGATGCGGCCACGCGCACGCGATAGCCCTGTAGCTCGAGGGACACTCTCGTGAAGCGTCGTACGGCTTCTTCGTCCTCGACGAGGAGCACCGTCTCGTGCCCCCGCGGCGACGCCTGCGCGCTTGCCTTCGGGGGAGGCTCGCTCGCCGACTCCAGCGCCGGGAACATGACGTGGAACGCCGTTCCGCGTCCCACCTCGCTGTCGACCAGCACGGTGCCGCCCGCCTGGCGGACGATGCCGTAGACCGTGGCCAGACCGAGTCCGGTGCCTTTGCCGATGCCCTTGGTCGTGAAGAACGGCTCGAACAGGTGCGACTTCACCTCGTCGGACATGCCGATACCGGTATCGGAGACGATCAAGCGCACGTAGCGGCCCGATGTCGTGTCAGAGGACTCGCCTTTCAGCCCGACCGGCAGCAACGTTTCCTTCGTGGCCACCCGCAACTGGCCGCCGGTCGGCATCGCATCGCGGGCGTTGACGACGAGGTTCATCAGCACCTGTTCGAGCTGGCCCGGATCGATGCGGATCTTCGGCAACGAGGGCGCGAATGTGGCCTCGAAGCGCACGTCCTCGCCCACGAGCCGCTTGAGGAGGCGGACAGCCGAGGCGGTGGCCTCGTTGAGGTCGAGCACCTTCGGTTCGACAATGGCCTTGCGACTGAACGCGAGTAATTGTGCGGTCAGGGCGGCGGCCCGTTCACCGGCATCGCGGACTTCCGCCAGCGACTCGCGTCGGGGCGACAGCGGCGGCTCGTCGTCGAGCAGCAACGCGGTGTAGCCGTTGATCACCGTGAGCAGGTTGTTGAAGTCGTGGGCGACGCCTCCCGCCAGCTGTCCGATCGCCTCCATCTTCTGTGCCTGCCGGATCTGCTCGCCGAGCCGGCGCTCTTCGGTGATGTCGCGGGTGAAGCCGTAGATGGACTGCTGGTCGAGGAACGCAATCGCGTTCCACGAGAACCAGCGGTACGAACCATCCCTGGCCCGATAGCGGTTCACGAACCCGTACACGCGTTCACCGCGGCGCAGTTGATCGCCGACGATCCTGGTTGCCTCGACGTCGTCGGGGTGGACGAACGACAGCCAGGGTTCCGCTTGCAGTTCCTCGGCCGTCCAGCCCAGGCGCTCCGTCCACGCCGGGTTGAGATGATGCAGGTAGCCATCGAAGCCGGCGATGCACACCGGGTCGGGCGAGTTGTTCCAGAGATAGTCCCGCTCCTGCTGTGCAGCCTTGCGGTCGGTGATGTCGGTCGAGATGCCGCAGAGCGCGTAGGGTACGCCGTTGCCCCGAAACAGTGGAAACTGCGTCGAAAGCATCGTGATGTGGCGACCGTCCCGGTCAGTGCCTGTCTCCTCGACCTGACGCGGGCGCAACGTCTCTCGCACGATCTGGTCGTTGCGTTCGAACTGGTCGGCCATCTCCGGCGTCACGAGTTCCCGTGCGGTGCGGCCCATCCAGTGGTCGTAGGGCAGGCCGAGCAACTCCACCACCTGCCGATTCACGAACTGGTAGCGTCCGTCGAGATCCTTCAGGTAGACGAGCGCCGGCGAGGCGTCGAGTACGTTCCGGAAGCGCTCTTCACTGTCGCGGACGGCCTGCCGTACGAGCCCCGCCTCGATCGCCGCCCGCGCCAGGTGCGCCGCGCCGGCCACGGCGAGCGCATTCGTCGAACCATCAACGGCGGTGTCTGAACCGGAACCGCCCGACTGCGCACCGGCCACGATCGCGAAGGCGTGTGGATTGGGCGGGCCGGCCTCGTGTCGGTACACGGCGAACGTGCCGAGCACCCGCCCGGTCTCCATGCCAGGCACGTTGCCGCTGGCCAGGATCGGCACGGAAATGCACGAGCGCAGATCGTGCGCCAGGGCCAGTTCGCTGAAGCTCTGCCACACCGGGTCGGTGGCGATGTCCGACGTGACCACGGTACGACCGAAAAATGCCGCGGAGCCGCACGACCCCTGGTCTGGCCCGATGGGCTGCCCCTGGATCGCCGTGTTGTACGCGGACGGCAGCGAAGGCGCCGCGCCGACGCGCAGGCATCCGGTCCGGTCGAGCAGCAACACGGAGCAGAAGGAGCCAGGCAACTGCGCCTCGACCATCTGCACCACGTCGGCGAGCGTCTCCTCGAGCGGTGTGTCGCGCGCGATCAGCTCGAGGATGCGGTTGTGCCAGATGAGCGCATCTTCCGTCCGGCGGCGCGCGTTCGCGGCGCTGGCGGCATCACGGGCGCCGCGCCGGCGCTCCTCGGTCTGGCGAGACGTGTCCGGCGCGATCCGCGCCGCGGACTTCCCGTCCTTGCGCGCCGTGATGTCCTCCGCGATCCCCACCACGCCGCCCGTCGTGCCATCGGGATGCCGCAGGAGCCGGACCCGCGCGTCGAGCCAGAGGCGCGAGCCGTCGCTCCGCAGGTCCTCGCACTCGCCATCCCAGTCGACGCCATCGAGCATGGCCCGCATCAGGGTGGGCAGATCGGTTCGCGAGTGTTGGGGGAGGCGCTCGAGCAGCGGCCGTCCGACGATCTGCTCGGCGCTGCAGCCGAACACGCACACGGCGCCGTCGTTCCAGTAGGTGATACGGCCCGTCGTATCGGTGACGACGACGGCCTGACGGACGGCCGTCAAGACCAACGCTGCGAGCGCGGTCGCCTGCTCAGGCAGCGGGAGCGTGCGCGACGGAGTCATCGATGGGGATCGTGGCCGATCATCGACTGTGGCTATCGGAGGTGAGTATAGACCTACCCGTTCCGGAGGGCGCCGGCATGCCGCCAACGTATAGTCGGCCATGCCCGCCAGCCTCCCTGTGACACGCCGTCAGTTCCTGGATACGCTCGCCGCAGCGCCAGCGACCGCTGCATGGAGTCGCGGCCTGGAACGTCCATCGTCGAGGGCGCAGCCGGGGGCTGTCGCTGAAGGGGCGCCGCCGGACCTGCCGCGCAGCCTCCGCCCCGCGGAGGCCGACCTCGGCGCCAACTTCGAGGCCGTCCGCGCCATCGATCCCGGCGCGTCCTATCCGGGGTCCTTTCTCTCCGGGCGGTTCGCATCGCTCGACGCCTTCACGACCCAGGGTCGCGCGTCCATCCTCGACGCGTACGGTTATCGTCCCCCGCCTGTCGCGCCTGCTGCCGAGGTGCTGGACCGGTTCGAAGGGGCCGATTTCATTCGCGAGAAGGTCCTGTTCTCCACGACGCCGCAGTTCCGCGTGCCCGCGTACGTGCACATCCCGAAGCGACTGACCGGGCCGGCGCCGGCCATCGTCGACCTCCACTCGCACGGTGGAATGTTCCTGTTCGGCAAGGAGAAGGTCATCGACTTCGGGCGCAACCATCCGGCGATGACCACCTACCACACCGGCAACTACGAGAGCCGGCCCACCGCGACGGCCCTGGTCAAGCGCGGCTACGTCGTGATCACCATCGACGCATTCATGTTCGGCGAACGCCGCGTGCTGATGGACGGCGACTTGTCAGCGGGCTGGGAGCGCGCGGCCTACACCGTCGACGATGTGCAACGTCTCAACCAGGTGTGCCGGGCGAAGGAGTCGACGCTGGCCAAGACGCTGACCGTTCTCGGCATCAGCTGGCCCGGGATCGTCGCGTGGGACGACATGCGGACGGTGGACTACCTGCTCACCAGGCCGGAGGTGGATCCTGCACGCGTGGGGTGCGTCGGCGTGTCGTTCGGCGGCTGGCGGTCACTGTTCCTCTCCGCGCTCGATCCGCGCATCCGCGCGGGCTGCATCGTCGGCTTCATGTCCACGATCCGGTCGATGTTGCGGCGGCATGTCGATACGCACTCGTGGGTCCACTTCGTGCCAGGCCTGCACCGGCACCTCGATCTGCCCGATGTCGTGAGCCTGAACGCGCCGCGGCCGCTGCTCGTGCAGCAGTGCCGTCGCGACGGGCTGTTTCCGCTCGAGGGGATGGAGGCGGCGGTGAAGACGGTGGCGGAGGCCTATGCGAAGGCAGGCATCGCAGAGCGCTTCACGAGCCGGTTCTACGACGTCCCGCACCAGTTCAACGTGCAGATGCAGGAGGATGCCTTCGCGTGGTTCGACACGCAGTTGCGTCGCGACTGATCGAGTCGGACGCCCTACCGCCCTCCTACGGCTGGCGCTGCCCGGCCGGGCCGGTCGTCGCGGGCGCTGCCGACGGCGCGGTGTCGGAGATGCGTCGGCTCCGCTCGGGTGTGTCGCTGCCGTCGCCGTAATAGAGGAGCGTCGCGTCCTTGCCGTCTGCGCTGACGTCGAAGCGAACGAACGTCAGGCTGTTCTCGAGAAAGAACTCGGTAGCGGATGCGGCTTTGATCTCCACCTTCGGCCGGCCTCCGCGCTGCAGATAGATCCTGGAGCCCTCGACTGTCACTGTACGCCGTACGTCGCGCGCGTCGTTGCTGTACGTGCCGACGTACCGTGCCAGGACGGATGACTCGACGGTGATCGCCGTGCGCTCCGGAAAGGGCTTGCCGATGGCCATGGCGGCGAGCCGCCGGGCAAGGTAGCCCGGTGCCACCCTGGGGTTGTCGCTGTTGCACAAAACGACGACGTAGACGTGTTCCTGCGGCAGGCGCAACGCGTACGTCGAGAAGCCGGGGATTCCGCCCCCATGCTCGATGGCCTGTTGCCCGCGCATGTCGCCCACCTGGAAGCCGTAGCCGTACCGGGTGGAGGAGCCGTCTTTCAGCAGGTACGGCGTCCACATCCGTGCCAGTGACTCCGCTTTCACCACGCGATCGGTGTAGAGCGCCGCATCCCAGCGGGCGAGGTCGTCGAGGGTCGAGACCAGCGAGCCGGCTGCGTAAGGCTGCGTCATGCTGAGGAACTGGCTGTTCTTCACGACGCCGTCATCGCGCGTGTAGCCTTGCGCACGGCCGCGGATGATTGGCTCGTTGCTGCCGTAGAAAGTGCGCGTCATGCCGAGTGGCGTGAAGATCCGCGTGGTGAGGAACTGCTCGTAGGTGGTGCCCGCCGCCTTCTCGATGATCGCGCCGAGCAGCACGTACGCGGAGTTGTTGTACGCGTAACGAGTCCCGGGGGCGAACTGCATCGGCTCCTTCTTGAACGCATCGACGAGATCCAGGACCGCCATGTCGGCCCGGATGCGACCCGGGAACCAGCCGGGAATGTCGGTGTAGCTCTGGATGCCCGAGGTGTGGGTGAGCAGGTGCTCCACCGTGATCACGTGTCCCTGGGTCGGATAGCCCGGAACGTATTTCTCGACCGGATCCGTCAGCGAGACCTTGCCCTCCTCGACCAGCATCATGATCGCCGCGGCCGTGAACTGCTTGGTGATCGACCCGAGCCGGAAAATGGTGTCGGGCTGCAGCGGCACGCCGAGTTCCATGCTGGCCATGCCGATGGCCTTGCGGAAGAGCACCTTGCCATCCTTGACCACCAGGACCGCCCCACCCGGCTGATCGGGCACGAAGGCGGCAGTGACGACGGCATCCAGTTCCGCCGCGGCGGGCTGCGCGAACGCCGGTGCGGCGGGCAGTGAGACCAGCAGGGCAGCCAGCGAGCAGGTGGTGGCCAGGGCGTGCAGCAATCGAGTCATCGCGTCTCCGGACCATGCCGACGGGCGTCGCAGGCAGGGCCGCTGGCTCTACCTACGTCGACCGTCCGGCACTGGTTCAGTTGACACCCTGCGTGGGCGCCGAAGGTGGCCGAGCCAGGCCCTCCGTTCCGGGCCTACTCGAATCGATGCCCCGTGGCCGTCGAGCAGCCCGAACGGTACAGTGTGCCGTCGGTCCGGTAGAACGCGTTGGTGCCTGCTGACGACAAGGTGTCACGGTCGAGCAACTCGGCAGACTGCTCGACCGTCTGCCATCCCGCTTCCTGGAAGCCGGGCACCGTCGTGAAGTTGATCAGCGCCGTGAACTTCTGGCTGAAGGTCTGCCCCGCCTCGTGGCGCCACTTCCCATGTCCAGGGCTGCGCTGCCCCGGCGCGAACCCGGTGCCGCCAGCGGTCTCGCTCATCGTGCCCCCCGCGTGAAACGTCACGAGCCCCGTGATTGGCGTGACGCCGGGCACCGGCGCGCCGGTCGCGCAGATGATCGGCGTCACCTGGATGTACCACGTGCCCTCGATCGTTCGTCCTTCAGACCCACTCGGCTGCGCCATTGCCACGCCGCCCGTCGTCAGCCCGGCGAGCATCGTTGCCATCCCGATCTTGTGAAATGTCGAGGCCATGCGTGTCTTCTCCCGTCGAATCTCTCGCACCTGTGCGGGGCGAGGCGGGGAGAGTGTGATCGTCCACGCGCCCGGTCGCCATGGAGCGCGACTGGAGAAGATCTGGCGATTTCCTGACGCCGTAAGTGGTGCGCTCTCAGCGGCTTGTGAGATGGTTGTGGCGCACACCACCATGTCCCAGCCCGGTCCACGCGCGTCGTACCGCCTGCGGGACGTCGTCCTCGACGTCGGCGCCTACACCCTGCGCCGCGACGGACGCGTCATCCGCCTCGAGCGGCAGCCCATGGACCTGCTGATCCTGCTGGTCGAACGCCGCGGGCAACTGGTCACGCGAGCGGAGATCGTCGACGCCCTGTGGGGGCAGGACGTCTTCGTTGACGTCGAAACCGGCGTCCACACGGCGATCCGCAAGATCCGCCAGGCCTTGCGTGACGCGCCTGACGCGCCCACGTTCATCGAGACCGTTCCGGGGAAGGGCTATCGGTTCGTCGCTCCCGTCGAGGCCACGGCGATGGCGGCCGTCTCACCCTCCGCGGCACCGGCCGGCAGCCCAGTCGCGCAGGTGGCGCAGGAGCTTCCACTCCTGGCCGATGAGGTGACTCCGGGCCGGACTCGTCGCGAGTGGGTGCGATCGGTCGCGGCGGTTGCCAGCCTCCTCGTGGCCCTCGCTGCCCTGGCAAGCTTCGTCGGCTGGCCGGCGACCCGCCGCGTGGGGGTCACCGAACCTGACGCGGCGCTGACCATCGCGGTGCTGCCCTTCGAACTCCTGGGTGGCGACCCGGCCAACGCCTATCTCGCCGACGGCCTGATGGAGGACACCATCGCGTCGCTGGGCCGGATCGATCCCGGCTGCATCACGGTGATCGGCCGCACGTCCATGCAGGCCTATCGTCGCACGACCAAGTCGATCGCCGAGATCGGTCGCGAGCTCGGCGCCGACTATCTCGTGGAGGGCTCGGTGCGCGCCGAGGGGGAGCGATTGCGGATCACGAGCCGGTTGGTTCGCCCGGCCGACCAGGTCCAGGTGTGGTCGCAGTCCTTCGATCGGGTCGTGGGCAGCACGTTTGGCATCCAGCAGGAGTTGAGCCGGTCGATCGCGGACCAAGTGCACATCCGGCTCTCACCCGCCGCCAGTGAGGCGCTCGACCGCCGGCATTCGCGCAACGAGGAGGCGTTCGACCAGTTCCTGCGTGGCCGGGCTGCGTTCCATCACCGCACGCCCGAAGGCATGCGGGATGCCGTCGCCGCGTTCCAGCGGGCCACCGAGCTTGATCCGGAGTACGCCCTGGCCTGGGCGAGTCTCGGCATGTCTCACGCGACCCGCGCCATCAACGCCGACGCCGACCCCCGCGTCGCGCTCCGGTTGTCGCGAGAGGCCGCGCAACAGGCGGTGAAGCTCGATTCCGATCTGGCCGAAGCACAGTACACGCTCGGCTACGTGCGCTGGCTGCTCGAATGGGACTGGGACGGTGCCGAGACGGCATTCCGTCGCGCCACTGCGCTCGATCCGAGCTTCGGCCTCGTACACCAGTCGCTGGGACGTTTGCTCTCGCAATCGGGCCGACACGCCGACGCGAACGCGGAACTGCGCCGCGCACGAGAACTCGATCCCCTCGATCCGGTACCGGCGGCGATGTCGTCGCAGGCGGCGTTCCAGGCAAGGGACTTCCGTGCGGCGCTCGAGCTCGCCCATCGGACGATCGCGATCAATCCTGGCTTCTGGTACGGCTACCAGATGCAGGCACAGGCCGAAGCACAACTCGACTCGACCGCCTCGGCGATGCAGTCCGTGCAGCGCGCGATTCAGCTATCCGGACGCAACAGCAAGCCCGTCTCGCTACACGGCTACTTGCTCGGCCGGAACGGTCAGGCCGCCGAGGCGCGGGCGCTGATTGCCTCGCTCGAGGCGCAAGCGGCAAAGACGTACGTGCCTCCTTACACGATGGCGCTCATCCAGGCCGGTCTCGGCGACCGCGACGGCGTGTTCGACTGGCTCGAACGTGCCTACGCCGTGCGCGACGTCCACCTGATCTACCTGCCCGTCGACGTGAAGTGGGACCCCTATCGCTCCGATCCGCGTTTCGCCTCGATCCTCGCGCGCTGCGGCTTCACGACCCGCTAGGACCCGCTACGCAATGCCGGAATGCCGGAATGCCGGGAATGTCGAAGGCCCGGGTGTAGGCGTCGAGCTTGCTCGACGCTCGCTGCGATCGCCCGTCGACCAAGGTCGACGGCTACGTGAGAATGCCGAACGCCGAATAGCGAAGGCCCAAGGCCCAAGGCCGATGGCCGAAGGCCCTGTGGTGTAGGCGTCGAGCTTGCTCGACGCGATAGATCGACGTCGGGCTGGGACAGCCCGACGCTACCTCGGCGAATCCCGAATCCCGACTCCCGACTCCCGACTCCCGACTCCCGAATTGGCCCACCGATGATTCCGTGCCCCGGCGCCGGTCAATCAGGCAGACGGACGTGTCAGGGCTCAGTCCAGACCGTGCGTCTCATCGAGAAGAAACGGAGGCCATCGCCATGTGTCCAGCGTGCATCACGTCGTCCACCACCCTGCTTGCGGGCGGACTGTCCGCTGGCGGACTGGTGGCCTTCCTTGCCACGGCGTTCGGCGGCCGAGTCCGCGCGTCGACGTCAGGCCAGGCCGGTAATGCGGAGCCCAGATCGGAGCACACCATGGAAGGTCCAGCAATCGTGACCCACGACAAGTGGCTGACGGCGCGTATTGCGCTGCTCGAGAAGGAAAAGGCGCTGACGCGCGCCAGGGACGCGCTCGCGGCCGAACGTCGGCAGTTGCCGATGGTGAAGGTCGAGAAGCGATATGTCTTCGACACCCCCGACGGCCCGCGCACGCTTGCCGAGCTGTTCGATGGTCGGAACCAGCTGGTGGTGTACCACTTCATGTTCGCGCCGGGGTGGGTGGAGGGGTGCCCGAGTTGCTCGCTGCTCGGCGATCACCTCGATCCGAGTGCCGTCCACCTCGCGCAGCGGGACGTCACGGTTGCCGTCGTCTCGCGGGCGACGTTGCCGGAGATCAACCGCTTCAAGCGGCGCATGGGATGGCAGTTCACCTGGGTGTCATCGCATGCGTCGGACTTCAATCGTGACTTCCATGTCTCGTTCACGCCCGATGACGTTGCCAGCGGACGGGGCATCTACAACTTCCGCGAGCAGGGATTCCCAGCCGAAGAGGCGCCGGGCTTCAGCGTCTTCTTCAAGGACGACGCCGGGCAGGTCTACCACACGTACTCGACGTACGCGCGCGGCGGCGAGCCCTTCATCGGCGTGTACACGTTCCTGGACATGGTGCCGAAAGGTCGTGACGAGGACGGCCTCGCGTTCACGATGTCGTGGGTACGCCATCACGACCGATACGACGAGTCGTATCGCGTGGATCGGTCGCGCCAGTACGCCCAGCCTGCCGCGAAGGCCGACTGTTGTGACCCACTGCAGCCCGCATGAGGGAGTTGGGCCGGGCTCGCAGAGCCAGCCCTACCAGCGCGTTCGCACGAGTCCGATGTCGGCGTCAGATGGCGCTGCTGGACCACTGTTCGCCGCAGTGCAGGACGACGGCGCGCTGACCGGCGGCACGGCAGGCCTCGACGAACGTCGCCGGGTCTGCCGTGTTGAACGCGAACATCTCGTAGTGGCAGGGAATGGCCACACGCGCCCCGATGTCGTGCGCGAGCGCGGCCGCCTCGCCGGCGTCGAGGTTCCCGGCGACGCGACGCTCCGGCGCCCGTCCGTTGATCGGGAGCAGGGCGACGTCGACGGCGTGAGGGCGCAGCGCGTCGGCCATGCCCTCGAAACGCACGGTGTCGCCCGAGTGATACAGCGTCCAGGCGCCGCAGCGAACGACGTAGCCGACGTATTGCGGATCGAGCGCCTCGTGCGCTGCTGGAACGGCCTCGATGCGGAATGGGCCGACGTCCACGTGCTGGCCGATGGCGAGCCCCACCAGCACCTGGGGGTCGATCTGCAGGCGGCTCGCCACCAAGCCCCTGTTCGGTTCGGCGACGACGATCGCCAGGCCGGGATTGGCGTGCCGCAGCGGCCCCAGCGTCTCCGCGTCCAGATGGTCGGTGTGGTTGTGGCTCGACGTGACGATGTCGATGAAGTCGAGGCGAGCGGGATCGATCAGACGTTCGGTCATCCGCACATGCGGCTTGTCGGTGTTCGCGTACTTGGCGGTGAGTGCATCCGACAGGTACGGATCCAGCAGGAGGTGGGCGCCGTCGAACTGCACAAGGAAGCCACTCTGCCCGAGCCACCAGAGGCGCACGTGTCCGTCGCGCGCGTCAGCGGCGCCGATGTCGAGCAACAGTTCGTCGTCCTTCTGCACCGGCACGATCACGGCAGCGCGAGCTCCTCGCGCACCCGCCGGACGCCCTCGACCATGGTCGCGAGCTTGCGTTTCGCCGCCCAGCGCGCGGTCTGGCTGAGGCCGCAATCCGGCGCGAAGGCCAGCCGCTCCGGGCGTGCGAACGCCAGGCAGCGGCGAACGCGGGCGGCCACATCCTCGGGCGTCTCGATGTAGTAGCTCTTCACGTCGATGATGCCAACCGCGACGTCCATGCGCTCTGCGATGCCTTCGATCACCTCGAGCTCCGCGAACTCGCGACTTGCCATCTCCACGTGCAGCTCGTCGACGTGCGCGTCGAGGAACGCCGGGAAGAGCGGCGCATAGCTGCGCGGCGCCACCGCGCGGGCCTTGAAATTGCCGAAGCACAGGTGCGTCGAGAGCCGCGTGCGGCCACGCACGCCCTCGACCGTGTCGTTGAACAGGGTCACGAACCGTCGTGGATCCTCGCGATGCGCGTAGCAGCTCATCGACGGCTCGTCGACGCAGACATCGCGGCAGCCTGCGGCCACCAGCGCCTCCAGTTCCGCACGCACGATCGGCATCAGGGCCTCGGCGACTGCCCAGCGATCCGGATAATGACCCCCGGGCACGAGGCGGCCGCTCAGCGTGTACGGGCCGGGCACGCTGGCCTTGAGTCCGACACCGGCTGGCGCGAGGCGTTGCAGCCGCCGAAAGTCCTCGACGGTACCGAGGCCTCGCGGCGCCAACAGGTCTCCGATGACTGCGTGCTTGCCTCGTTGATCGTGCCCGGGCGGCCCGAACCGCCGCCGCGACGCCCCTTCGGGCGCCAGCCCCTCGAGGAAGCCATAGAAGGACAGGTTGAAGTCGAGGCGCGTCTGCTCGCCGTCACTGATGGCGTCGAGCCCGGCGTCCGCCTGATCCTTCACGGCGACCGCGACCGCATCCTCCACCATCTCGGCGACATCATCGACGCCGAAGGCCTCCATGTGTCCGGTGGCGAACTCGAGCCACGCGGGGAACGGGTAGCTGCCGATGACGGTCGTGCGCAGGGCGTGCGGCATGCCCGTAGTGTAGAAGGCTTTGACGAGGGTGGATGCCTGTTCCACACTGTCGCGCATGCAGACCGGGCGTCTCGATGGCCTGTCGGTCGTGGTCGTCGGCGGGACGTCCGGCATGGGCCTGTCGTCCGCCCTCGCGTGCCTCCGTGAAGGCGCGCAGGTGACGGTGGCCGGACGCGACGACATCCATGCGGCGAACGCTGCGGAGCGGCTCGGCCCGGAGACGCCCTGCGTCCTCGGCGATGCCACCGATGCTGAGCTCGCCCCCCGCGTATTCGCAGCCGCGCTCGAGCGGTTCGGGCGTGTGGACGGCGTCTTCCACGTCGCCGGCGGCAGCGGCCGACGGTTCGGCGACGGCCGCCTGGATCAGCTCAGCGATGAGGGCTGGCAGCAGACCATCGACCTGAACCTCACGACGCTGTTCCACACCAATCGAGCAGCCGTGCGGTATTTCCTGGGCGCCGCGCACGGTGGCTCGATCGTCAACATGGCGTCGGTACTGGCGTTTGCGCCCGCGTCGGCACATTTCGGGACGCATGCGTACGCGGCTGCCAAGGCAGCAGTCATCGGGCTGACGACCAGTTGCGCCGCCTGCTACGCGAGTCGGGACATCCGCTTCAACGTCGTCGCACCGGCGCTCGTGGATACGCCCATGGCACGGCGTGCGGTCGGTGACCCGGAGATCTCCGCCTACATCGCCCACAGGCAACCGCTCGACGGCGGCCGGGCCGCCAGGCCCGACGACGTGGATGGCGCGGTGGTGTTCCTGCTGTCGCACGAGGCGCGATTCGTGACCGGCCAGGTGCTCGCCGTCGACGGTGGCTGGTGCGTGAGCGCATGAGTGCCACGGCGATCGGCATCGACATCGGCGGCACCTTCACCAAGATCGTCGTGCTCGATGGCGACGGGGCGGTCGTCCATCGCGAGCGCATGCCAACCGACCCCGGCACGGCCAGTCGCCTGCCTGGCGACGTCGGTCGCGCGATCGAACGCATCGAGTCTGCGTTCGGTGCAACCGATGCCATCGGCATCGCGTGTCCGGGGCTGGTCCGGCGGCAGGGTGACGCGGTCCACTGGATGCGCGGCCGCCTCGATGTGCTCGAGGGCCTCGACTGGACTCGCGCGTTGGACCGGCGCGCCCCGGTACGCGTCATCAACGACGCACAGGCGGCCCTGGCGGGGGAGTGCGCGATCGGCGCCGGCCGCGGCTGCCGCGACGTCGTGCTGATCACGATTGGCACCGGCGTCGGCGGCGCGATCATGTGTGATGGCCGCGTGCTCTCGGGCCACGTCGGCCGTGCCGGTCACCTCGGGCATATCGCCCTCCAGGTCCCTGGCGACAAGGACATCGTCAACACGCCGGGAAGCCTCGAGGACGCGATCGGCAACTGCACGATCGCGGCGCGCACGGGTGGGCGTTTCACGACGACGGCCGACCTGGTGGCGGCACACCGGCAGGGCGACGTGGACGCCACGCGGGCCTGGGAAAAGAGCGTGATGCTGCTGGGCGCCGGCCTGGCGTCGATCGTGAACGCGGTCGATCCGGCGCGGATCATCCTCGGCGGCGGCATCGCCACGCACGCCGGTGATGCGCTGCTGGTGCCATTGCGACACTGGATGGATGAATTCGAATGGCGCCCGTGCGGCACGGGTGTCGAGATCGTCATCGCCACACTCGGCGAAGAAGCGGGCGCCATCGGGGCCGCGGCGCACGCGAGGGAGCAGATCACATGACCCCGTCGGATCAATACCTCCTGGCCTGTGCGGGCCTCGTGGACACAGTGCGACGCCAGCACCAGGCCATCGTCACGGCCGCGGACTGGTTCGCGCGCAGTATCGTCGCGGGGCGCATGGTCCACGTGTTCGGATCGGGCCACAGCCGGATCATGGTCGAGGAGATGTGGCCGCGCTATGGGTCGTTCCCGGGTTTCAACCCGATCGTCGAACTCTCGCTCACGTTCCACAATCCGGTGGTCGGAGCCAACGGGCAACGGCAGGCGATGTTCCTGGAGAACGTCTCGGGGCTGGCCGAGCGGATCCTGCGCAACTTCGCCCTCTCGCCGCAGGACTCGGCACTCGTGATCAGCTCGAGCGGGTGCAACGTCGTACCGATCGAGATGGCGGAGGAGTTCCAGCGCCGGGGCGTCCGCGTCGTGTCGATCATCAGTCGCGCCCACAGCGACGCGAGCACGAGCCGGCGTCAGGACGGCCGAAAGCTGCAGGACTTCTCCGACGTGGTCCTCGACACCGGGGCGCCCGTGGGCGATGCGATGGTACGGGTGGAGGGCCTCGACACGCCGGTCGCGCCTGGCTCGACCGTGGGCGGCTGCCTGCTCGTGAATTGCCTGAAGGCGGAGATCGCGCACCGGCTCACGCAAGCCGGCCACGCCCCGCGGGTGCTCACGGCAAGTGCGCTCATCGGCGCCGAGCGGGCCACGACGTTGTTCGAGTCGGCTTACGACGAGCACGCCCACCGGCTGTCGCGCCTCTTTGCGACCGCCGGGCCCTCTTGACGGTTCGGCGTCAGCGCTTCTTCGCGCCTCGTGCCTGCGGTGGTGGGGTGGTCCTGGTCGCGGCCACGCGGCCACGCGCCTTGTTCACCATCGCACCGCTCTCGGCGACGAGTTCATAGGCCTCGCGCATCCAGTCCGTGATCGGGGCTTCGACCTCGTCCCGGTGCGTCACGCGCAGCAGGTTCGCGACCCGGGTGCTCGACGCTCGATCGGCGCGGCGAATCCTTGGCCCGGTCAACGCCCGATCGAGGAAGATGCAGACCTCCAGCCACGCGCGTTTCGGGCGCACGAAGAAGTAGCAGGCACGCCGCGCGAACATGATCGAGTGGTGCGACGCGTAGATCCGCTGCTCGCCCAGCTCCGTCGCGGCCTCGCGCAGCCGGTCATACGCGTCCTGCAGGTCCTCGTGCAGGTCCCGCGTCAGCGCCGTTTCGGTGGCCGACCAGCAGTCGTGCGTCTCGCCTGCGGCGATCCACTGCTTGCAGTGATGGCACTCGTGTCCGCGCTCCATGGTCGACCTCAGGCGCCCGCCCCTCCGGCGCGCCGCTTCGCGTGCAACTCACGGCCGATGCCGACGACGATCCCGGGCAGCGCGTCGACGTCGGCCTCACCGGTGTTGATGTTGACGATGCAGGCGCGCAGCAGGTAGCGGCCGCGAACGACTGCGTTGGAGACGAATGCTTCGCCGGACCGCTGCACACAATCGAGCAGGTCCTCGTTCAGCGCGTCGAGATACGCGTCGGTGTCCGCGGTGCCGATGGTGTCGCGCACGTCCGGCGGCACGTACCGGAACGTGGCGATGCTGAGACCGAGCGTGCCGGCGTCGAGCTCTGGATGCGCCTCGGCCGTCGCGTACAGGCGGGCGGCGAGGGCGCAATCGTCGCCGATCATGCGGCGGTAACCGTCGGCCCCGGCGTGCTGCAACGCGAGCCAGACCTTCAGGGCGCGGAAGCCGCGGGAGTTCTGCGGCCCGAGGTCCACGTAGTTGATCCCGTCACCGTCGGAGAAGTGGTAGTACGCCGGGTGATACGAGAACGCCGCCCGGAGCACGTCGGGATCGCGCGCGAGCAGGCATCCGGCCTCGAGCGGCGCGTACAGCCACTTGTGCGGATCGATGGCGACCGAGTCGGCCAGATGGAGCGCCTGCAGGTCACGCGGTGCGTCTGGCAGAGCGGCCGCGAGTGCGCCGTAGGCGCCGTCGACGTGGAACCACGTGCCCATCTCGCGGCAGATGTCGGCGATCGCGAACAGCGGATCGACCGCACCCGTGCTCACCGATCCGGCCGTGCCAATCACGATCATCGGCACATCGCCGGCAGCGACGTCAGCGGCCATCGTCTCGCGCAGCATCGCCGTGTCGAGTCGCAGGGTGTCGTCGGTGGCGATCCAGCGGATGGCGTCGGTGCCGAGGCCAGACAGGTCAGCTGCCTTCTGCACCCACGTGTGCGTTTCCGCCGAGGCGTACACGCGCAGCCTGCGGGCATCGGCGGCGGCCACGCCGGCACTGCGAATGCGCCACGCCTCACCCGCCGCAGCGCGTGCCGCGTAGAACCCGACGATGTTGGCCATGTTGCCGCCGCTCACGAACAGGCCACCACAGCCAGGGCGGTACCCGAGCAACTCGGCGATCCATCGCACCGCCTGACCCTCGACTTCACTGGCCATCGGCGCCAGGCGCCATGCGCCGGCGTTGGCATTGATGGCGGCGGCCAGCAAGTCGCCGAGCATCCCGATCGGCGCCGGAGACGACGTGATGTAGCCGAAGAAGCGGGGATGTCCGTTGACGAGCGAATGATCGAACAGCAGGCGCGCCGCCTTCTCGAGGAGTGGCCCTGCCGCCACGCCAGCCGCGGGCAGGGAGCGGGACGCGTCGAGGGCGTCACGCACCTGTGTCGGCGTTTCGGCGCGTGTCACCGGTTGGCTGGGCAGCGCCTCGAGCCATTGCGCGACCATGTCGATCAGCGTGTGTCCGATCGCACGGAACTCTGCCGGCGCCATGGTGAGCGCGGCGTGGCGAGGCGAAGCCGCCGAACCTTCGGAGGAGAGTGGCACCTGTGTCATGAGCGGCACCCGGCAGGGGATGGAGGTCGTCGGAATGGTACATGGCTGCCACCCCTGGCCCCTGTGCTACCGTCCCGCCCATGTGCTATTCGCTGCCCGGGTCGCGTGCGACCTCGACCGTCGCGCTGGCCTCCCTGGCCCTGCTGATTGCTGGCCTCGCGCGGCCGCAAACGCCGGCGCCGTCGGCCGCGTGGAGTGCCACCAGCCCGGCCGCGACCCGCTGGTTCTCACACGTCGAGATGCTGGCCAAAGACGAAATGCGCGGGCGCGAGACGGGCAGTCCGGAGCACCGGCAGGCGGCCGACTACATCGCCGCACAGTTCAAGGCGGCCGGCCTCGCCGCCGGGACGCGGGCGGGATACCTGCAGCCCGTGTCGTTCACCTCGCGTCGTCTGCTGGAGAAGGAGTCGTCGCTGGCCCTGGTCACGAAGGGCGCCGCTGTTCCCGTCACGCTCGGCGAGCAGGCAATCTTCGGGATGCGCATCGATCCGGCGGCCACCGTCGAGGCGCCGCTGGTCTTTGCCGGCTACGGCCTGCAGGTGCCGGAGACGGGGATGGACGACTTCGCGGGCCTCGACGTGAAGGGCAAGGTAGTGGTGTACCTGGTCGGGAGCCCGGCCGGAGTGCCCGGCGCGCTGAGCGCGCATTACCAGTCCGCGTGGGTCCGCGCGGAGACGCTGCGCCGGCTCGGCGCAATCGGCCTGATCAGCATCCCGAATCCGCAGGCGACCGACGTGCCCTGGGAGCGTTCCTCGGCCAATCGGCTGGCGCCTGCGATGGCCCTGGCCGACGCGTCGCTCGGCGACTCGGCGGGACAGCAACTGTCGGTCACCTTCAATCCTGCGCATGCCGATCTGTTGTTTGCCGCATCCGGCCACACGTTCGCGGAACTCCTGGCACTTGCCGGAAACCGGCAGCCGTTGCCGCATTTCGCGCTGCCTACGTCGGTCCGCGCGCATGTCGCCGTCGAGAAGCGCGCCGTCGAGTCGCAGAACGTCGTCGGCCTCCTGCGCGGCAGCGATCCCACGCTGGCCAACGAGTACGTCGTCCTGTCCGCGCATCTCGATCACCTCGGCGTGGGGGCGGCGGTCAACGGCGACGCCATCTACAACGGCGCCATGGACAACGCGTCTGGCATCGCCACATTGATCGAAGCCGCGTCCGCGATCGTCGCGGCAAAGCCGAAGCGATCGGTGCTGTTCGTGGCGGTCACCGGCGAGGAGAAGGGACTGCTCGGATCCCGGTACTTCGCCCGCAACCCGACGGTGCCGCGCGGGTCGATCGTGGCCGATATCAACATGGACATGTTCCTGCCGCTCTATCCGTTGCGCCAGTTGATGGTGCTGGGGCTCGATGAATCAGACCTCGGCGATGACGTGCGCGCGGTGGCGGCCGCGGTGGGCATCGGTGTGCAGGTCGACCCGCAGCCGCTGCGTAACCGCTTCACGCGCAGCGACCAGTACAGCTTCATCCGCGAGGGCGTGCCGGCGCTGGCGATGAAGGTGGGCGCGGAGCCGGATTCGCCGGAAGCGGCGATCGAGGCCGCGTGGACGAAGGACCGCTACCATGCGCCGTCGGACGACTTGCAGCAGCCGATCGACCGCGCCGCGGCGGTCGGGTTCACCGAGGTGGTCGGGCGGCTCGCGGTGCAGGTGGCCAACCGCCCGACGCGACCCGCCTGGAAACCCGCCTCGTTCTTCCGGCGTTTCGCGGGCACGCGATGAATCGCCGCGTGTTCGTGCAGGGGCTTGGGGCCATGGTCACGGCCGGCACCGTCCGGCAGGAGTCGAGGATGTACGGACTGATCGGGAAGATGACGGCGACCCCGGGGTCGCGCGACGCGCTGACGGCACTCCTCCTGGAGGGCACGGCGGCGATGCCCGGCTGCCTCAGCTACGTCGTGTCACACGATACGACGGAGCCGGATGCCATCTGGATCACCGAGGTGTGGGACAACGAGGCGAGCCACAAGGGTTCGCTGTCGCTGCCGGCCGTGCAGGCGGTCATCGCCAAGGCGCGGCCGCTGATCGCGGGCTTCAGCAATCGCGTCGTGACCAGCCCGGTTGGGGGAGTGGGGCTTCGGTAACGCCTAACGCTTCCCGCCATGCCTGATGCCTGATGCCTGATTCGTGATGCCTCATGCCTGATGCGTGACGACCAACTCTTCGCGTCTCGCGTCTCAACCCTCGGGCCTCACGTCCGAGACCTGAGACCTGAGACCCGGACCTGGGACCTGAGACCTGAGCCCTGATCCCTCTCACCGAGCCCTCATCCGACGCAGGTAGAGTGAGACGGGTCGCGTGCTGCTGCCAGCGCCGCATGCACCGGCGACTGACGTCGCCATAGCGAAAGGGTTCGTCATGCGCCTTCCGGCCCGTGTTGCCGCTTGCCTGCTCCTGCTTGGGGCCGCGGCTCCGGCCGCTTCCGCCCAGGTGAGTGGCCGTGCTGACGCTGAACCGGCGATTCCATTGCTGGCCGAGGCCTTCACGCCGCACTCGATCGCCGAGCAGCCGGTGCCCGCCGCGACCACGCCTGCGCCGGGCCTCGCCTTCGAATACAGCGAGGGCTATCGCACCCGCGCCAGGATTCACCGCGTGGCGAGCTTCGCGACCCTGCCGCTGTTCGTGACCGAGGCATTCATCGGTCAGTCGCTCTACAACGAACCCACGGACGGCAAGCGTGACGCGCACCTCGTCGTCGCGGGCGGGATCGGCGCCCTCTTTGCCGTCAACACCTTCACCGGCGCGTGGAACCTGCTCGAGGCCCGCAAGGATCCGCACTTCGGGAAAAGGAAGTAGGCGCACGCGCTGTTGATGTTCGGCGGCGACATCGGCATGGTCACGACGGCGGCGCTCGGGCCAGGCGAGGGCGACTCGGACGGCAAGGCCGCGCATCGCGCCGCGGCGATCACCACGGCTGCCATGGCCACGACCGGCTACCTGATCATGTTGTTCGGGAACTGACCCATGGTGCCGATCCGCGAACTTGCCGAGACCTGGGCGTCTCTCTACTCGAACTCCGTCGCGATCCGCAGTGCCGTGTCGTTCGCCCATTTCGGCGGCATGATCACCGGCGGCGGCACCGCGATCGCGGCTGACCTGAACATGCTGTCCGCGATACGCCACGCGCACGTGCCGCCGCAGGACGAAGTCGGCCGCTTTCGTAACACGCACCTGGTGGTGATCACCAGTCTCGTCGTGGTCGTCGTCAGCGGCGTCCTCCTGCTGCTCAAGGACCTCGATGCGATGCTCGAATCGCCTCCGTTCTGGATCAAGATGGGTCTCTTCGTGGCACTGCTGCTCAACGGCGTGCTGGTCGTGCGTGCCGAAAAGCAGGCGTCTGCGGGAACTCCCGGTGCCAGGCGCCTGCTGCGGTTCGCCTCCCTGGCCAGCCTGATCCTGTGGCTCGCGGTCACGCTGGCGGGAACGGTGGTGCCCAATGCCATGTGATCGCGTGACGCGCCGGGGATTCCTGGCCGGCAGCGCGTGCGGCATGTTCAGCCTGGCCACACTCCGCCTGCCGGCCGAACTCTCGGCGTTGCCCGTGCTCGAGGTCGAGGCGCAGGTCTCTGGCAACGAGCGGCGGTACCCGCTGCCCACTGCCGATGGCGCCACTGTCGACCGCGCTTCGCAGGTCATCCTCGTGCGTTACGCCGGTCACGTCTATGCGATGTCGTTGGTGTGCCCGCACGAGAATGCGGCGGTGCGCTGGCTCGCCCAGGACGGGCGGTTCCAGTGCTCGAAGCACACCTCACGCTACACCCCCGACGGGACCTTCACGTCCGGCCGCGCCACACGGAACATGGATCGCTTCCCGTTACACAGGGACGGCGCACAGATCGTGGTCACGATCGATCGCGTGTACCAGTCGGACAAGGATCCCGATGGCTGGAACGCCGCAACAGTTAATGCCTGATGCCTAACGCCTGATGCCTAACGCTTGACGCCTACAGCCTGCGGCCTGCGGCCACATCCCGCGTCGAGAGGTAGGGCCCGCTCTCCGAGCGCGGCCCATCGCGAGGTAAGGCTCGCGCCTCACCTCTCACGTCAGACCTGAGATTGAGACCTGAGACCTGAGCCTTGGGCCGACCCGGAGGGGCCGCTCCTCCGACACGGAGGGGTAGAGCGCGATCAGGTCGATCAGGGTCTCGAGGTGTGCCGCTCGTACGCGCGCTCGTCGCGCCCCGACGCTAGGCGCCACCGCCCATCACCGTGGCAAACTCGGGAAAGTACCGTTCGATCACCGGCAACTCGAAGCGCGGCAGGATGGATTCCTTCGGCTCGCGCGCAAGGAGGAAGGCGAACGCCGCTTCGAGGAGTTCCTCCGGCGTCGATCCCGGCGCGTACCGGTCCACGTCGCTCGGCATCACCGTGACCAGGTGCGTGCTGCTGCCGTCCTCGTCGGTCACCACGACGCGGAAGGTGGTCCCGGTCTCGGCTGAGACGTCGATTCTCATGCGCCTGCTATACCACGCCGCCAGGCCACGCGGCGACCATACCGTCATGTCTGATGCCTGATGCCTCATGCCGGCTCAGAACGCTTGACGGCTAGGAGCCCTGACCTCCTGAGTTCCTGTGTTCCTGTTGTCCTGAGGTCCTGTCGTGTCCTGCTCACGAAAATCTCATTGCATGGTGAGGCGCCCGTGAAGACATCGGCGCGCGTACCGTCGATGCTCGTTCCGTCACGGTCGGCAGCCACGTGGCGTGGTCCTGCCGATGCCGTGCGGAGGTTGCTCCAATGTCTCGCACCGCCGCAGACGAGGTCGACACGCCTGCCAATTTCGACTGCAGCCAGGACCAGCGCGGCCATCATCGACGCGCCCGCACCGACTCATGCCGCATCGATCTCGAAGCCGGCCATGTCGGGGGCGCGCGATGAACCCGCAACGGCGGCTCGCCTGCGCCGCAGGTTTCTCGTTCATGGTCGCGGGGCTGACCGGTTGTAGCCAGGACCCGCTCCTGGCCGTCGGTGAGCCCATCCGTCACGACGACTTCCTGTACACCGTGCTCGCAGCGCGGCGTGTCGATGCCATAGGTAGCCGGGCCGCCCGAGGGCAATTCCTCGTGGTCCACTTCGGGGTAACGAACCGCGCCATGCGCGTGTCACACACGTGGACCAACCACATCGCTTACCTGGTCGACGCCAACGGCCATCGTCTCGAGAACGACGACACGTTGCAGCAACAACTCGACGGCCTGCATCCGTTCGGGTGGGCAGCCGAGTACGTCACCGCGGCTGGTGCGAAGCGGTCCACGATGCTCGTCTTCGAACTGCCGGCCGACGTCGCCCGGCCGCTCGATCTGATGGTGCGAGGCGAACTGCTGATGGGCGATGTGTTCGACGGAGCCCGCTTCCGGCGGTCGCGCGTGCGCCTGCCTTGACGCGCGGCGGCCAGCGCTGTGGTATATCCGGCTCGTCCGCCGCCCGCGCCAGCCATTGCTGGTCGCCTGTGGCCGCCCGAGGTCCTGCCATGTACCGGATCGCCCACGCCATCGTCGTCCTGGTCGTCGTGTCGTTCGCCCTGGCCGCACCTGGTCCAGCCATCGCGCAGGATCGCTCCGCCGATGTCGCTGCCGTGCGTGCCGTGGTGGTCAGTTACGTGGACGCGCGGGAACGGCGTGACGCCACCGCCCTGGCAGCCCTCTTCACGGACGACGCCGATCAGTTGGTGTCCACCGGCGAATGGAGACGCGGCCGTGATGCAGTGGTGAGCGGCGGGCTCGCTTCGTCGGCGCGCACCAGTGGCGTCCGCACCATCGAGATCGAGACCGTCCGCTTCGTCTCGCCCGACGTGGCCGTGGCTGACGGCCGCTACGAGATCGCCGCCGCGGCCGGCACGCCGCCCCGGCACATGTGGACGACGTTCGTGATGGCGAGGCGAGCAGGGACGTGGCGCATCAGCGCCATCCGCAACATGCGGCCGGCGGAATGACGCGGGCTCAGGTTTCAGGTCTCAGGTCTCAGGTCTCAGGTCTCAGGCATGTCTGAGACTTGAGCCATCGGACGAACACTGAACGCCGAACGCTAACCCACGCCGTGACCCTCAATCACCGATACCCGGCACCCGGTACCCGGTACCCGGATCCCGGCGAGGTCTCACGTCTCAGGTCTCAAGTCTCAGGCCTGAGACCTGATTCCTGAGACCTGTGGCCCTAAACGCTGAACGTCACCGTGTTGCCGGCGAACGTGGTGGGGTACGACGTCAACGGGCGCGTGGCCGGGCCGCGGGCAACCGAACCGGACGTGGTGTAGAGCGACCCGTGGAACGTGCACGCGAACTGGCTGCCGGTGAAGTTGCTGACCTGATTCGCCTCGTGCGTGCACACGGCGGTCAGGGCCGTGAAGGTGTCCTGGCCTGTGCGCGCGAGCAGGTAGTTGCCGAGCGACGTCCGGACAACCGCGGCCCCGCCGACCGTGGTCAGCGGCGACCCGTCGATGGGCACCGAGACGACTCGCCCCGACACGTTACCGGTCGCGCTGGCGAGCGGGCTGCCGGTGCTGCCCGACCCGCCGGGACTGGTGGAGTCGCTCCCGCCGCCGCCACACCCGGACGAGAGCGAAGCGAGCGCGACGGCTGCGGCCGACAGGCACCCCTGGGTGCAGAAGGAACGACGGGAGGGATCGACGAGGGGCGGGACGGTCTCGGACAAACTGACACTCCTGGGGAGAGAGAGAGCGGTAATCGGCATGCAGCGGCTGCAAGAACCGTGCGGAAGTCGATGCGACGGTTTGTCGCCACATGAGGACGGTGGAGGCGCACTCGATTACGCATTTCGAAAGCGTTGCGGGCGGCGCGTAAACGGCGTCGCACAGCGCGTCGTCTGTCCGACGTGCGGCCGCCCCTGTCGTTCGGCAGGGTGTGATCGGCCCCGGATCCATGTCACCATCGACTCGTGCGTTCCGCTCCCGCCTGCATTGCCGCACTCGCGCTGCTGGCGACGGCTGCCGCGAGTCACGCTGCCGCCCAGTCCCCACGCATCGTCCAGCCGGGCGCGCCCGGCGAGCCGAGCCGCGAGATCACCGCTGCCGAGGCGACCGACACGTCCGGCGTGCGGCACCGTGCCGCTGACGTGCACTTCATGCAGGGGATGATTGGCCATCACGCCCAGGCGGTCGAGATGGTGGCCCTCGTGGCGACACGGACCGCGAACGAGGACCTCCGACGGCTCGCGCTGCGTATCGAGGTCTCCCAGAAGGACGAGATGCAGATGATGCGCGACTGGCTCACGCGTCGCGGCGAGCCACTGCCGGACCCGCACGCGCACCACATGGCGCACTGGCAGATGCCGGGCATGCTCACGAGCGAGCAGATGGCGCAGCTTGCGGCCGCCAGGGGAGCGGAATTCGACCGGCTCTTCCTCGCGGGCATGATCCAGCACCACGAGGGCGCCCTGACGATGGTGAAGGAACTGTTTGCGACACCCGGCGGTGGCCAGGAGCCGGACTTGTTCGACTTTGCCTCGGATGTCGAGGCTGATCAGGCGATGGAAATCGCGCGCATGGGCGCGATGCTGAAGGAGTTCGGTAAATGACGTGTCTCGCTCGTGCACTGGCCGCTTCGGCCTTCGTTGCGGTCTTCGCCGTGCCAGCCGGCGCGCAGACGGCCACCTCCTCCACACCAGATCCTCGCGTGGGTCTCAAGGCCGGCGTGCGTGACGCGGGAGTCGCCGCAAGCGGGATGGAGCTGCTGGCCAACGTGCCCAAGCCTGAGGGCTTCTTCGACCCGAAGTTCCCGGCCGGCGAGCCGAACCCGCCGATGTCCGAGGAAACGGACAAGAAGGAGGGTGCAGCCAGCACCGTCAAGGCGCCCGCCGCGAGCAAGTCGGCCGCCGAGGCGTCCAAGCCGGCGCGCCCGGCCTGGGGCGGGCTGAATTTCGCCAACTCGGACCTCGCGTTCAGCGGCAATTACCTCTTCGTCGGCAACTTCAGCGGCTTCAACATCTACGACATCAGCACCCCGGAGAAACCGGCGCTGCTGACGTCGGTCGTGTGCCCGGGTGGGCAGGGTGACGTGTCGGTCCACGGCAACCTGCTGTTCATGTCGGTCGAGCAGACGCGCGGACGCCTCGATTGCGGCGTCGGCGGCGTCGAGGATCCCGTCAGCAAGGCCCGCTTCCGTGGCGTGCGTATCTTCGACATCTCCGACGTGAAGACGCCGAAGCAGGTCGCGGCCGTGCAGACGTGCCGTGGCTCGCACACGCACACCCTGGTCACCGATCCGAAGGATTCCGCCAACGTGTACGTGTACGGATCGGGCACGTCGGGCGCGCGCTCGGCCGAGGAACTCGAGGGTTGCTCCGGCAAGGACCCGAAGGAGGATCCCCAGACGGCGCTCTTCAGCATCGACGTGATCAAGGTTCCCGTCGCTCGCCCGCAGGACGCGCAGATCGTGGCGCGGCCGCGCATCTTCGCCGACGAGAAGTCGGGCAACATCGCCGGGCTCTGGCCCGGTGGCGACCATGGTCCGGGCACGCAGAAGACGGCGACGACCAACCAGTGCCACGACATCACGGTGTACCCGGAGGTCGGGCTCGCGGCTGGTGCGTGCTCGGGCAATGGCATCCTGCTCGACATCAGCGAGCCGGCCAATCCGAACCGGCTCGATTACGTGTCGGACAAGAACTTCGCCTACTGGCACTCGGCCACGTTCAACAACGACGGCACGAAGGTCGTGTTCACCGACGAGTGGGGCGGCGGCATGCGTCCGCGGTGCCTTGCCACCGATCAGGCCAACTGGGGCGCCAATGCGATCTTCGACATCGTCGATCGCAAGCTGGTGTTCAAGAGCTACCACAAGCTGCCGGCGCCGCAGACGGCGACCGAGAACTGCGTTGCCCACAACGGCTCGCTCGTGCCAGTGCCTGGCCGCGACCTGATGGTGCAGGCCTGGTACCAGGGCGGCGTGTCGGTGATGGATTTCACCGATTCGTCACACCCGAAGGAGATCGCCTTCTTCGACCGCGGGCCACTCGACGCGGAGAAACTGATCACGGGCGGATACTGGTCCTCGTACTGGTACAACGGCCGCATCTACGGCTCCGAGATGTCGCGCGGCGTCGACGTCTTCGGGCTGACGGCCGGCGACCAACTCACGCAGAACGAGATCGATGCGGCCTCGACGGTGCAGGCAAAATCCTTCAACGTGCAGCATCAGGACAAGGTGACGTTCGCCGCCTCCCGCGTCGTGGCGATGGCATACGTGGACCAGTTGGTGCGTTCGGGCGCAGTGCAGGCCGATCGCGTCGAGATGCTCAAGGGCGCCGTGAAGACCGGCGACGCCGCGCAGCTCACGCTGATTTCGGGCCGGCTCGGCGAACGCGCGGCCACGCTGACCGGACCGGATGCCGATCACATGAAGGCGCTGTCGAAGCTGCTGGCGGAAATCAGGTAGAAGGGGGCTACGGCCTACAGCCTGCAGGCTGCCAACTCGTGGGCTGTAGGCACTGGCCCCGTAGGCTGTAGGCCGCAGGCCGTAGGCTGTGGTGGGCTGTATGTTCTCCCCTGGTTCGAAGTCCCGCCTCACGGAGAAGGACCTCGGCCGGTTCGCCGGCGACACGTTGCGCGACCGGATCGGCCGCGCCGTGTGTCGTGCCGGTGTCCTGCCGCGCAAGGAGTTCTTCGAGGCGTGGGAAGTGGCGCGGCGGGCCCGTCGCCTGTTCCGCGGCGGCCGCGTGATGGACCTGGCAGCCGGGCACGGTCTGCTCGCCAACGTCATGCTCCTGCTCGACGACACGTCGCCGTGCGCCGTCGCCGTCGACACCGTGCTTCCACCCTCGGCCGCACGCCTCCACGACGTGCTCGCCGACGCCTGGCCGCGTCTCCGCGATCGCGTGGCGCTCGTCAGCGCCCCGCTCGACGACGTGGCGTTGCACGAGAGCGACGTGGTGGTGTCGAGCCACGCATGCGGCGCCCTCACCGACCGCATTCTCACGCACGCCGCCACCGCGGGCGCCCGCGTCGTTGTCTTGCCCTGCTGTCACGACGCGGCCACGTGCGACCCGGGCGCGCTCGGCGGCTGGATGGACGCGGCGCTTGCGATCGACGTCCGCCGTGCGGCGCGCCTCGAGCGCGCGGGCTACCGCGTGTGGACCCAGACGATCCCCGCCGCCATCACCGCCAAGAACCGGCTGCTCCTCGGCCAACTGGATCATGCGGTCTCAAGGGTCAGGTCTCAGGACAGCCTCGAGTCTCAGGACACAGACTCAGGACTCAGGTCTCAGGACTCAGGTCTCAGGACTCAGGACTCAGGCAAGATCACCGACGTGAGCCGTGAGACTTGAGACTTGAGACTTGAGACACGAGACATGAGCTGTGAGCCCTGAGGCCGTGCGATGACCATCGCCGAGCGCATCAACGCGGAGCGTGTCGTCCTCGCCGGCTGGAGCCGCGCGATCCTGTTGCAGCTCGCCCATCCGCTGGTCGCGCAGGGCGTGGCCGATCACAGCAGCTTCAGCAGGAAGCAGGGGAGCGAGACGAACGCTGAACGCCGACTTGTCCGCCGTAGCCTCGGCGAAGGCGGAACGCCGAACGCCGAGCGGGCCGCGGCGACAATGACGGCGGCGCGTGGAGGCACGCTGTTCTCGGCGGCGGCGCGCCTGCATCACACCGTCCAGGCCATGCGGCATCTCACGTTCGGGGATGCCGCACAATCGCGAGCGGCGCTCGATGGCATCCTGGCGATCCATCGCCGGGTCAACGGCACGTTGGCCGACGCGGTCGGCCCCTACCCGGCCGGCACTCCCTACTCCGCCGAAGACCCGTCGCTCGTCCTCTGGGTCCACGCAACACTCCTCGATTCCCTTCCCCGCGTGTACGAGGCCATCGTCGGGCCCATCAGCGACGACGAGCGGGATGCCTGGTGCCGCGAGTCGGCCCCGGTGGCGCGCGCGCTTGGTGGTGGTGACCTTGTGCCGGAGACCTGGGCGGGAGCGCAGGCCTACATCTCCGCGATGCTGGCGAGTGGCCGGATCGTGGTGAGCGACACCGCCCGCGACCTTGCGGCAGACGTGCTCGCCCCGCGTTTTTCGGTGCTGATCGCCCCATGGCGCGCCATGAACCGCGTTGTCACCATGGGGCTTCTGCCACCCGAGCTGCGTGCGCAGTACGGCTTCCCATGGAGCGCGAAAGACGATGCGACGCTGGCCCGCACCCTGCGCGGACTGCGGACGGTGCGGCGGCTGACGCCTGACGTCATTGCCCTGTGGCCCGATGCCAGGCGGGCACGTTAACGCCTAACGCCTAACGCTTAACGCTTGCCTCACGGCCTGCCGGGTGCGGTCTCAGGTCTCGAGCCTGTTCCTGAAACCTGCGACGCGGCCGTGCACCGTTTGACCGTAAGCCGTAAGCCCTGAGCCCGGTACCCGATACCCGGTACCCGGTACCCGGTACCCGATCGGGTGCTAGGCTGTCCCTCCACCGATGCCGACGCTGCGCCCGCTCCTGTTCGTGATCCTCGCAGCGCTGCTGCCGGCGACCGTCTGGACCACCGACGAGCGCGAAAGCGCCGCGGCCCAGGCGAGCCGTATCGAGCCGTATCGTGAACCGTTGCGCCCGCGCATCCACTTCACGCCGCTGCGCAACTTCATGAACGACCCGAACGGCCTCGTCTTCTACAAGGGCGAGTACCACCTGTTCTACCAGTACAACCCGCAGGGCACCACGTGGGGCCACATGTCCTGGGGCCACGCCGTGAGCCGCGACCTGCTGCACTGGGAGCACCTGCCGCTCGCGCTGGCCGAGGAAGGCGGCGTGATGATCTTCTCGGGCAGCGCCGTGGTCGATCACGCCAACACCAGCGGGTTGTGCCGTGTGCAGGGCAACGATCGATCCTGTCTCGTCGCCATCTACACCGGCCACGGACTGGGCAAGCAGACCCAGAACCTCGCGGTCAGCCAGGACCGCGGGCGCACCTGGATGAAGTTTGCCGGCAATCCCGTGCTCGACCTCGGGCTGAAGGACTTCCGCGACCCGAAGGTCTTCTGGCACGCCGCCACCAGGCGCTGGGTGATGGTCACGGTCCTCGCAGACCAGCGCAAGGTGCGCTTCTTCGGTTCGACGAACCTCACCGCATGGGCGCCGCTCAGCGACTTCGGGCCGGCCGGGGCCACTGGCGGGGTGTGGGAATGTCCCGACCTGATCGAGGTGCCGGTCGAGAACGAGCCGGCGCGCACGCGCTGGATCCTCGACGTGGACCTCAATCCGGGTGGCCCGCAAGGCGGATCCGGAGGCCAGTACTTCGTCGGCACGTTCGACGGTACCCGGTTCGTCAGTGACGATGGCGTCGACAGGGTGCGGTGGGTCGACCACGGCAAGGATTTCTACGCGACGATCTCGTTCTCGGACCTGCCGGCCGGCCGCGGTCCGATCTGGATGGGATGGATCAGCAATTGGCAGTACGCGAACGAGGAGCCGACGGAGACCTGGCGCGGCGCCCAGTCGCTGCCGCGCAAGCTCTCGCTCCGCCGCACTGCCGAGGGCTGGCGGCTGGTGCAGCAACCGACGGGTGGCCTCAGCGGATTGATGGAACCCGAGTCGGCGAGGCACCAGATGCTCAAGGACGCGCTGCCGCTGCCACCGAGCGCCGACATCACATTCGTGGTCACCGCGGCCGACCAGGCCGAGACCGGGCTGCGCCTGTCGAACCAGACCGGGGAGGAGGTGCTGATCGCCGTCAGCGCCGATCGTCGCGAGCTGTCGGTGGATCGGCAGCGGTCGCGCAACGGCCCCGTGCCCAACGGCTATGCGGAACGCCACGTCGGGCCGCTCCGGCCGTTCGCGCAGGTACCGGTGCGCGTGATCTTCGATGGATCGGTGATCGAGGTCTTCGCCAACGAGGGCGAGACCGTCATGACCGAGCGTGTCTACCCGACGCAGCCGTTCACGCGGATCGAGTGGATTGGGGGACGTCGGCCTGCCAGCGGGTCGACGCGGCTGATGGCGCTCAGGTCGGCGTGGCCGCCCTCACGCTAACTCGGCAAGATCTCAGGATCTCAGGAACTCAGGGAGACTCAGGACCGGGATTGGAGGGTAGGGCCGGCTCTCCGAGCCCGGCCCGGTAGCGCCAGACTCCTCCGTAGCCCGTAGGCTGCAGGCTGAAGGTGGCCGTCAGGCCAGCATGCGCCTGTATGACCCGCCCGGCGCTGCCGATTTGCCAGGCCGTGCAGTACTCTGGCGGGTGAAATGTACCGCCGGACCGACGACCTCCGCATCACCCAGACCCGCCCGCTGCTGCCGCCCGCGATCCTGATCGAGGAACTGCCCGCGACCGAGCGCGCCAACAACGTGGTGGCGAACTCGCGCGTGGCCATCGCCGACGTGGTGATGGGTAGCGATCCACGGTTCGTCGTCATCGTCGGGCCCTGCTCCATCCACGACACCCGCGCCGCCGTCGAGTACGCGGAACGCCTCGTCCCAGTGGCGGAACGGTACAAGGACCAGCTGATCACCGTGATGCGCTGCTATTTCGAGAAGCCGCGCACGTCGGTGGGCTGGAAGGGGCTCGTGAACGACCCCGACCTGGACGAGAGCTACCACATCAACAAGGGCCTGCGCCTCGCCCGCCAACTGCTGCTCGACGTGGCCGAACTCGGGCTGCCGGTGGCATGCGAATTCCTCGACACGCAGCTGCCGCAGCACATCGCCGATCTGACCTCGTGGGTCGCCATCGGCGCCCGCACCACCGAGAGCCAGGTGCATCGCGAACTCGCCTCCGGGCTGTCGATGCCGGTCGGCTTCAAGAACGGCACCGATGGCACGACGCAGACCGCCGTGGACGCGGTGCTCTCCGCGCGGTCGCCGCACCTGTTCCCGTCGGTGACCAAGCAAGGCGTGTCGGCGATCTTCGAGACCACCGGCAACGACACGTGCCACGTGATCCTGCGCGGCGGATCGCGCACCGGGCCGAACTACGACGCCGCGTCGGTCAGGGACGTGTGCGAGCGCCTGCGCGCCAATGGCCTGCCCGAACGCGTGATGATCGACTGCTCGCACGGCAACAGCCAGAAGGACCATCGCCGGCAGATCGACGTGGCGGCGGCGGTCGCCGCACAGGTGGCCGAAGGCTCATGGCCGATCATCGGGACCATGCTCGAGAGCCACCTGGTCGAGGGGCGCCAGAGCTATGTCGCCGGCCGGCCGGCGGTGTACGGGCAAAGCATCACGGACGCATGCCTGTCGTTCGAGCAGACCGAGCCGCTGCTCGAGGTGTTCGCCAAGGCGCAGCAGTCGCGCGGCGCGCGGGCCGGCGTCGTCGCCGGCTGACGACCACGGCGCTCCTGCGCTCCTGTGCTCCTGAGATCCTATCTCCCGTCCTCCCTCTTCCGTCCTCGATCCTTGTAGTCAGCCAAGCGAAACGCCAGTCACCTGCACAGCCGCACTCAGCCGGTAGGGGGTGTGGAATGCCAGCCACCACGCGACGATCTGCTCGCGCGTGAGCGGTGCCTGCGTGACGCGGACCTGGTCCAGCGTGCCGCTCGCGCCGCTGTGCGGAAAGACATCGGCCAGCACAATCGCAGGCAGGACCGGCTGCTCGTGCAGCGTTCGCAAGGCGGCACCAAGCACATGTTGCGCGCCGACGTCGTCGTCTTCCTGTCCGTAGGCGGTGAGCAGGTACAGCAGGTCGAGCGCCTGCGTTGCCCCGCTGCCCACACCGCCTCCCCGTGAGCCCAGCCCGACCGCATTGCGCATCGACGTGTTGTCGACGACGGTCGCGAGCGCCAGATTCAACTGACACCGGTGATGCACGCCCCGTGCACGATCGACGGGCATCGTCGTCACCAGCACGTCCGCGAGGTGCCTGTTCTCGCCACCGCGGGCCCTGTAGGACGTCTCCAGCAGGGTCTTCAGCGTGAGGGTCACGCCAGCAATCGCAGCCGTCTGGCTCATGACGGCATTCTGCGCGAATCGACGCGCCTCATGCACGACGTCTCAAGTCTCAGGTCTCAAGCCTGAGGTATAAGGCATGAGGCATCAGGCATTGCGGTGCCCGGCACCCGGCACGTGGGAATGCCGAGAATGCCGCGATGCCGGGAATGTCGACTGCCGGAACCGCGGCGGTGGTCGTTCGGTGACTCCCGATTCCTCGACACCCGATTCCCGATCCGCTATCCACGGAACCCGGCACCCGGCACCCGGTACCCGGACTATAGTGGACCCTTCCAAAGAGAGGCTGCATGTCCCGGCAGGTATCGAAGTCCGCGTGGGTCTCGTCGGTCGCGCTCGTGCTGGCTGCGGGGACGGTCGGAGTGCTGATCGGCGCGCAGGCGCCTGCGCCCGCACCGCAGGCCAAGGGCAAGGACGGACGCATCGCCGAATGGACGACGCGGTCGCGTGATCTCGAAGCGAAAGGCCTTGCCGACCCGTTCAAGGGAGTGACTGCCGACGGCAAAGTCGTGCCGGGACTGTTCGGCGTGAAGTCGACCGGCGTCTCCACGGCGCCGGTCCAGAAGGCGGCCGCGGCCTTCCTCGCGGCGCTCGCACCGGAACAGCGCAAGCGCACCGCGTTCGACGTCGATGATCCGGAGTGGCGCAGCTGGATGAACCAGCATTTCTACCGGCGGGCCGGCGTCAGCTTCGCCGAGATGGCGCCAGCCCAGCGTGAGGCCGCCTTCGGCCTGTTGCGCGCGTCGCTGAGCGCCCGCGGGCTGACGCTGAGCCGCGACATCATGAAGCTCAATCACACCCTGGGCGAACTGAACGACGACGACTTCGAGGCGTATGGCGAGTGGCTCTATCACGTCACCGTGATGGGGACTCCGTCGGCCACCGAGCCGTGGGGCTGGCAGGTCGACGGCCATCACCTGGTCATCAACTACTTCGTGCTCGGCGACCAGGTCGTGATGACGCCCAGTTTCTTCGGCTCCGAGCCAGTGATTGCCACGAAGGGGAAGTACGCCGGGACGACGATCCTGCAGGAAGAGCAGGCCGACGGGCTGGCCTTCATCAATGGCCTGGACGCCGATCAGCGGGCGCGCGCCATCGTCCGTGGCGACAAGCGTGGCAACGACAACGTTGGTGAGGCCTGGATGGACAACGTCGTCGTCCCGTACGAAGGTCTGCCCGTGTCGAAGCTGAACGCCGCGCAGAGCAAACAGTTGATCGCCCTGGTCGAGCGCTACGTCGGCAACATGGATGAGGGTCACGCGAAGGTGAAGATGGACGAGGTTCGCGCCCACATGAAGGAGACGTACGTCTCGTGGAAGGGCGGCACCTCGGCCGACAGCGTCTTCTACTACCGCATCCACAGCCCGGTCGTGCTGATCGAGTTCGACCACCAGACCCCTGCGGGGCTCAGGCGCCAGTACCCGGCGGGCGTGCCGTTCCGCGAGCACGTGCACGTCGTGATCCGTACGCCGAATGGCAACGACTACGGTAAGGATCTGCTGCGCCAGCACTACGCCACGCACAAGCACGACGCAGCGGGGCGGCACACGGTGCCGGGTGTGTCGGTTGCATCACTTGCGGCGCGGTAACCGACGATGGCCATTGCGGACGGCAGGCCGGGCTCGGCCACCTTCGCGCTCCGCGCTCCGGCGCCCAAGGAGAGCCGGCCCTACCGTCGAGACCGCCAACGTGGCCATTGATCGACGCACGCTTACCGGCCGTGCGATGCTGCCTGCATGGTGAGTGCGCTCCTGCGGCCCGAAGACCAGCAACTGGTGAACGACGAGCGGCGCGCGCTCGAGGCGCTGCGTGACGTACTGGTGCGGCTCGACGCGGCCCCGGACAACCTCGACGCGCTGAGGCAGTCCATCCATCAACTCGACGAGCTGTTCCTGGTCGTCATCGTCGGCGAATTCAACGCCGGCAAGAGCGCCTTCATCAACGCCCTGCTCGGAGCACCGGTGCTCGAGGAAGGCGTCACGCCGACCACCGCGCAGGTCCACCTGCTGCAACACGGCGATACCACGACGCGCGTCGAGCGGTCCGATCACCTGCACGTCATCACCGCGCCGGTGGAGTTCCTTCGCGAGATCGCGATCGTCGACACGCCGGGCACCAACGCGGTGATCCGCGAGCACGAGGCCATCACCGCGGACTTCGTGCCGCGCTCCGACCTCGTCCTCTTCGTGACGTCGGCCGATCGCCCTTTCACCGAGAGTGAACGACAGT